>CALWPV010000087.1 GCA_944383515.1 uncultured Clostridia bacterium
GTAGACAGCGTGGACGAGGAGACCGTTTCGGACGTAACGGGAGATCCATATGGGCGCATCCGCCGGTACGAAGCGTGGTACGATTATATTATGGAAGAACTGATCCCCTGGATTCGTACAGAAAATACCAGCGGCAAGGCCATATTGTCAACGGGCGTGAGCATGGGCGCATACCACGCCGCCAATTTCTTTTTTAGACGTCCGGATGTATTTGACAGCGTCATTGCGCTGAGCGGCGTTTATGATACGGTAGACATGTATGCGGGATATAGCGATGAACTGGTTTATTTAAACTCACCCATTCAGAGCCTGCGGGGGCTGCCGCAGGGACACCCCTATTTTCAGCTGTATGCGCAGTGTAAAATTATAATCTGCGTAGGGCAGGGGGCCTGGGAGGAGCCTTTGCTGGCCAGCACACGGATATTAGACCAGGTTTTGCGGGAAAAACAGATTGCGGCCTGGGTCGACTACTGGGGTTACGACGTAAATCATGATTGGCCGTGGTGGCAAAAGCAGCTGCCATACTTTTTGCCATATGTACTATAAGTTTGGCGCATAAGTATGGCGCTTCGCGCCAAACTTAGCAAGAATCCTGAGAGGATTCTTGCGGTCGTTCTATATAACTGTTATACAAAAAAATCCGGGCAAGGAAGAATTCGTAAGAATTCAGTCCCTGCCCGGTTTTTTAGGGTGGGCCGATTAGCGTGCGAACTGCTCGGCCAGCTTAATGATTACTTGTACCATGCTTTCCATACTTTGTACGCATACAAATTCAAAACGGCCGTGTGCATTATGGTCGCCGGTGCCCAGGTTGGGGCAGGGCAGTCCCATAAATGAAAGGCGCGCGCCGTCGGTGCCGCCGCGAATGGCAACGATTTTGGGCTCGATATTCAGTTCTTCGTATACTTTGAGAACGTGATCGATTAAAAACATATGGGGCTCAATTTGCTCGCGCATATTAAAGTAAGAATCTTCTACCGTCAGGGTAACGGTGCCTTCGCCGTATTTATGGTTTAAATATTCGGCAATGGTATGCATAAACGCTTTTTTCTTTTCATATAATGCTCTATCATGATCGCGGATAATGTATTTTAGTTTCGCGTGTTCTACAGAGCCGTCCATGCCGATTAAATGGGTGAAGCCCTCGCGGCCCTCGGTATTTTCGGGTTTTTCATAAACGGGCAGCATGCTCTGAAACTCCATGGCAACCAGCATGGCGCTTAGCATCTTGTTTTTAGCCGAACCAGGGTGAATGCTAATCCCCGTGAATTCGACCGTAGCGGAGGCGGCGTTGAAGTTTTCGTATTCCAGCTCGCCCAGCTCGCCACCGTCCAGTGTGTACGCAAAATCGGCGCCGAAGGCGGCAACGTCGAAGTGAGCAACGCCCTGTCCTACTTCTTCATCGGGAGTAAAGCCGATGCGAATGGGGCCGTGCGCGATCTCCGGATGGGCTAAGAAGTACTCGGCGGCCGTCAGTATTTCGGCTATGCCGGCTTTATCGTCGCCGCCCAGCAGAGTGGTGCCGTCGGTTACGATGAGGCTTTGCCCCTTGTACTGCGCCAGATTTTCAAAATCGGCTGTTTTCATGACGATATTTTTTTCGGCGTTGAGTACAATGTCTTCGCCGTTGTACTGCTCAATGACGCGGGGCTTGATATGGGCGCCAGGAGCGTCACAGGCGGTATCCATGTGAGCAATTAACCCTAAAACCGGTCCTTGATACTCTTTTATGGTAGAAGGAATGGTGCCCATAACATATCCGTATGTGTCGCGGGCGGCATCGGTAATGCCCATTTCCTGCATTTCTTGCACCAGCATGTCGGCAAAGGCCAGCTGCTTTTCGGCGGTGCTGGGAAAGGTGGTGGAGTCGGGATCGGACGTGGTGTCAATCGCGACGTACTTTAAAAAACGTTCAGAAACTTGCATAAAAATCCTCCATTCCGAAGCGCAGTAGCGCTGTGAACTCGTGTAAGGGCAGGACGATATACTGTCATGCCGCTTGCTATCGTTATCTTATCACATGCTCTGTGTTTTGTCTAGGGAGGAATCCGGGAGTGGCGGACAGTATGTTGTGAATTTTTTTGAAAAAAGGTATTGACATACCTGTACCGGTATGCTATACTAAAACCCGCTTCACATGAAAGAAGCTTGTTACGGCCCGTTGGTCAAGCGGTTAAGACATCGCCCTTTCACGGCGGTAACGGGAGTTCGATTCTCCCACGGGTCATCTGGTGCCATAGCCAAGTGGTAAGGCAAAGGTCTGCAACACCTCTATCCCCAGTTCAAATCTGGGTGGCACCTTCGTAGAGCTGTCATACCGGTAGCATTTTGTTATAGCGGTAGGCAGCTTTTTTGTTGCCCTATCTGGACAAAAAGCGGGAAAAGGAGTATAATGAGTACGCTGTTCATGTATAAGGCAAGAAAAGATTTCACAAGATAAATTCAAAAAGATAGGAGTGTTGACAATGAGCGAAGCAATCGAAAATTGCAGCCATGATTGTTCCAGTTGCGAAGCCAACTGTGACGCCAGAGATCCTAAAAGTTTTTTAGAGGCGCCCAATCCTAAAAGCAGTGTGAAAAAGGTGATTGGTGTCGTAAGCGGTAAAGGTGGTGTCGGCAAATCGCTGGTTGCCAGTTTAATCGCGAGCGGCCTGCAGAAAAAGGGCATTCATACCGGTATTTTAGACGCGGATATTACGGGACCTTCCATTCCCAAAGCGTTTGGTCTGCGCAGCCGTGCTACGGCTAACGACGACGGCCTGATTCCGGTGAAAAGTGCCGGCGGCGTTGATATTATGAGTATTAACCTGCTTTTGAATGGGGAAACCGACCCGGTTATTTGGCGCGGTCCCATTATTGCGGGCACGGTTAAACAGTTTTGGTCTGAGGTAGTATGGGAGGATATTGACTGCCTGGTAGTAGATATGCCGCCCGGTACCGGCGACGTGCCGTTAACCGTGTTCCAGTCTCTGCCCATTGACGGCATTGTGATTGTTACGTCTCCGCAGGATCTGGTTTCCATGATTGTTTCTAAAGCGGTAAAAATGGCCGCTATGATGAATGTACCGATTATCGGTATTGTTGAAAACATGAGCTATCTGGAATGTCCGGACTGCGGCAAAAAGATCTCGGTATTTGGCGAGAGCCATGTGGAAGATATCGCGCAGCGTAACGGTCTTAAGGTGCTGGGTAAACTTCCGATTGATCCGCAAATTGCTACGGCGGTTGACCGCGGAGCGGTAGAAACCTTAAATGGCGACTGGCTAAATGATACGTTAGAAGCGATCGAGAAGCTGCCTCATAAAGAATAAGGATTAGCTGTTAAAAAGAGCTTTCTTTCAGAGATAAACTGTATTCCCCGAGGAATACGGCAGAAAGAGAGCTCTTTTTTTGTTTGGTAGGGAAATTAGCATATTCTAACTTTTGTCTTGACAAAGCACAAAACTGGTCGTACAATCTTGATAGTTAATACAAACTAACTTTTGAGAAGAATGGTGTGAACAATTGGCGTATGGCGCTGCTTGTTTACGCAGCAATTCGGAATGGAGGTTACAATGACTTTAGATACAGTAAAGCCAGGGGAAGGCGGTGTGATTGAAGCCGTCTATAGCGAAGGAGCCCTGCGCCGGCGTTTGTTAGATATGGGGCTGACGCCGGGAACGCGTGTTATGGTAAAGAAAATGGCGCCCATGGGCGACCCGATTGAGCTTTCGCTGCGTGGGTATTTGCTCAGTATTCGGAAAGAGGACGCGGCTAAAATTAATTTGCGGGAGGCTGGGGCATGAGTTATTTATTTGCGCTGGCCGGCAATCAGAACAGTGGTAAAACAACGCTGTTTAACGCGCTAACGGGGAGCAATCAGCATGTTGGCAATTTTCCCGGTGTAACAGTAGAAAAAAAGGAGGGGCAGCTTAAGAACTATAAAGAAGCTTCGGTTGTGGATCTGCCGGGTATTTATTCGCTCTCTCCGTATACGGCGGAAGAGGTGGTAACGCGGGATTTTATTATTCAGGAGCATCCTGATGCCATTATTAACATTATTGACGCAACGAATATTGAGCGTAATTTGTATTTAAGCTTGCAGCTTATGGAGTTAGATACGCCCATGGTGATTGCCCTGAATATGATGGACGAAGTGATTGCCAGCGGCAATACAATTGAAGTGAAGGCGCTGGCAGAGCATTTAGGCGTGCCGGTAGTGCCCATTTCGGCGGCGAAAAATGAAGGAATTACGGAGCTGGTGCATCAGGTACTGGAAGTGGCCAAGGCCAAACAGAAACCGGCGAGAATGGACTTTTGTGAAGGCGAAGTGCATGTGGCAATTCATTCGGTTGCCCATATTGTCGAGCAAAAGGCGGCTAAACAGGGGTTGCCCCGCCGTTATGCGGCGACTAAAATGATTGAAGGCGATGAGCCGACTATGGCGGCCTTGCAGCTAACCGATAATGAAAAACATATTATTGAGCATGTTGTTGAGAACATGGAGGAAAAGCTGGGCACCGATAGGGAAGCGGCGCTGGCAGACATGCGGTATAGCTTTATTGAAGGCGTTTGCCGCGAGTGCGTGGTAAAACATGGCGATACCAAAGAACAGAAGCGTTCAGAAAAGATTGACCACGTTTTAACGCATAAGGTGCTGGGGATTCCGATTTTTCTTTGTGTTATGCTGCTGATTTTCTGGCTTACCTTTGATTTGATCGGGGCGCCGCTGCAAGACCTGCTGGGGGCGGGTATTGACGCGCTTACCGGTGTGATTCAAACGGGAATGGAAGCGGCCGGCGTGCAGCCTTGGCTACAGTCGCTGGTTGTGAATGGAATTTGTGCCGGCGTGGGCAGCGTTCTGTCCTTTTTGCCTATTATTGTGCTGCTGTTTTTCTTTCTTTCGTTGCTGGAAGACAGTGGGTATATGGCGCGCGTGGCGTTTGTCATGGACAAACTGCTGCGTAAAATTGGGCTTTCGGGGCGCTCTTTTGTTCCCATGCTGGTGGGCTTTGGGTGCAGCGTACCGGCCATTATGGCAACGCGTACGCTATCGAGTGAGCGTGACCGGAAGATGACGATTTTGCTAACGCCGTTTATGTCGTGCAGCGCGAAGCTGCCCATTTATGGCATGATTACCGCCGCCTTTTTTCCCCGCCACGCGGGGCTGGTTATGATTGGCATGTATGTGCTGGGCATTCTTGTCATGATTGGATCGGGCTTGCTTTTGAAGAGTACGGTGTATAAAGGAAAGCCGGTGCCGTTTGTTATGGAGCTGCCGGCCTATCGCTTGCCGAGCGCGCGGAGTGTGCTTTTGCATATGTGGCAAAAAGCGAAGGATTTTCTGCGGAAGGCCTTTACCATTATTTTTGTGGCCTCGATTGTTATTTGGGTGCTGCAGAGCTTTAGCTGGTCGCTGCAATATGTGGAAGATAGTGCGCAAAGCATTTTGGCGTCGATTGGCGGCGTTGTAGCGCCACTGTTTAAACCGCTGGGGTTTGGCGACTGGCGGGCGGCTACGGCAATTTTAACTGGCTTTTCGGCGAAAGAGTCGGTGGTGAGTACGCTGAGCGTTCTCACGGGCGCGGCGAGTGACGGGCAGCTTTCGGTGATTTTGCAGAGTATGCTGAGCCCGGCGGGAGCGCTTTCGTTTTTGACGTTTACGATTTTGTATATGCCCTGTGTAGCGGCCTTTGCTGCCTCGAAACGTGAAATGGGTTCGTGGAAAGGCGCGATTGGTAATGCGCTGTATCAAACGGGGGCTGCGTATGTGGTGGCGCTGGTGGTTTACTTTGTAGCGCGTATGGTTTTGTGAGAAAGGGGCTGGGTATCCCAAAGGATGCACCAGCCTTTTTTCATAGGTTTTACACGGCTAACTATTGCATCGCACGGGGAGTTGTGATACAATCAATTTTGTGTGAACTATACGAAAGAGAAGGGAGTGGCGGTATGTTTGCGATCGAAATGACCAAGATGGTAGAACGGTTTTCATTAAAAAATTTAACGCCAGAGCTTGATCTGAAAGATCGCTGGATTCAGCACTCTGATATCAATAGACCGGCCCTGCAGCTGGCAGGGTATTACGAGTATTTTGACGCGGAACGGGTACAGCTGATCGGAAAAGTAGAGTATTCTTATTTGCTTTCGCTCAGCAGGGAGCAGCGGCGCGACATGTTTCAGCGGCTGTTCTTGACCGATATTCCGTGTTTAATTCTATGCCGAGACCTAGACGCCTTTAGGGAAGAAGGCATTTTGGAATTAGCGGTTCAAAACGATGTACCGATTTTTTCAACGGATCAACCGACTAATGGATTTTCGGCAGATCTCATTCAGTATTTGCGTACGGAAATGGCGCCGCGCACGTCGCTGCATGGCGTTATGGTCGATTGCTTTGGCGAGGGCGTTCTCATTATGGGCGAAAGCGGTATTGGCAAAAGCGAAACGGCGCTGGAGCTGGTACAGCGCGGGCATCGCTTGGTGGCGGACGATGTGGTAGAAGTACGGAAGGTTTCGGACGAGGAGCTGATGGCGCAAGGCGCAGAGCTGATTCAGAATTTGATCGAGCTGCGCGGCATTGGCGTATTAAACGTAAAAGAGCTATTTGGTGTGCAGTCGGTGCGGCTGACTAAGTCGATCGATATGGTAATTAAGCTGGAGCAGTGGGATCGGTATAAGCAGTACGACCGCGTAGGGCTCGAGGTAGAAACCATTGACATTTTGGGCACAGATGTGGTATGCTATTCAATACCGATAAGGCCCGGAAGAAATCTGGCAATTATAATTGAATCGGCGGCGCTGAATCACAGACAGAAAAAAATGGGTTATAGCGCGGCTGAGGAACTGCGGCAACGAGTGAACGAAAACATTCGGCGCCGCCGGCAAGAAAGAGAAATGCTGAGAAAAACGGATCAGATAAGAAGGCAAACTCCAGAAGAATAGATAGAAAAATGCATACCCTGTCATGGGGGTGCCCTTGAAAGGGGCGGAAAGGAAGAAAAGCATGATTTACGCAGGAATTGATTTAGGCGGTACCACGATTAAAGGAGCCCTGGTAACGGATGCGGGCGAGATTATCTGCGAAAAAAGCATTCCTACCAGAGGAGAGCGTCCGAACCGTGAGGTAGTGCAGGATATGGCCAATCTGGTATTGGAACTGGTGGCCAGCCAAAATATGGATATTCATGATATTGAGTCGGTTGGTATCGGTTCTCCCGGAGCGATCCATCCCATAGAAGGTAAAGTTATGTTTGCGGCGAACTTTGCGGATTTTGTCAATGTTCCTATGGTCGATATTATGAAAGAGACGATTCCGGTGCCGGTTTACTTGGAGAATGACGCGAATGTGGCTGCGCTGGGCGAGGCTATGTTTGGAGCCGGCGGCGGCAGCCGCAACGCGATTACCATTACGCTGGGCACAGGCCTGGGCGGCGGTATTATTATTGACGGTAAAATCTTCTCGGGCGCGTTTTTTGGCGGCGGAGAAATGGGACACCAGGTGATTGTGGCCGATGGACTGCCCTGTACATGCGGGCGTAAAGGCTGCTGGGAGGTTTATAGCTCGGCAACCGCGCTCATTCGTATGGGCCGCGAGAAAGCGGTGCAGCATCCGGAGTCTAAGATCTACGACCAAGTGGACGGCGATCTGCGCCAGTTGAACGCGAAGCATGTATTTGACGCGGCGGATGCAGGCGACGAATATGCGAAAGAGGCGATTCAGGAGTACGCGCATTATCTGGCGGTAGGTCTGGGCAATACCATTAACGTATTCCAGCCGGAGTATCTGATTATTGGCGGCGGCCCCAGCGCGCAGGGAGACAAGCTGCTGAATCCTGTTAAAAAGGAACTTAAAAAAGAAATTTTCGGCGGGGTTACGAAAACGCAGGTTGTAATTGCCAAATTAGGCAATCATGCGGGTGTGATTGGCGCTGCAATGCTCGGCAAAACGCGCGAAGTCTAATACAAATATATTTATACATTGTAAAACGAACATAGGCTGCCGCTTATGCAATCGTGGATTATGACACGGGGTTGCATAAGCGGCAGTTTTTATCACTATTGCATGAAAGACCGGCCGCCAGCCGGATTTTATCTTCAACGGGAAGCTATTGTTTTTGAGTTTGAATTAGTATATAATAAGCTATAGTCCATAATCTTGAAAGGAGAGCGAAGCATGAATGGTGAAGAGCGTATCGCATCACTGTTTAGCAGAATTGTAGGCGATTGGCGCGTACAGGTTAATTTTCCGTTGGCCAATTTAACTACCTTCCGAATTGGCGGTCCTGCCGCTTATGTTGTAACGCCCTCTCATATAGATGAACTGAAAGAAATCATGGCGGTTTGCCGAGAATACGATCTGAAGAGTTTGGTCCTGGGTAAAGGAAGCAATATTTTAGCCAGTGACGAGGGGTTTCAGGGTGTTATTATTCGGTTAGACAGCGATTTTCGGAAAGTGCGCTTTCAAGACCTGATTGTAGAGGCAGAGTGCGGAGTCACGCTGTCGGCGCTGGCAAAAATGCTGGCCGAAAAGGGGCTTGGGGGTCTGGAGTTTGCCAGCGGTATTCCGGGAACTCTGGGCGGCGCTGTTTATATGAATGCAGGGGCCTATGGCGGTGAAATGAAGGATATTATACAGGAAGTCACCGTGGTCGATATGCTAGGAAAAATAAAACATTTAGATCGCAGCGAGCTGCAGCTGGGGTACCGATCCAGTATTCTGCAGCGTAAATCCTGGATTGTCATTAAAGCTATTTTGCAAATGGAGAAAAAGGATCCCGCCCTTATTAAAGAGCGGATGCGGGAACTAGCAGAACAAAGAAACGCAAAGCAGCCGGTGGAAATGCCCAGTGCCGGTAGCGTATTTAAGAGACCGGAAGGACATTATGTGGGGCCTATGATAGAACAGGCTGGCCTGAAGGGGTATCAAGTGGGCGGCGCCATGGTGTCTCCCAAGCACGCCGGATTTATTGTGAATGCCGGCGGCGCTACCTGTCAAGACGTACTTCAGCTGATTCGCGTGATCCAAAAGAAAATAAAAGAGCAATTCCAGGTTGAATTGATTCCTGAGATCCGTTACCTTACGCCTCGCGGGCTGGATGTGATCCGGTGAAGGAGGGTAAGGCGTGTCGTTTTCTTCTCAGGTAAAAGCGGAGCTAGCGGAGCATGTCAGCAAGGCAAGGCATTGCCGGCTGGCGGAGCTTGCGGCAATTCTGGAAAGCTGCAGTGAAATACAGTTAGAATTACCCACGATAAAAATTGATAGCGAAAGTAGCGCGGTTATCAAAAAAGTCTTTACTTTACTGCAAAAAACGTTTAATATAGATACGGACATTTTGTGCCAGTATGGCAAAGGAACCGGCAAGGTTAAACAGTATAGCATTTCTTTAAAGGAACCGGCGGTAATACATCGTATTTTGCACGATGTCGGATTCGTAAGCGAGCAGGCAGGGGTACGTACTCTTAGCCTGAAAATGCCCGACGAGATGCTGCAGAAAAACTGTTGCCGAAAAGCCTATATTCGAGGTGCGTTTCTGGCCAGTGGCTCGATCAATGACCCGCGGAAAAATTATCATATTGAGTTTCTTAGCGAAGATCACGAGAGAGCGGAGAGACTACAAGACTTTTTACGCGGTTTTGAGATTGAGTCGCGCATTTTGGAGCGCGTTAGGCCCCGAGGGCGAGCGGTTTACGTTTTGTATTTGAAAGATGGCGAGCAGATTGTGGATGTACTTTCGGTTATGAAAGCGCACCAGTCGCTCATGGAGCTGGAGAATGTCCGCATTGTCAAGGATGTAAGAAACAAGATTAACCGACAGGTTAATTGCGAAACGGCGAATCTGAATAAAACGATCGGCGCGGCGGTGAAACAGGTTAATGACATTCAGTACCTGATGCAAAAGGGCGTTTTAAATCAATTACCGCGAGTACTGATTGAAATGGCGCATATTCGCCTGGATAATGAAGATCTGCCGTTAAAAGATTTAGGACAGCTGCTACACCCGCCGGTTAGCAAATCTGGGGTCAACCACAGACTTCGTAAGCTGTCTAGGATCGCGGAAGAACTGCGAAATCAGAGTCATGAAACAAAATGATGGAGGACTACCATGGTAGAAAAGAAAGTGACAATCACTCATTCCAAAGATCACGAGTTTGAGCTGGCAACAATGATCGTGCAAAGGGCGAGCCAGTTTGGCAGCCTGATTTCAATCGTAATGCAAGAGAAGAAGGTTAATGCCAAAAGTATTATGGGTACGACGTCCTTAGGCCTTATGGAAGACGATGAAGTAACCGTTATAGCCGAGGGAGAAGACGAAGAGGCGGCAGTAGAGTGTCTTGCCAATCTGCTGCATCGGTGAGAGATTAAAACAACGATAAAGAAGCGCTGTCAGGTGCCAGGATATATATCCCGTGATCTGACAGCGCTTTTTCATGTCAATGATTGGCGAGCCTTGCTATTATAGCACATCCCGTAGAATGCGCTCTGCGTTTCCATGGGCAAATTTTTCTATGGCGTCGTCTGAAAATCCGCGGCGGGAGAGCTCGTCAAAGATTTTGTATATATCCAGAGGAGAGGCAACTTCCAGGTCGCCACGAATGCCGTCCCAGTCAGAACCGAGAGCCACGGTTTCAATGCCGGCAATCGTTGCAATATGCTGCACATGATCGCCGATGCGCTTTACGGTACTGGCCGTATCGTGTATGGTTTCGCCAATGAATTCTGGCGCAAAGTTAATGCCCATGACACCGCCTTTTTCCGCTAAGAGCCGAATCATATCGTCGGTTAGGTTTCTTTGGTGCGGCGTGAGAGCGCGAGCATTGGAATGGCTGGCGACAAAGGGTTTTTGCGTAGTGCGGGCTACGTCGTAGAAGCCGCCGTCCGACAGATGGGAGACGTCAATAATCATGCCCAGCCGGTTCATTTGCTCTACGGCCTCCATTCCAAACGGTGTCAGTCCTTTTTGCATTTCCTGAGGATCCGAAGAGTTGGGATAGCCGAAGCAGTTCGGAAAATTCCATGTAAAGGAAATGAGGCGATAGCCCATGTCATAAAAAGCTGCCAGCTTTTCGTGACTGCCCTCCACCATGCGGCCGTCTTCAAAGGTTAAAAAAGCGCTGATACGGCCGGCGTTACGATTGGCTTTGTACTCTTCAAAGTTACGCGCGAAACCAATTAAATCGGCATGCTCGCGAATGGTATCCATGAGACCGTTATATAAGCGGCTGCGGAACACCTCGTCATCGATCCCTTGCGCCTGCATGTGAACTTTGGGCGGCATGAAGGTAGCAAAAAACTGTGCTGCGCAGCCGCCGGCCTTCATGCGCACAAGATCTACGGATTTGTCGTTTTGATACAGGGAAGGGGCAGCCTCTGCGGCGCCGGATTCACGTCCAAACATCATTAGGGTGTCACAATGAAAATCAATGTAATGCATAGTTTGTCTCCTTGTTGAGTTATGTGTTTATGTTAGAGCCATGTTCCACGCGGGCATGCCTGCATAGGAAATACCAAATATGGGCATGCCACGTATGGGCATGCCACGTATGGGCATGGAGGTTTTACTGGTAAAAAAGGGCGGCTCTCCTGTGTGGGCATTATACCATATGTTCAGCGCGTTGGCGATCCCCGCTTTGGAAAAGTTGTTTATTATTATTTTCTCTATCCTGTAAACGCGAAAGTATGTTATACTAAAGTCTAGCGGCGCAGTGCGCCAGTTAAAAGAAACGAAAGGAGTTTATTTGTATGTTACCGTACTATACAACCATTGTCAAAAGCCATGCAAAGCTCACGGTGTATCTTCCGCTTTGTATGGCTAAAGAAATGAAATCTTTGTGAAATGTATTTCAGATTTCGTACAAGATAGTTCAGTCAGGCTTTAAGCCATTCTGCGGACATATTTGAGCTTTGCTTCTGATCGGAACGAATAAGAAAAGGAGCAAATCGTATGAAATATATCAATGCAGAAGAATTACTACCTAAAGAACTCATTGAGCAGATTCAGGCTTTTATTACGGGGGGATATCTCTATATTCCCACGAATGAGCAAAAGAAAGCGTGGGGCACCAATACCGGAATTCGCCGGGAACTGTCCGAGCGCAATCGGGAGATTTACCAAAAATACCAGCAAGGAGTCAGAGTCGAAGATCTCTCTGCAGGGTATTGCCTTTGTAAATCCAGCATTTATAAAATCATTCGTAAGCAAGCGGAGCAAAAGGAGAATCGATCATGAGTATCTTAGAAATGGAACATTTATCTCACGCGTTTGGCGATGTCATATTGTACCAAGATGCGAGTCTGCGCTTAAACGCGGGAGAACATATGGGACTGATTGGCGATAACGGGGCCGGTAAAAGTACGTTATTAAAAATCATAATGGGAACGTTTCTGCCCGATGCAGGCAGTTTGTGGATTGCCCCTCGTTACCGGCTGGGGTATCTGGATCAGCAGGCTAGGCTGAATCCGCTAGAAACCATTCACGAATATTTAAAGAGCGCCCATGAGCGGCTGTATCAAGTAGAGCGTCAAATGGAGGAAAAATACCAGCAGGCCGCCGAAAATCAGGACCAGGGGGCGCTGCTTCAGCAAGCGGCCAGACTGCAAGAAACGCTGGAACGCGAAGGATTTTACGAAATAGAATATCAAATGGAGCGCATAGCCCGGGGGTTAGGTGTGTATGCCATGGGGTACGATACTCCCATGGCGCAGCTTAGCGGTGGTCAGCGCGCAAAAGTGATTTTAACCAAATTATTATTGGAGTCACCCGATGTACTGCTGATGGACGAACCCACCAACTTTTTAGACGCCGAGCAAATACAGTGGCTGATTCAGTTTTTGCAAAACTACCCCGGCGCGTTTATTGTAGTGTCGCATAATCAAGAGTTTTTGGAACCGATCAGTCAGTGCATTAGCGATCTTGCATTCGGCAAAATCACTACCTATCGCGGCAGTTTTTTGGCCGCCATGCGGCAAAAAGAGTTTAATAGGCAGCAGAAGCTGCGGCTCTATGAGAGTCAGCAAAAACAAATTCAAAAGCTAGAGACTTACATTGCGCGCAACAAGGTGCGCGCCTCGACGGCGGCCATGGCGAAGAGCCGCGAAAAGGCGCTGGCGAAGATGGAGCGAATCGCGCCGCCGGCCAGTACGGGAGCGCCGCAGTTTCGGTTTCCGGCCATTCGTATGGCGCCGCAGGTTGTTTTGGAAGTAAAGAATTTGCAAATTGGCTATGAAACGCCGCTTTTGCCGCCGCTTACATTTAAAATGAAAAGCGAGGAGAGCGTGGCCATTTGCGGCTTTAACGGCGTGGGAAAGACGACGCTGTTAAATACGCTGATGGGGCGTTTGCCCAAACTGGACGGCTTTTTTTATTTATGCAGGGCAGGGAGTATTGCGTATTTTGAGCAGGAGACGAAGTGGGAGAGGCAGGTAACGCCGCTCTCTTATTTGCGCCGCCTTTTTCCAGATCGGAGAGAAGGGGAGCTAAGGGGCGCGCTCGCACGCGCAGCGGTGAAACGTGAGCATATGCGGCAAGAAATGGTAACGCTATCCGGTGGGGAGCAGGCGAAGGTGAAGCTGGCGAGTATGAGCCTTGCGCCGCATTCTTTTTTGATTTTAGACGAACCTACGAATCACCTCGATGAAAAGGCCAAAGAGGCGCTGATAGAAGCGCTGCGCTCTTATCACGGCGCGCTCATTGTTGTATCGCATGAAAAAGCGTTTTGCCAGGCCGTGGCGCAGCGGATAATTATGCTGGGTAGCTAAGGCATTGATTTTTGGCGGTGAATCAGGTACAATACAGATAACTTATTCTTATCACGAGGTGAAAGATGAAAAAGGTATATCTGGCGTTTGATCTGGGGGCTTCGTCGGGGCGGTTAATGATGGGATACCGGCAGGGCGAGGCGTTACAAATGGAAGAGATTCATCGTTTCGCGAACGGACCGGTATCGATGGGGCAGCGGCTATATTGGGACGTGCCGTATTTGCTGCAGCAAATGAAAGAAGGGCTTAAAAAAATAAGCCGCCTGCCGGTGGAGGCCGTGTGCATCGGCATCGACACCTGGGGTGTGGACTATGGGTATATAGGTGCTGACGGGTCGCTTCTGGGTCTTCCGTTTTGTTATCGCGATCCCAAAAACCAAGAAGCTATGGAAGAGTGGAATGTGAACTTTGGGGATATCTATGCGATTGCCGGTTTACAAAAAATGGCTCTGAATACGGCGTTTCAGTTATATTACGATATAACCAGGCGGCCGCAACTGCTGCGGGCCGCGAAGCATTTGTTATGGATGCCGGATCTTTTGGCTTATTTTCTGACGGGAGAGGTTTCGTGCGAATATACGATAGCCTCCACTTCTATGCTGCTAGATGCTGGCAAGCGGGATTGGTCGCCGGATATTTTGGCCGAGTTGGAAAAACAGTTTTCCGACGGACCGGCGCCTAGCCTGCGCGCGCTGCTTCCGGAGATTCGCAGGCCCGGGCAGGTGCTAGGGACGCTTACCCCGGCGGTGCAGGAAGAAACGGGGCTTTCGGCTATTCCGGTGGCCGTGGTAGCCAGTCATGATACGGCTTCGGCCGTGGCGGGAACTCCGTTTGAAAGCCAGACGCATGCGTTTTTAAGCAGCGGCACATGGTCATTGCTGGGTCTTGAAACAGAAAACCCGTGGACGGGTGAAAGCTCCTATCAGGCCGACTTCACCAATGAAGGCGGCGCAGACGGAAAAACATTGTATTTAAAGAACATTAGCGGTCTGTGGGTGGTACAGCAGCTGCGCAAAGAGTGGCACATGGAATATCCGGCAATGATTCAGCTGGCTCGGCAGGCCATAGGCGGTGAGTTTCGTATAGATCCGGAAGACGCATCCTTTGTCGCGCCAAGCAGTATGGAAGAGGCCATTCGGGCCTACTGCGCCGCGCATTATGGTAAAGAGCCGCAGACGCGGGGCCAGATATTGGCGGCGGTATATCAAGGCCTGACAGAAACATATCGGGGCTGCCTTGACGCGATGCGCGCCATTACCGGCTGCCAGCCAGATACGCTGCATATGGTGGGCGGCGGTATTCAGGATACGCTGCTCTGCCAGCTTACGGCACAGGTGACAGGGGTGCCGGTGGTAACTGGTCCTGTAGAAGCGGCAGCGCTGGGGAATATACTGCTGCAAATGGTGGCGCTGGGCGAGCTGGGTTCATTGCAGCAGGGCCGAGACATGGTCAGACGTTCAACGAAGCTGGAGCGGTATGAGCCGTAAACGGAAGAGGAGGTAGTGCAGATGCAAGAAGTACAAATTGGAGTACTGGGACTGGGAACGATCGGCGCGGAGCTGGTATATATTATTCAATCTAACGCCAAACGAGTGGAGAACGAATACGGAATTCGGCTTAGCATTAAAAAAGTTTTTGTCAGAGATTTAACCAAGAAGCGAAATGTCGACGTGAAGGGGCTTACGCTAACCAACCGCATTGAAGACATACTGGAAGACGAAGAGATTTCGGTGATTGCCGAGTGTATTGGCGGCAATGGATCGGGGCAAACGCTGGACTATGTCAAACAGGCGCTGCAAAAGGGGAAAACCGTGATTATGTCCAGTAAAAAAACCTTGGCGCTGTATGGTCCGGAGCTGCTCTGGATGGCGAAAGAAAATCAGGTTATGATTCAATACGACGCTACGGTGGGCGGCGGCATTCCAATTGCGAAAATTTTGGAAAACTGTTTTTACGGCGAAAGAGTAAAAAAGGTATCGGGAATTGTTAACGCCACGTCTAATTTTATCTGTTCTAAAATGCTAGAGGAAAAGCAGGACTACCACACGGCGCTGGCGCAGGCGCAGGCCTGCGGCTATGCCGAGAATGATCCCAGCGACGATGTAGACGGGTACGACGCGCTCTATAAAGCGGTGATTCTTTCTATGTTCTGTTTTGAGAAGTATTTTGATCCGCGCAAGGTTACGCCCAAATCAATTCGCGTGATTGGTTTGTTTGATATGCAGGTGGCCTCGGAGCTGGGCTACAGCATTAAACCGATTTTCAGCATAGAAGATCAGGGCGAAAGCCTGCAGTATCATGTGGGCCCCTGCCTGGTTAAGGCGGATTCTATTTTGGGCAAGATCAACGACAATCACAATATTATTATTGTGAATGGAGAATTAACGCGGCATCTGGCGTTTTTTGGCCAGGGCGCGGGAAAAGAACCGACAGCAAGCGCCATGTTTGACGATATTTTAAACGCTCTTATCTGTCAGCGAAAGCCCATGAGCGGAGAAGGGCCTATTCCGGCTTTTGAACAGCTGGACGAGCGTTATACTCAGTATTATATGCATTTGGCGGTGCCGGATACGCTGGGCGTTATGGCGGCGGTCACGAAAGTGCTTTCCGATACAGGACTGAATATTGACAAGCTTGTGACAAAAGATAAAGTCAATGATTTTTACGACGTTGTTGTGTTTACCTCTAAAGCAGAGGGCAGCCGGGTAGAAGAGCAGCTGACGAAAGCGCTGGAAGAGGTTGGTGTGCGTCTGGTTACGCTGCTTCCCATTTTGTCTTCATAACATATATGAAAAAATTTCAGAAAGTAGTTGACAGGAAGGCGTACATGTGATATTATAATAAACGTCCTTGCGAGAAATTAGTTCTCGCGGTAAACAAGGACGTTGAGCGGATGTGGCGGAACTGGCAGACGCGCTAGATTCAGGTTCTAGTGATAGCAATATCATGGGGGTTCGAGTCCCTTCATCCGCACTAGGGGCAAGGCAACCGATTGAATTCAGTCGGTTGCTTTTTTTGTGTTAATCGAGAGGATTTTATTATAACAGAAGGGAGATTTGTATGCTGACGCAGGAAGATAAACAGAAAATTTATCAGTGTTTAAAAGACAATCTGGAGCAAGAGGTGGCCTATCCCATGGCGCGTGTGGCTGGCCTGCTGAATCGTGAAAAGCTGGGCAATCGGGAATTTGGCTACCCCAAAATTAAACCCTTTATGGCGGAGCTTTCAGAATTTGTTTCTGTGAAAGAAATTGTGCTGGGGCAAAACCCGCAGCAGGAAATTACGCTGCATGCGTGGGAACCGGCCGCGGAAGGCGGAAAAGCGAAGAAGCAAACAGAGCAGCCCGAGCCGCAGGAACCGCAGGAAAAAAAGGCTGCCGCACCGTTAGCCATTACCGAAGCCGATCAAAAAGCAATTTACCAGACCTTGGTAGCGGTTTTTCCGCTGGAACAGCCCATTCATATGGCAACCATCAGTAAGCTGCTGAATGACGAGGGGTTTGCCAAAGAGCGGTTTGGATATGCCAAAATGAAGCCAATGCTGCAAGAGCTGAGTTATTTGTCCATGGAAGAAGTACCGATGAATGGCGTTTCGCAGGTACTCATTACCATTCATCCGGTCACTTCGTGGCAAGAAGGCGTGACGGAAGCAGAAGAAAAGAGCGAGGCGGCAGAGCAGCCTTTTGATCTGCCCCGCCAGTTAGATCATGAAGTATATTTTCCGCCCAGAACGCTGGCCATGTTTAACCAGGAAGTGAGCGGCACCATGGCGCAGCCGGGCCAGGCGCTGCGCGATACAATCTGTCAGGATTATGAGCAGGCGCTGCAAAGCGGCCAAATTCGTTCTCGCAGCGGCGCGTATGTTTTTAATCTGAGCGTAAAAGATATGGCAGGCAACGCAATGATTGCCAGTATTAAGCGTTCGGACCGGCCGGAGGGGCTGCGGTGGTTTTTAAATTACGCCGGGTCAGACCGGACAAATCCGGGAAAAATGCTGGAGCATTTTGCTTTTTTGGGGTCGTGGACAACCTTTTTGGAAGAGCTGGCGAAAAAGGCGCTTCCTGAAAAATGGGAGTTTGAAGGGAAAAACAGCCGTCCTAATGAAATTTTAAAACAGTATATTCAATACACATTTTACCGCTTGCAATTAGAAGATAAAATTTGTATATCTGACGATCATAGCTTTGCGGCTTTTAATACAGGGCTGGTTTCGCGGCATTATGACGATATTTTTGCCTGCTTTGAAGCGACAACGGACGATCAATATAGTACGCAGTGGCGTTTTATTGAGTTTTGCACGGCCGGAGGCCGGGGTACGGGCAAACGCGTAGTGGACTGTTTTAATCCGCTACCACAGCCGGCCTCTTACTTTGAACGAAAAGAAGATTTGCTTTTCGACTTAGAAAAGGAGCTTCATACCGATTACGATCATATTTTGTTAGACAACCTTTCGCGGCTGCCTCTGGACTTTGTGCGGGAGGAATGCCATGGTATGTATGAAGCGCTGGAAATTATTGAAGATATTGAAAAAGCAGAAGAGTATTGGCAGAAAAAGCGGCATTATCAGGAGCTGAGCGATCTCATTGCCGATACGCCGCGGCTGTTTAACCGACTGAGAAATCGAATTGAAGACGCCATTGAGCTGGCCAAAAAGCAGATTCGCTGGAACTTTAAAACGGCGATTCCTTGCTTTTTCCCAACGCGCAATGTCATGAGCCTTATGCTGCCATTGTCACTGCGGGAAGATAATCAGGCAGACGCCGGCTTGGTTGTAGAGCTAACGAGATCGGGCAATTATCAGGGACAAACCATTTTAACATTGCAGCAGGCCTATTTAGACGCAAGGCTTTTGTGCCGGCCCAACAGCGAATGGCTCGACGTACATTGTATTAAAGCCGAAGAAAATGAGTACGAATAAACGAGCTAGTTTAAGTTCAGTTTATCTTTGGTTTAATTTTATATAAGAAAACCAGTATATCATAGACAGTACTACAATACCAAATGGAGTGTGCTGTGCTATGAGAACAAGAATCCATCCCGACCCCCGGCAAGGACTAAGCAGCCGGCAGGTTGAGCAAAAAAAGAGCCTGGGACTGCAAAATACAGAGCCAGAAAGTATAACCAAAACAACAAGGCAGATTCTGCGGGATCATATCTGTACCCTGTTTAATTTGTTTAACGTATTGATCGCCTTGGCCTTGGCCGCTGTGGGCGCCTGGTCCAATCTGTTATTTATTTTGATTATCGCTTTCAATACGTTAATCGGTATCGTGCAGGAGCTGCACGCCAAAAAGCTGGTTGATCGGCTTTCGCTTTTGTCTATGCCCAGAGCAACAGTAGTGCGAGACGGCAGGCTGTCGGAAGTAGCGCTGCAGGAGCTGGTAGAAGAAGATGTCATAGAGCTGGAGGCGGGGCGGCAGGTCTGTTCGGATTCCGTTATTCTTACGGGGGAAGTGGAAGTAAATGAATCCCTTTTAACGGGAGAATCCGATGCCACTCCCAAAGCGCCGGGCGACTCTCTGCTCTCGGGCAGCTTCATTGTGAGCGGCCGCTGCCGCGCGGTCATAGAACACGTTGGCCTTGATAATTACGCGTCGCAAACGCTGGCATTTTTCAGAAAAGAAGGAGTCGATCTGAAACTGATTTCTGGGGATCATCCGCAAACAGTAGCCGCTATCGCGCGGCAAGCGGGGCTTGCCGCGCGGACCGGGTGATTGACATGAGCCGTCTGACGCAGGAGCAGGAGATTGAACGGGCAGCTCAGGAGTATGCGGTTTTTGGCCGCGTTACGCCGCCGCAAAAAAAGCAGCTGGTAAGTGCGCTGCAAAAAAACGGCCATACGGTTGCCATGACGGGAGACGGTGTGAATGATTTGCTGGCTCTTAGGGAAGCGGATTGCAGCATTGCTGTGGCGGAGGGCAGTGACGCCGCTAGACAAATCGCGCAGGTAGTATTGCTGGATTCCGATTTTTCGGTTCTGCCCATGGTGCTGCGGCAAGGCCGGCGGGTGGTGAATAATATTACGCGGGTTGCAGGCGTCTTTTTTGTTAAGACACTATATTCCATTATGTTATCGCTGGTCTGTTTGGTGCTGAATCTGCCGTTTCCGCTGATTCCTATTCAAATTACATTGATCGATTTAATAATTGAAGGGTATCCGGCGTTTTTCATGTCTTTTGAACCAGACGATGCTAAAGTGACGAAGCGCTTTTTGCCCTCGGTGCTGCGAAGGGCTATGCCGAATGCGCTTTCTATTCTCGTGTGTTTTTTGGTATTACTGCTGGGGCGCGGGCCTCTGGCAATTTCTGCGGAGCAGGGGAATGTACTCTTTTACTTACTGGTAGCAACAGTAGGCATGCAGGCGGTGTTTAAGGCAAGCTGGCCCTTCAACCGTTTATGCATATTCCTTTGTATTACCATGACAGCAGGGTTTTATTTGGCTGTGTTTATTTTCCATACTCTTCTTCAGGTGGCGCTGCCGCAGCCTTTGACACTGGGAGTATGGGCCGGTCTTACACTGCTCAGTCTGGGAACCGAGCGGTGCTTGACGGCCCTCATACGAACCTGGCATTCGGGAAAACAAAAGAAAGCCGGTTTATGATAATACCTGAAGCGCTTCTTTTGCCCAGTGCGAGTTTTGCAGTATGGCACGACCAACACCGATTAAATCGGCTTTTTGTTCTACTAAAAGCGTGTTGGCGGCGTCTGCGGTGGTAATGCCGCCCGTTAATAAAACGGGAATGGAAACCTGTTGTTTAATCTTTTCCGTGATTTCAGAAAAGTAGCCCTGTTGTTTACAGGTGGGGTGAGTATATCCATAAAGTCCGCCGGAAATGTCTAAAAGGTCAACGCCGGCGCGTTCAAACGCTTGGCAGGCTTGTACGCTGTCTTCAATGGTGCTGCCGCCTTCCATATAATCGCAGGCGCCAAGGCGTAAAGCCAGAGGGTAGTCGGAGCCTACTACGTCGCGAACAGCCCGAATGATATCTAAGTGGAGCTGAATACGGCCCTCTAGGGTACTTCCGGTATACCGGTCGGTTCGACGATTGGTTAGCGGCGAATAGAATTGATTTAACAAATAGCCGTGGGCCGAGTGAATTTCTACACCGTCAAATCCTGCCTGTTTAACGCGGCCTGCGGCGGCGGCAAACGCCTGGATAATGGCCTCAATATTTTCGCCGGTCATGGCAGTGGGGAGCGGCGCGTCTCCCTTTTTGCGGGGAAGAGCGATGGCGCTGGGGCCCATAGCCGGATAACCGGTGACGGCCGGATTGGCTGCCCCGCCGGCATGATTGATTTGAGCTATGACTTTGGTTTGGTTATGGTGAATGGTGGCAGCCAGGTGGCGTAAACCTTCTATGCAGCGGTCTTCGGCAACAGAAACCTGGCCCTTGCCTGCTTTGCCTTCAGGACTCACGTAGCTGTGTTCCGTAATGATCAGACCTAGCGATCCGTCTAAAGATTTTTCATGGTAATAGTCGCAAAGCTGGGGCGTTACGGCGCCGTTTTCTTCTGAGCGGCCTGTAGCCATGGGCGGCATAACAAGCCGGTTGGCTACGGTCATGGAACCAATAGAAATAGGGGTTGATACTACATTCATAATAGGGTGCCTCCTCACAATATAATACCCACACAGGACGATCGCAAGAATTCCGAAGGAATTCTTACTAAGTTGGCGCGTTTGCGCGCCAACTTATGGTATAATACTTATAGGTTGATTGTAGCATAGTATACTTTCTTTGGAAAGAACGCACTTTTTAGATAGATACTACCTGAAAGGAGAGAACTACAATGGAAAAAGATAACTGTCAGGATCAAGAAGTGAAGGTAGAACCCTTTGCCTATGCGCTTTCTTTAATCGATGGAAAGTGGAAGATGCATATTTTATTTTGGCTTTGGAAGAAAAAAGTGCTGCGCTATAGTGAGCTTAAGCGCAATTTAGGAAAGGTTACGCATAAAATGCTCAGTAATCAGCTTAAAGAGCTGGAAGCTGATCAGATTATTATTAGAACGGAGTACCCACAGGTACCGCCTAAGGTAGAGTATTCGTTATCAGCCATGGGCGAATCGCTAATGCCCATTTTAAGCGCGGTTTGTCGGTGGGGCAATGAGCATATGCCCCGGCAATCGGAATCAAAATAAAAAATGATTTTACATAAATTTGCTTGACGCAGGAAGAGGGGAAAGCGTAAAATATAAAATAATTAAAAGATCAGTGTTCTGAGAGGAAAGAGAGGAAGAGCCATGAACGCACAGGAGTTTTTAAGTCAGGTGGCCGCAAGGGGCATGTTAGTGTCAGACAATCGAGCGTACGGTGAAATGGCAGGGTATCCGTTTGTACTGCGGCCGGCGTTTAGAAAAGCACATACAGTTAGCGCTGTTTTTCTGCTTGCAAAGCCGGTGAAGAGGGCGCAGCGGTTGCAGCTGCAGCAAATGCTGAAGGAAAGCGGGCGGGTGCAAGTGCATGGCGCTAAAGTAACCCTAATCGTATGCAGCCGAAATGACAATATATATGAACGCCTGATGCGAGGCATTCAGCTATTAACAGAGGGCTTTCAGAAAGCGCATGTAACAGTTCCTGATCAGTGTCCGTTTTGTCATGAGTCAAACTGCGATACTCTGGCCGTTGCTGACGGATTCTATGTGCCTGCACACCAATACTGCGTAAACAGAAGCATGCAGGTGGAAGGAAAAAATGGAAAGCCGGTTTCGGCGGCCGTGGGCGGTTATATGGGCGCCCTATGCATGGCGATTCTTCTTGCGGCTGCGGCGCTTCTTCCTAATTTGATTTCTCTGTGGTTATTAGGCCGAATTTATGTATGGTTTTATACGCTCATTCCTCTGGGCGCTTATTTTGGATTTCGCATGGGAAAAGGACGCATGGGGCATGGCGTGATGCCGCTGGTAATTCTGCTTTCTCTGGTTGGGGTGGCGGCCACACAGCTGATGCAGCAGACCGCGTTTTTGCATGAAGCCAGTGGAGCCTGGCCTGGAATATGGGAAAGCTTTCAGAGTTTTTATTTAGCGCATCCTCTAAGCGAAACGCTGGAAAGTATGATACAGCCATTGGTCTTAACGGCGCTGGGCGTGTTTATAGCGTATGGTCAGCTTCGCGGTGATCGCGATGCCAAAGTGGCTTTAGTCAATGGGAAGATCGTATGTCATAAAAGCTAAAAAATAGGAAAATAAAACCGAGAGGGTTTGCCGAAATTAAACGGGCATTCCTTCTCGGTTTTTTGGTAATAATACCAGATCTGTCTGATTCTCTGGGTAGGGGTGCAGCAGAGCGCTGAAAAAGATGCAGGCGCAAACATTTAGCATATAAGCGCAATCATTTTCAAGTGTAGATGCATTGGGACATTGACAGTACGCGTCATGAGATTTTTTAAAATACGAGCCGAGGCTTTTCATAGGAAGTACCGGCAGGGGAGCGGGAGCCTGCGTTAACCAAGAACTCAAATGGTCGTGAAGCTGCTTTTCATAGGCCGCATGTTCTGCAAGAGTACCGGCAAATGCTTCATTGTGGCAAAAGGTAAAAGCGTCAACAATATAATGAAAGGCTTTTCCAAGCTGATAGTAATGCCAGCTATGCCACGTGCGGCTTGCCTGCAAGTGAAAGAAGATGTTCAAAATGGGTTTAAAAATATAGGGTACATGATGACCGCTTGGCGATTTACTGTGTTTCATGCTGCGAAAATAGGTGAGAAAGTTAATATCTGGCTCAACGCAGCCCCATATAAAAGCTTGGCGGCACAGGGCTTTTTGAATAGAGCTTCCAAAAGAAGCGTTATGGGCTAAGTGCTTCCATAAATACTGCCCGATGCGCCGGTGATCTCTGGTTTGCATAGTTTACCATCCTCCTTTTACGGTACTAGTATACGGTTCAAATGTGAATAAGATATTTAGAAGATATAAATTTGAGGTTAAATTTAGCGTAGGAGGGGTAAAAAAGAAAGAGTTGGCTGCCGGGGATTGTTCTATTTTAGGCGTTTAGACGGTATTTTTCTCTGTGCGTTTGGCCACGGAAAGTAGGAAAAGGACAGGTAGCAGCAACAAGGCGGTGCAGATAAGCCCCCATGTGACAGAAACCTGTTGTGCCACAAGTCCGACAAGGGGGCCGCCAATGATTTGCCCCAAAGAGTTTAATTGACCATTAGCAGAAAATACGGTAGCCCTCATGGATTCCTCCACATGCTCGTTCATCCAGGCGTCTAAAACAGGTTCTTTTAGGCTGCGCATGAGACCGGTTATTAAAAATACGACAAGCACAAACCAGAAACTCTTTCCTAATGCAAATAGGATTAAACCAAGAATGTATCCGGCACTTGTAAAAAACACTACACCGGTGCGGCTGGCCGCTTTTTGTTTTTGCAAATATGTTATGAGAACCTGTGAAGCCAAAACACCTAGTCCGCTGGCCAGTAAATTCATGACACCGAACCAGGTTACACTGTTTAAAAGGCCAAAGGTTGGCATGACTGTATCTTCCAGAAAGTGAGCGGTGGAAAGTCGGTCAAAGCCTTCGCTGGCCAGACCGCCGCAAAAAGTGATAGCTAGCAAGATTAGCAGGACGGGGGCCCCCTTCATAAAACGCAGGTTTATTTTAAACAGTCCCGCTATATCGGCAAGCAGCGTATTCTTTTTCTCTCGAATAGAGGAAAAATGTGTTTCCGGCATAATACCCGTCAGCACAAAACCGAAGACAAGAAGAAGCATTCCCGCAACAATAAGGGGGAGCCGCAGATCTAAATTTCCAAGCAAAGTGCCCAGTATTACGCCCAGAATACTTCCTGCCTGGCCCATTTGACTTCCCCGCAGAAATACAGTATCCATAGAACGCTTCCGCTCTTCTGAGGCGATCCATGCTTCTAAAGCGCCGCTAATAAAAGTATCGCCACACCCCCAGACCACCTGAGCCAGCAAAACGGTTCCAAACCATGGCAGTGAGCCTTCTAATATAAAGCCAATACCATACAAAAAAACACCGATTAAAATAGAACGTCGGCGGCTATACAGATCGGCGACTACGCCGGTTGGAATTTCTAATACAAAACAAGCTGTTTCCAGAACCGTTCCCACTAGCACCAGCTGGAGGGCATTTAAACCAACCACTTCTAAATGGTATACCAGTGAAAGCACGGTAGCCATAGAAAATAATATGGAAAAACAAAATTTAAACAGCAGATATACGGGGTAAGCCTTACGGCGCATAATTACGTTCTCCTTAATTAGTTCATTAGATATTTCGCTTTAACAAGAATCGGCTGTGTAATGAATAAGCTTTAAAACTAGGTTGGCAATCTCTTGGGGAGAGTTTTGAAAAAAGTCATTTTGTCAGTGCGCTTTGTGTTTAATACAATTGTAGCATAATCAAGTGAATCTTGTCAAGAAAGTCGGCGCAATATAATGGTTTCAGGAACTAAAAATGAATAGGAGGGGGAGCGCGAAAATTCAGCTTGAATAGCTTGTTTTTCATACAGCATTTCTTTTTTAACCGGCATAGGTTATTGAAATGGTAAAATGGGTATGATACAATAATGAAAATTGCCCTGGGGTGTACTGCCAAACATAAAAGTGATTTTCTATGCGCGGTATTGGAGGAAAAGGCTTTGGTTTGGCAGATGGGGCTTGCGGTACGGAAAACATAAAAGGGGGAAGAAGGGTGAAACCGGCAACAGCAAGCTATATGAGGGAACGCGCAGAACAAGAATTAGGAAAAGCTTTGTATCAGATGTTTTACTCTGTTTTACGGGTAGATCCAATAGAGAATACGGTCATGATTTTGCAGAGTCATGACTTTAAAGAAGATGTCTATAAAGAAATGGACTGGACATTATATTTGAAACGCTACAAATCGGTATTAACCGAGCAAGGATATGCTCAGTTATTAGAACGCCTTTCCAGCGAAGCGCTTTTAGGTGAGAGCTATCAACCAGAGCATCGATTTTCAGTGGAAGTTTCTTATGTGCGCAATGAGAGAACCAACTGGCTGACCATTTCGGTTCTTCTTCAGCGGGATACAGAGGACAATCCCTACGCGTATGTGTTTGTACGGCAGGCCAATGAAGGGCACCTGCTTAAAAGCATTATTGATAAGTATGTCTATAATACTTGTGATTTCTTTGTGTATCTTGACGCGCGCCATAATCGGTATGAGGTTTTTGGCGGTATAGGCCTTGACAAGAAGGGCTTTTTAGCCAAGGATTGCGATTATGAAACGGCGGTGAATGAATTTGCGCGCCGCTTTGTTGTGCCGGAAGATCGGGAAATGGTGATTCGCGAAATGCGGCTACCTCGGGTTTTAGATATGCTGAATGAATTTGGGGTGCATTCTTTTTATTGCGGCGTTTTGGATGCTGAACGAGGGTATACGCGAAAATTGCTAACCTACAAATTCTACGACAGAGGCTCCCAAATGATTTTATTATCCCGCACCGATGTGACGGCGGTTTATATAGAAGAGCAGACGCGGCTGCGTGAGCTGGCGCAGGCGCAGGAACAAGCGAAACGGGATTCGTTAACCGGTATTTTAAATCACCAAAGCTTGAAAGACCAAATTAGCCGGGCACTGGAGGGTAAGTACGAGAGAATGGCCTTGTTATTTATTGATTTAGACGACTTTAAACAGATCAATGATTATTTTGGCCATTTGCAGGGCGATCGCATTCTCAAAAAGGTGGCCGGGGTGTTAGAGAAACAGAGTGCTCCCATGGGATTTCAGGGCCGCACGGGTGGCGATGAATTCATTATCTTTTTAACGCATATCGAACATGAAGAAGAGGCTAAGAAATTGGCGCAGCAAATCTGCCATACAATCAGCAGTTTGTCTCTTCCGGAAGTGAAACCCCTGCGTATTACCTGTAGCATTGGCATTGCCACGGCTCCGGAAGACGGATGCGATTATACCACGTTAGTGCATGCGGCCGATAGAAGGGCGTATCAGGCCAAAAAAGAAGGAAAAAACAGGTATTATTGGGGATAAATCCTCTGTCGCAGCCTCGTGGGCGTTTTCTTTCCTTAGTGTTCAAAACCATAAAGGGAAGTTTTCTGACGATAGTTTATTGTGACATGAATCCGCCGGGTATAAAAAAAGTCCCCTGGGGACAAAGGAAGGAAAGAGTATGAAAGAAGAAGCGGTGCTTATTCTGGTGGTTGGTTTGCTAATCGCTCTGATCATAGGAATATGTCTGTATTACCGAACGAAATTGGCGGAAGAGAAAAGAAAGCAGATGCTGGATCCGGTTAGTGGATTACTCACGCAGGAATATCTGCGTACGCATGTGCTGCGCACAATGGACGATCGCAACCGATTATTATATTATGTAGTGTATTTTCACTTTAGCATGAATCATATTGAGCGGTTGGGCGGAGAAGAAAAGACGCGCGCATTTATACAATTTACAGTTGCTTTATTGCGACAACAGATTACAGAAGCCGACACGCTGCTGAGGGCCGGATATGGCGATCTAATAGTCGTAAAGCAGGCAGAGACAATACAGGATATAAAACAGTGGACTCAAACAATGATAGAGACAATCCGTACATTTTCCTATGCGGGCGGCAGTCTGCAGGCAAGGGATGCGGCGGCCGGCATTTATGCGTTAGCGTCTCATGAGGTTACCTATAGTGCCATTATGTACCATGCCCGGCAGTGTGCCTATGTTGCCTGTCAGCAAGAAATTCCTTACCGAATTTGTGGTTCCAAGCATTGTTTGCGGTGCCAGGAAGATCGGTCGCTGCTATACGCGTTTGCACATGGTCTGGAGAAGGGTGAGTTTAAGATTTATATTCAGCCCTTCGTGCAGGCGCAAACCGCAGTAATGGTAGGCGGCGAGGTGCTGTCACGCTGGTTTCATCCGGAGCGCGGGCTAGGGAATTCGCGTTATCTTCGACGACTTTGGCATAGGTTTTTCTTCGTTTCGAGATTTGCAGGCCTATCCCATGGACGGCCTTAAACTGGACAAATTCTTGGCCGATAATATGTGGACAGAGCGCGGCGAGGTTGTTTTAAATTCTTTAATTCAAACCGGGCATCAATTAAGTCTTATTATTCAGGCAGAGGGGATTGAAACCGAAGAGCAGGTAAAAAAACTGCGACAGTATCACTGTGACATATTGCAGGGCTTTTATTTTTCGCTGCCGGTCCCGCTGGAGGAAGCGAGAAGAAAAATTGAAGAGCACTGCACAACATAAGAAGAGAGGGGCCAACATGGAAAAGAATCTGTACCGCGCGCAGCGCGGCAATACGCTGCTGGTAGTCGATGATGACGAAATCAATCGTGACATATTGTGCCATATTTTTGCTTCCCAGTATGAAATGGCGCAGGCCGAAGATGGTGAAGCGGGTCTGGCGTATATTCTAGAGCATGGCGAGCAGCTATGTGCTATTTTGCTAGATGTGAATATGCCGCGTAAAAATGGAATTGAAGTTATGCAGGCGTTAGCCGCGCAAAAAATACCCAGCCGCATTCCCGTGTTTTTAATTACGGCCGAGGCAACGGACGCGGTAATGCGCCAGGCCTATGAGCTAGGCGTTATGGATGTCATTAGTAAACCGATTCGGCCGTATATTGTTTTGCGGCGCGTGCAATCCGTGATTGAGCTTTTTCAGGCCAGGCGTAGCTTAAGTAGCCAGGTAAGAAGGCAGCAGGAAGATCTGCTGCGTCAAAGCGAGACCATTATACAGCTTAATCAGGGCATGATTGAAGCCTTGGCAACGGCAATTGAATTTCGAAGCGAAGAATCGGGCGGGCATGTTCGGCGCATTCATGATATCACGCATTATCTTTTGAGCGAAACTTCCATGGGAGAAGGACTGGCTGAGGAAGAGATTACGCAGATTGCGCTGGCTTCTATATTGCACGATATTGGAAAAATTGCGGTTGCAGATACAATTTTAAATAAGCCGGGGCGCTTAACGCCGGAAGAATTTGAAATTATGAAGACGCATACGGTGCAGGGCGATAAAATGCTTAGCCGCATTCCGCAGCTGCGGGAGCATAGCGCGTATCGATACGCGCGCGATATAGCTAGGCACCACCATGAGCGCTGGGACGGCAGGGGGTATCCAGACGGGTTAAAAGGAGACGAAATTTCGGTCTGGGCGCAGGTTGTTTCCTTAGCCGATGTATATGACGCATTAAGCTGTAAACGGGTTTATAAAGACGCCTTTCCCAGAGAGCAGGTGATTGCCATGATCCGAGGAGGAGAATGCGGCGCGTTTAATCCCAAGCTGCTTGCTTGTTTTTTAGAAGTTGAGGATCAGCTGGCGAAGATGTATAAAAAACTGGAAGGAGAAAAAGAATGAGCGCAGAAAAAAAACTGCAAGACGCAGGAGTAGACATGCAGGAAGTGCTGGAGCGCCTTATGGGAAGCGAAGCGCTGTTAAAACGGTTATTCGGTAAATTTTTAGCCGATGACAATATGGTCAAATTAAAAGGCGCGTTAGCACGAAACGCGATAGAGGAGGCGACTTTGGCGTCTCATACCCTTAAAGGTGTGTGTGCAAATTTATCTATGCACCGGTTGCAGCAGTTATTCAGCGATCAGGTAGAGGCTTTGCGGCGGGGCGATGAGGCAAGCGCCCAAAAGCAGATGTCCGCTATTGAAACAGAGTATAAAGCAGTGAGTGAGGCTATACAAGAGTATCTTCATGAGTAAACAAGAAAAACGATGGCGTCTCGTATTGAAAAACATGCGCCTAACATTAGTAGCCTTTGCCGCCCTCATTTTATTGGCACTGGCCGGCTGCATACTGATTTACCATACTCTGCTTCGCAACGCCTATGATACGGGCAGCGCCCTATCGCGCAGCTACGCTGCGGAAGAAAGCGACAATTTAGCCGTATTTGAAACGCTGCTGAGTTTTGGCGCGGCTTCGCTGGACCGGCTGGCAGCCGTCGGTGACGAAGTCGAACTGGCTGAATGGATGGATTTATATTTTGCTCGTTTAGATACAGTGCTGGGCAGCGATATGGTAGATCCATATGCTGTGATTGACGGCAAAATCATAGCGGCCAACCCTTGGGAAGGCGACACGGATTACAACATAGAGGAAACCAGCTGGTATCAAAGGGCTATAGCGGCGCACGGTGACGTTGTCTTTACCGATGTATATATTGACGCAATTTATAACCGGCCGGTTATTACGTTAGCCCAGCAATGTCCGGAAAGCGGCGCGGTTATTGCTTTTGACGTATTTCCTGAGCGGCTCGAACCAACGGAAAACCATTTAGAAACAGGCGCTTCTGTGTTTCTCTGCGACACGCAGGGGGTAGTCATTTACCAGCAAACGGATTTAACCATGAGCACTGCGGAGATCAAGTCTTATTTGGGGCAGTTGATTAGTCGAATTGAAGCGGGTCAGTTAGAAAATTATATGGACTCTGTAGTAGATTTAGACGGCCATCAGCGAGCGGTATACTATACGAGCATGAATAATGGCTGGTATTGTATTGTGACTATGCCGTACGCTAATATTTTAGGGAGACTGCGCTGGTTTATTATTGCGTTTGTATTGGTGATTATCATTGCGCTGGGGATTTTACTGGCGGTAACCTGGCGCGATGAACGCCTGCGGGGCAGGGTTAAACGTGTTAGCGAAACAGTGCAGGTTTTAGGAAACACGTATTATGCGCTTTATCGCATCAATTACGAAAAAGAAACCTATGAAATGATTAAGGGCTCTGCCTATGTAAAGGAACGGATTCCAATTTCCGGCGCCTATACAGAGCTGCTTCGCGTTGCCAGCGAAGTGATTGAGCCAGAAGCATTTAAAGACTTTATGCAGAGCTTTTCCTGTGAGAATATTCGTCAGCTTGTTCACCAGCGGGTGCGTGATTTCGGCGGCGATTTTTTGCGCCGCTTTGGCGAAGAATACCGTTGGGTGAGCGTGCGGATACTCTTCGACGAGTCGCTGGATCCCGCAGAGATTGTACTGTCGTTTAAAGAGGTTGAGCAGGAAAAGCAAAAACAGCTTAAAGAGCGGCGTCTGCTGGAAGAGGCGGTGCAGCTGGCGCAGCAAAACGAAGAGGCTAAGCAGGCCTTTTTCAGCAACATGTCGCATGACATGCGTACGCCGTTAAACGCGATTATCGGGTTTACGGGCATGGCCCAGCAAACGCTAAGCGATCCGGAAAAATTACGTGGGTATTTGAAGAAAATTGAATCTTCCGGCCATTATTTGCTGCAGCTCATTAACGATGTGCTAGACATGTCCCGCATGGAGCAAGGCAAAATGGTGCTGGATCAGCGGCAGTTTGATCTGCGTCAGTGCGTACAGGAATGCCTGGATAATTTCCGCGTGCAGGCTAGCGAAGGAAAAAAGCAGCTTAACGTCAAGTTCGCAATTGACAATCAGGGAGTTATAGGGGATGCGTTTCGCATTCAGCAAATCCTGAATAACTTAATTTCTAATGCCATTAAATTTACCGGAGAAGGCGGCAGCGTTACGGTATCCGTTACGCAGCAGAATCAAAACGGCGACTACGCGCAGTACCAGTTTATCGTAGCCGATACGGGCATTGGCATGTCTAAGGAGTTTCTGACACGTCTTTACGAGCCTTATTCCCGTGAAATGCGCTTTAGCGCAAAACAGGCGGCGGGTACCGGTTTAGGCATGTCAATCACAAAGAGCCTTGTGCTGCAAATGAATGGCGAAATTGAAGTGGAAAGCGAGCCGGGGCAGGGAAGCGTCTTTACCGTTGTACTGCCACTCATGATTGCTCAGACCGGAGAAGAGCCTGCGCCAGAGGGGCAGGAAGAAGCCGGAGCAGGTATCGAAGGCATGCACGTGCTAGTGGCGGAAGACAATGAATTAAACATGGAGATTGTCAGTGAAATTTTGACGGCAAAAGGCGTGCAGATTACGCAGGCTTACGACGGACAGCAGGCACTGCAGCAGTTTGAGAGCAGCCGGCCGTTTACCTACGACGCTGTGCTTATGGATATGCAGATGCCGGTTATGGACGGCTGCGAAGCGGCGCGCCGCATTCGGGCGCTGGACAGGCCGGACGCGGCGCTGGTACCGATTATTGCCGTTACGGCCAATGCGTTTTCGGAAGATATTGCCGCGACAGCGGCCGCGGGTATGAATGCGCATATTGCGAAACCGATTGATTTTGAAACGCTAGAGCGCATGCTGATTGAGCAGGCCGGATTGGCGCGAAAAGGAGGATTTCAGCGTTGACAATCGGCGGCGTTAGTGTTATACTGAGGGCTAGCGATGAGCATAGCACAGTAAGCGCTAAGAAACGCACAAGAGAGTAGGGGTCTCCGGCTGTAAGCCCCTTTGGACTGCCTTAGTAGCTGAATTTCACTATGGGAGCTGCCCGAAAGGCTGTAGGCTACCGCATTAAGGGGCATAGAGGGAATCGTTAGATTCTGAATGTTGGTGGTACCACGGTGATAACCCGTCCAATCGTTGATTGGACGGGATTTTTTATTAAAGGAGTTAAAAGCGTGAAAGAACAGATTGAGAAGGTAAAGCAACAGTTTCAGAGCGAGATTGCGCAGGTAAGCAGCATGGACGCTCTGGAAGCGATGCGTGTGGCGTATCTGGGCAAAAAAGGAAGCGTAACCGAGCTTCTGAAGGGGCTAAAATCCCTAAGCGTAGACGAGAAAAAGGAAATGGGCCGGTATATCAATGAGCTCAAAGCACATGTAAGCGAGCACATTGCCGAGCGGGGCGCGCAGCTGAAAACCGAGCTGGAAGAAGCCAGACTCAAAGCCGATAAACGGTATGATATTTCGCTGCCCTGTCAGGAGACTATGGGAACGCTGCACCCCATTACCATTGTTCAGCGTGAATTAGAAGCGATTTTTAGCAGTATGGGATTTGCGGTGGAAGATTTTAGCGAGGTAGTAACGGAATATAACAATTTTGAGGCTGTTAATATTCCGAAGCATCACCCGGCGCGGGATATGCAGGATACGTATTATCTGGATAACGGACAGGTGCTAAAAACCCATACTTCAGCGGCGCAAAACGCGATTTTGCGTAAATACGGAGCGCCCTGCCGGGCCATTTTCCCTGGACGCTGCTTTCGGAATGAGGCGCTGGACGCCAGTCATGAGACAACCTTTTTCCAGATGGAAGGCATGATGGTGGATGAAAATATTTCCATTTCTAACCTGATTTATTTCATGGAAACCATGCTGTCCGAAGTGTTTAAAAAAGAGATTACCGTGCGGCTCAGACCGGGCTTTTTCCCCTTCGTGGAACCGGGGTTTGAGCTGGATATTCAGTGCCCGTTTTGCGGCGGTAAGGGCTGTGCAACGTGTAAGCATGGCGGCTGGATAGAGCTTTGTCCCTGCGGTATGATTCATCCCCGCGTGTTAGAAATGGGCGGCGTAGATCCCGAACGGTATACCGGTTTCGCCTTTGGCCTTGGACTTACGCGGCTGGCCATGATGCAGTTTGGTATTCATGATATTCGGATGCTGAACAGCGGCAATTTGAAAGCGCTAGATCAATTTGTAATGATGTAAGGAAAAGGAAGGAGACAGGTTATGTTTTTATCGATGAACTGGATTCGCGATTTCGTCAATCTGGACGGCGTCGATCTGGAGGATTTGATTCATAAATTTACGCTGGGCACAGCCGAGGTAGAAGGATTTGAGTATGTCGGCCATCAGGTGCAGCATGTTGTGGTGGGGCAGATTCTTTCGGTACAGGAGCACCCGAATTCTAAAAAGCTGCACGTGCTTTCGGTGGATGGCGGCGACCGTACGTACCAGGTGGTCTGCGGAGCCCCCAATGTGGCCGAGGGCCTGAAGGTGCCTTTTGCGAAACCGGGCGGTATGGCCGGCGGCATGTCTATTGAAGCGCGCACACTGGCCGGAGTGTTAAGTGAAGGTATGTGCTGCAGTGAAAAAGAGCTGGGAATTAGCGACCACCACGAAGGCCTTATGGAGCTTCCGCAAGAAACGCCTGTTGGCACAGATATGAAGGAGCTGTATGAGATTGACGATCTGATTTTTGAGGTCGATAATAAATCGCTCACCAATCGTCCGGATTTATGGGGACATTACGGCATTGCCAGGGAAATCGCCGCGCTGGCGCATCGTCCGTTAAAACCGTATCCTCAGGTAGATCTAAGCGTATACGACGCGCTGCCCGAGGTGCCGATTACGGTGCAAGATACGCAGCTGGTTTATCGCTATTCGGCCATGGCTGTAGAAAATATTAATGTTACCCAGTCGCCTAAAAATATGCAGATTCGGCTGTATCGCTGCGGGATGCGCGGCATCAATCTGCTGGCAGACCTGACCAATTATTTAATGCTGGAGCTGGGACAGCCGATGCATGCCTTTGATTATCAGCGGGTGAGTCAAATTGAAGTGGGGCATTACGAGCAGCCGTTTACGTTTGAAACCCTAGATGGCAAGGAGCGCACGATTCAGCCGGAAACGCTAATGATTAAAAGCAAGGACAAACCGGTAGCGGTGGCTGGCATTATGGGCGGCCTGGAGAGCGAGATTACCGACGATACGCATAGCTTCCTGCTGGAGAGCGCTAATTTTGACGCAGTGAGCGTGCGCAAATCTTCGGCGGCGCTGGGGCTGCGTACAGACGCTTCCATGCGCTATGAAAAAACGCTGGATCCGGAAATGACGGTGCCGGCCATTGCGCGGTATTTGCAGCTTTTGCAGGAGATCGATCCGGGAGTAACGGTTATTAGCCGGCTGAGCGATTGTTATGTGAAGCAGTATCCGGTGCGCAGCATTACGTTTGATAAGGCGTATGTCGATCGCATTACCGGCATTGATATTAGCGAGCAGCGAATCGAACGTACGCTGCTGGATCTGGGCTTTACGGTTAGCCATGAAGGAAAGGATTTTGTGGTTACTGTACCCAGCTGGCGGGCGACCAAAGATGTTTCCATGAAAGCCGATTTAATTGAAGAAATCACTCGCATTTATGGCTATGACAATTTTGAGCTGAAAACGGCCAATTTAGCGGTGCGGCCGCAGGCGTATTCGCCGGAGCACCAGTTGCAAAGCCAGATTAAAACGCTCTTGGCGTATCGCTTTGGCGCGCATGAGGTGCATACCTATATATGGAATGACGGCAAAAAGCTGGCCGAGCTGGGACTGAAAAACGAAGGATGCCTTCATTTGGTGAATTCGGTGTCGCCGGACATTGAAACGATTCGTATGGAAATGATGCCTTCTCTGCTGTGTACGGCAGCTAAAAATAAGGGCTATGCCGCGCAGTATACAATTTTTGAAATCGGCAGCGTTGTACCGGGTCTGAAGGAAGACGGTTTGGCGGACGAACAAAGACATTTGGGCGTTTTGCTCTGGGGCCCGAGGCAGGAAGAGGAGCAGCTGCTTATGAAGGCCAAGAGCATGGCGGAGGCCCTGGGCGTTTTGCTGCGTGGCAGCCATTTTACGTATCAAAACGCCGCAAAGGCGCAGCCCTGGCAGCATCCTTATAATGCGTTTGAGATTAGCGCGGAGGGAAGAAAGCTAGGAAGCCTTGCCGTAGTGCATCCTTCTGTGTGCGCGAAGGTGGATAAAAAGGCAACGGCGATTGCGCTGGAACTGAATTTGGAGGCGATGTGCGCGCTGCAAAGAAAGCTGCCGAATTTTGAGGAGCCTAGCCGTTTCCCGAGCGTTGTAAACGACGTAAGCTTTATGGTAGACGAAGCGACTTCTTATGCCTTGTTTGAGCGGGTGATCCAGGCGCATCCCTGCGACGTGCTCGCGTCTTATGAACTGGTAAGTGTTTATCGGGATCCGCAGTGGCAGGGGAAAAAGAGCGTGACAATCCGCTTTGTCTTCTGCTCGGCAGAGCGTACTCTGGAGAGTGAAGAAGTGGCCGCGGCGGTTAACTTGTATATGGATGCCATGAAAGAAATTGGCGCCGAAGTAACGGGGGCGTAGCGCACAAGCTGCGTCCCTTTATTTCCAGATATTACTTCTGTACAGACGCGCGGGATCGTAGTATAATGTGTCATAGTTACGGATCCATACACATAGAATTGAGTATAACAAAATAACATAAACCGATATACCACAGCAGAAGAACAATACATAGAAGCGGCATTTTGAAATTCGGCTGCTTCAGAAAAGGGGTATGTAGATGAAGCAATATAAAACGATTCAGATTGAAAAAAAAGTACCGGAGAGCATTATCTGCAACTGCTGTGGGCAGAAAATCAATAGTACGAAACAGCATCCCTATCCGGACTATATTACAATTCATAAAATATGGGGGTATGATTCCCCGTACGATGGGGAAGAGCACGATATCGATCTCTGCACGGATTGCTATGCGAAATGGATTCAAACGTTTAAAATTGATCCAAGAGACAGAAAGGAAGCAGAGGATGTTTGATATTTGTTTGCTGGGTACGGGCGGCATGATGCCGCTGCCTGGGCGTTTTCTGACTTCTTGCATTATGCGGTATCACGGGACTTGCCTGCTTATTGATTGCGGGGAAGGCACACAGATTACGCTGCGTGAGCTGGGGTGGAGCTTTAAGGCCATTGATTATGTGCTTTTTACGCATTTTCATGGCGACCATATCAGCGGCTTACCGGGACTGCTTCTTACGATTGGTAACTGTGAACGAACCGAGCCGGTAACTCTTATAGGCCCTCGCGGTCTTAAAATGATCGCTCAGTGCCTTCTTTTGATTGCGCCGGGGCTACCGTTTCCGATTCGCTATATAGAGCTTACCAATGAGCAGATTGCTGCAATGCAAGAAATGGCGCTGGGCGATCTTTGTGTAAGGCCGTTTCAGGCGGATCATGGGGTGCCCTGCGTGGGCTATAGCGTAGAAGTAAAGCGCAGACCGCAGTTTGATCCGGTGCGCGCCAAAGAAGCGGGCATTCCGCTGCCGTATTGGCGCCGCTTGCAAAATGGAGAAACCATAACGGAGCCGGATGGGACATGCTACGATCCCTCTATGGTGCTAGGGCCGCCGCGTAAAGGCTTAAAGGTTACATATTGTACGGATTCGCGGCCGACCGCCAGTATTGTAAAGGCGGCGGAGCACTCTGACTTACTGATTTGCGAAGGCATGTACGGTGAGCCGGACAAGCAGGAAAAGGCCAGCCAGCATAAGCACATGTCTTATCGCGAGGCGGCGACAATCGCGGATAAGGCGCAGGTGGGCGAGCTATGGCTGACGCATTTTAGCCCGGCTATGCCCAATCCCCGGCATTATTTGAATGTAGCAACAGCTATTTTTAAAAATACTAAAGTGGGAAAAGACCGTATGACAAAAGAATTTAAATTTAGAGAAGAGGAATCCTAATGGAGAAACGATATCCGGTTATTTTAGGAATTGAGAGTTCGTGCGACGAAACGGCGGCGGCTGTGGTGCAAGACGGCCGCAAGGTTTTGTCCAATGTGATTTCTTCTCAGATCCAGGTTCATAAACTCTATGGCGGCGTGGTGCCCGAGATTGCCTCCCGCAAACATATTGAAAATATTGACGGCGTTATTTTGCAGGCGCTTTCAGAGGCCCAGATGACATGGGACGATATTGACGCGATTGCCGTCACGTATGGTCCGGGGTTAGTCGGGGCGCTTTTAGTGGGCGTTGCGGAAGCAAAAGCATTGGCATATGCGCTGCATAAGCCGCTGCTGGGTGTGCACCACATGAAAGGACATATTGCGGCTAATTATATTAGCAATGCGCAGTGGCAGCCGCCCTTTCTGTGCCTGGTCGTGTCGGGCGGTCACACGCATCTCGCTATGGTTGAGGACTATCAGCACTACCGCATTTTAGGCAAAACGCGCGACGACGCGGCGGGAGAGGCATTCGACAAAGTTTCTAGAGCGTTGGGGCTAGGGTATCCCGGCGGTCCTAAAATTCAGGCGGCGGCGGAAAACGGCAAAGCAGATGCTATTCATTTTCCCAGGCCTTGCCTGGAGGAAGAAGGTTATGATTTTAGCTTTAGCGGCTTGAAATCAGCCGTGCTGAATTATTTGAATCAGCAGGAAATGAAGGGCGAAGCGGTACAGGCAGCCGACGTGGCGGCTTCCTTTCAGGCTGCCGTTATCGATGTATTAGTTCATAAAACGATGCAGGCAGCGCAGGCCATGGGCGTGCGTCGCGTGGCCATTGCCGGCGGCGTTTCGGCCAACAAACCGCTGCGTAAGGCGCTGGAAGAAGCGTGTGCAAAAGAGAAAATGGAGTTTTGCTGCCCGGAGTTTATTTTATGCACGGACAATGCGGCCATGATTGCCTGCGCTGCCTATTATGAGTATACACAGGGCGAGCATGCCGATTTGCGATTAAACGCGAATCCCAATTTAACATTATAAATTGAGATTGCAAATTTTTGCCACCGGCAGGTGAACGACTCGATGCATAAAATGGGCCCTCTCGTGTCAACATATGATCAAAACCAAGTCTGTCAGTCTGTGCTGACAGATTCTCACAAAAATGAGAATAGTGTGATCAGATGAAAGAGAGAGGAGATTGGGTATGAGCGAACCAGAAAAAATTCTGCCGGAAAAGCAGATTAAAATTTATTTGGTGGTGCTGGGAATATTGCTGATTTTGGCAGTCACTATTACCATATTTACGGCCTATCAGGATCAGCAGCTGGCGCAGCAGGAAGAAAGCGAACAGACCAGCGAGCAAACGGCGCAGGAGTCACAGCAGACGCAGCCAGTACAAAATAATTTTATGGACGCCAATAGCGCCATTGAAGAAGAATCGGAGCAGGAGACGGAGGCGGAGCAATCGTCTTACCCCGCTGCGGAAGAGTCTTCTCAGCGGCAAGATTCAGAAGTTGCCGAGACGATAGAGCCAGAAGAGGCGGTAGAGGAAACCGGGGCACTGCCGGAAGAAGAAGTAGTAGCGTCTTTTGATCCGGAATCCGATTTAATGCTTTGGCCGGTCAGCGGCAATGTGCTTATGGACTATAGCCCTGACGCGCTCATTTATGACGAGACCCTAGACTTGTATAGAACCAATTCTTCCATTAGCATTGGGGCACAGCCGGCTGAAGAGGTCTTAGCTGCGGCCGGAGGCGTGGTGCAGGAAATTGGCGATTCTGAACAGCTGGGGCATTATGTTGTGCTGGATAATGGTAACGGGTATTTGACAACATATGGCCAGTTAACTCAGGAAGAGCTGGTGGAAGTTGGAGAAACCGTTGCACAGGGCGAAGTGATTGGCCATGTCGGCGAGCCGACATGGTATAGTTCGGCGCTGGGAACGCATATTTCATTTACGGTTACCGTGAATGGAGAGACGATCAGTCCGCTGGATGTGCTGGAAAACACGCTGGATGAATAAAGAGTGATAGGAAAGCTTCCTGTAAGACAGTTTTTTGAAAAGAAAACTGTCTTTTTTTTGCTCAAAATATGAAAAAATATACATTGTAAAGAATAAAAGGAGGTGATATACTGCCCCTATAAAATAGATCTGCATACTGAAGAATCAGGAGGAAACACACATGGGACTAGACATGATAGATGTGGGCTGGCTATCGATTTTACCCCCAGTCATTGCCATTGTCTTAGCGTTAACTACGAAGGAAGTATATTCTTCCCTTTTTCTAGGGGTTATATCCGGTACATTGATCTATTGTTTGGCAACTGGGCAGTCGGTTATACGGGCCGTTTCGTACGCGTTTGACATGATGGCGCAGAAAATAGGCGATAACGGCTATATGATTATCTTTTTGGTTCTGCTTGGCGCGCTCATTGTTGTTGTCACGCGTTCGGGTGGTACGTATGCGTATGGGCAATGGGCAGCGAAACGGATTCGCGGGCCTATTAGTGCGAAGCTGGCCACCGCGCTTTTAGGCATTGTCATTTTTATTGACGACGGATTCAACTGTTTAACGGTGGGAACAGTTATGCGCCCGATCACAGATCGGTGCCAGGTATCGCGGGAAAAATTAGCCTATTTATTGGACGCAACGGCGGCGCCGGTATGCATTATTGCGCCGATATCCAGCTGGGCGGTGGCCGTTTCTTCTGAAATGACACAGGCAGGCGGTCTAACGGCGTTTATGCAGACAATTCCTTTTAACCTGTATGCGCTTTTAACGTTATGCATGGTGCTGATTGTGAGCGTTACTTCCTTTGACTTTGGACCTATGAAAAAAGCGGAAATCCAAAAGCGTAAGGAGATACATACAAAGGAGGAGAAAGATCCGCTTATTTCGGAAAATGGAAAGGTATTCGATTTAGTGCTGCCGCTGGTTACCATGATTCTTTGCGCCATTGCCGGTATGGCTTATGTAGGCGGTTATTTCGAGGGCACTCCCTTCGCGGAAGCAATTGGCGCAAATCCGACGGCGGGCTTAACGCTGGGAACCTTTGCCGGTCTTTTGGTTGCTTTTGTTTTGTATATTCCGCGGAAACTCATGCGTTTTCAGGATTTTATGACGGGCATTGTCGATGGAATTAAAACAATGATCGCGCCGTTATTGATTCTGGTGTTTGCCTGGGCCTTAAGCGGCGTTTGCAGGGAAATGCTGGGTACGGGGCAGTTTGTTAGCCAGTTTGTCAGCGCCATTCAGCTTCCTATGGAGTTTTTGCCGGCTCTTGTTTTTGTTATTGCTGCCTTTTTATCTTTTGCCACGGGAACAGCCTGGGGAACCTTCGGCATTTTACTGCCGATTGTCATGATGATTGGTATGACGCCGGAGGGCGAGCTGATTCTGATTCCTGCGCTTGGGGCGACGCTGGCGGGGTCTGTGTATGGAGACCACTGCTCACCCATTTCCGATACCACCATTTTGTCGTCTACAGGCGCGCAGTGCGTGCATCTGCGCCATGTGGAAACGCAAATGCCTTACGCGACTCTGGTGGCGGCTGTATGTGTAGTGGGCTATATTATTGCCGGATTTACACAAAATGCATGGATTACGCTGGCAGCTTCTATTCTTTTGCTCTTGGTGTGTCTGGTTGTCTTATGGTTAAAGCAGAAAAAAGTAAAGTCATAACCCAATACACAAAACCCTTGTCAGCAGTTTTCTGACAAGGGTTTGCTTGTATTGCTACGTCTTCGATTACCCTTTTTCGTCAGTTTCAAACTGAGTAATGCTGCCGTCTCGGGCATCGATTTCAAACGAATACTGGGTCTGGCCTACATAGAATTCTACGTCATAATGGGGGATTGCTTTTTCGTCAGAAAAATCCAGAGAAACGGTCAGATCGGTAACTTCGTCTTCGGTGAGCGTCACTTCGGCAAGAGCGGCCTCTTTAGCCTCTTCCTCTGTTATTTGAACTTTAGAGGAAGGCGCTGTTGTTTCAGAGTCATTGGAAGCGGAATCGAAGCGGCTGCTTTCATTACGGGAGGTATTGCCGGACTCGTCTAAGGCAGAGTCGTCGGGTAGTAGATCGTCTACCAGGGAGTCGTCGCCAAGAAGGCTGGAGTCATCGATCAGCGGTAGAGAAGACATATCCATTTCTTCTTCGGCGCGGCGGCAGCCGGCCAGGCAGCTCATGCTCAGCAAAAGCAGCAGAGCGGATAATAACACTTTGTTTTTCATGGTAGGATCCTTTCTATTCTAAAGTGTACTTTCCTATAGAAAGCCATTCTTAGGTTCGCTCAGAAAAAGAATTTTTATACATACCATAACCGGCTGGGTCAATTACCAAAAATATCTTGGATAAAAAGAATAAAAATGGATGCAAAAGCCTATGGAGTTTGGTATAATTATTATATCTAAAAACGGAGTTTAAGGAGGAGCCAATATGAAGGTCAGCGAAATTCAAAAAGTGCTGAGCGCGAAACAGTTTAATGACGTAGAGGAAGAGCTTTCGGTGGATTATGGCTATAGCTGTGACCTGATGAGCGATGTGCTGGCTTTTGCGCAGAATAACGATGTGCTCCTGACCGGCACGGTTAACCCGCAGGTCATTCGTACATGCCAAATGGTAGACATTCGAGTGATTGTTTTTGTGCGCTGTAAGGAGCCGACGCAGGAGCTGATTGATCAGGCGACAAAAGCGGGTATTTTACTGCTGGGAACGCATTATTCTATGTATATGGCGAGTAGTCTACTCTATATGGCCGGCCTTCCAGGGGAGGAAATTGAAAATGACTTTTAATTATGAAGTCGACGCGTCGGTTCCGGAAATGGCTGGTCGAGCTTCTACTGAGTTCAAGAGTGTGCTTAAACAGCTTGGGGTAAGCGCCAAGGTCATTCGCCGTATTTCTATTGCCATGTATGAGGGCGAGATCAATATGGTGATCCATGCCAATGGAGGAACCATTACTTGTCAGGTCGATGAAAATCAAATTGAAATTGTTATGGCCGATGTGGGACCGGGTATTCCCGATCTGGATCTGGCTATGAAAGCCGGCTGGTCTACGGCTTCGCCGCAGGCGCGTGAACTGGGTTTCGGAGCCGGCATGGGTATGCCCAATATGAAGAAATTTAGTGATGAAATGGAAGTTGAGACGCAGATAGGCGTGGGAACAACCCTAACCTTGCGATTTAATTTAGCGGCATAAGGGAGGGGAGTATATGAGCGTAACATCGGTTCGCTTAGTCGAAAAACGTTGCGTTGGTTGTACTACTTGTATTAAACGGTGTCCAACCGAGGCTATTCGGGTACGAGGCGGCAAGGCGCACATATTAACGGATCTTTGCATTGATTGTGGTATGTGTATGCAGGTCTGCAAACATAAAGCAAAAATTGCCGAAACGAAGACGCTGGATGAAATTCTGGCTATGCCGTACCGCATTAAAATTGCGCTGCCACCGCCGTCGTTATACGCGCAATTTGAGGGAAACCGCAATGTCAACCGTATTTTAACGGCCTTACGGCGGATTGGGTTTGACGCGGTGTTTGGTGTGGCGCGCGGCGCGGAAATTATTACGGAAGCTACGCGCAGGTTCATTGCAGAGCATCCGCGCAGCAACGAGGAAGGACCGTGGATTTCTTCGGCGTGTCCCGTTATTGTTAGGTTGATTCAAAACCGGTTTCCTTCGCTCATTGAGAATATTTTGCCGCTCATATCGCCCATGGAAGCAGCGGCCAGAATAGCAAGAGAGCATTTTAAAGAAAAGGGATATCGGGATGAGGAGATTGGCGTTTTTTTCATTACCCCTTGTCCGGCTAAGGTGAGCGAGGTAGCATTTCCGCGAATGGTGGAAAAGTCGGCGGTAACCGATACCGTTGCACTTAATGAGATCTATTATAAAATCAGACCTTTCATTAAATCCATTACTGACGAAGAAATTGAAACCTTACAGCTTAGCGGAGAAGAGGGAATTCGCTGGGCTCATATCGGCGGAGAAAGCGAAGGATTGGGTCTGAATGATATTTTAGCCGTCGATGGCATAGACAATGTAATTGAAGTGCTGGATCATCTGGAAAACGGCCTGATTCAGCGCGTAGAGTTTGTGGAAGCCAACGCTTGTACCGGCGGCTGCTTGGGCGGTCCGCTTGCGGTGGAAAATCCGTTTAGTGCTGAAACTAGAATGAAAAAAGTGCTGCGCCATAATCAGCACCCACAATACAATGAAGAGCTTATGGAAGAGACAACGAACGTTGCTTCAGAGAAAATATTGGAAAATGAAGACAACCTACACCTGAGCTCGGACATGCAAGAAGCACTGCGGATGATGGCAGAGCGAGACGCGCTTCATAAGGTATTACCTAAAATCGATTGCGGCGCCTGTGGCGCTCCAACCTGTTTTGCCTTTGCGGCCGATGTGGTACGCGGCGAGGCGCAGCCGGAGGACTGTATTTTTTATTTACGAGATCGGGTTAAAGAAGTAGCCCAGGAAATGGTGAATCTTTCTGCTAAAATGCCGCCAAGCATTAAGCAAAAAGAGGACGTTCAAAATGAGGAGGAATGATGTATGGTAGTACGCGATTTATTAGACCTTAAGGAACTTAAATTGCTGCAGGAAGCGGATCTGGACGCCGCGATCAGCGGCGGTTACATGGGCGATTTACTGAGCGTGGTTATGGGCGAGGCCGAAGAGGAACAGCTCTGGATCACGATTCAAAGCCATGTAAATGTAGTGGCGGTGGCAGCCTTAAAAGGAATTCCTGCGGTAATTATTGCGCACGGCTACGAGCCTGACGAAGAAACATTGGCTAAGGCAAAAGAGGAAGGGATTACGCTGCTGAGTACAGAGCTGGATCCGTTTTCTATTGCGAAAAAGCTGATTTTGGAGAAAGGGCTATGATGAAGGAGCTGGCCCTACACGTGCTGGATATTAGTGAAAATAGCGTGCGGGGCGACGGTAAGCATATTGAAATTTTGCTGCGAGAAGATCTTCGCGACGATACGCTGGTTATACGCATTACCGACGACGGGCGAGGCATCGCTCCGGATATGCTTAAAACCATTAAAGACCCGTTTACAACGACGCGAACATTGCGAAAGGTTGGCTTAGGTATTCCGTTCCTGAATGACACCTGCCTTATGTGCGGCGGAAAGCTTGAGATTAGCAGCACGGTAGGCGTAGGAACCACGGTAACGGCCAGTATGCAATATAGTCACATTGACAGGCCGCCGGTAGGCGACATGCCTTCGACGCTCATGACACTGTTCTCTTCCTATCCGGACATTGTTTTTCGCTTTCAATATGAATATCGCGCAGCGCAGGAAGAGGAGATGCGGGTTTTCTCAATTTCTACCGAAGAGCTGGCGCAGATTTTAGAGGGCGTTCCGTTAACGAATCCAAGTGTTTATATGTGGGTAAAAGAGTACCTGCAGGAGAATATGGAGGACTTAAAGAAATAGATTTAAAAAACTGTTTAAAAAAGGTGGTTTACATTTTGAGAAGAGTTTGATATACTAGGAGTGTTATGGGGTCATGTTATAGAGTATATATTTGGAGGAGAGCCTATGGAAATAGTTTGTGACTTACATATGCATTCAGCGCTCTCACCGTGCGCACTCAATGAAATGACACCGAATAACATGGTCAATATGGCATTGCTAAGCGGGCTGACGGCGATTGCAGTCACGGATCATAACTCTTGCCGCAACGCAGAGAGTGTGATGCAGGTGGCGCAGGGAACGGGACTGGTGGTAGTGCCAGGGCTGGAAGTGCAGACGCGAGAAGAGGTGCATGTAGTGACCTTGTTTCAGAATCTGGACGATGCGCTTGCTATGCAGGAGGCAATTTATAAAACCCTACCCTCTATGCGGGCTCCGGAAAAAATACGGGCTAAACAGTTAGTCCTGAATGCCGACGACGAGGTTGTTGCCGAAGAAGAGGTAATGTTGTCGATGTCCAGTACGCTTACTCTGGAACAGGTAGTCTGTCAAGCACTTTCGCTGGGAGGGTTGGCCATTCCGGCGCATGTCGATAGGAAAAGCTGCAGCGTACTGTCGAACCTTGGGTTTATTCCGGAGGATTTGCAGTTTCCTACTTTAGAACTTTCGATGTATGCAGAGAAAGAAGCCTATGAGAAGCGGTTTCCGCAGTACCGTTTAATTTCGGCGTCGGATGCGCATGAACTCGGCTTCATTGGTATGGCGCCAGCTACGTTAGAGGTAGAGACGGTTTCTGCTCACGGAATTTTAGAGGCGCTGCGCAGGCCGGCCAATGACCAGGGCTTACCCGGATGCTGATTAGCCGGGGGCCAAGCAGTTGAATCATCAGGTTTTCGGCGTAAGCCGGTAGAAACATAATTGAAACATAATTTAGGAGGTATTGAAAATGGCATGTAATTGTGCTAAAGGCGCTGACAAAGAAAAGTATGAACAGCTGGATGCGTTTATTGCTTCTTTGCCAAGTACCCAAGGAGAACTGATTCGTGTGCTGCATACGGCACAGGGAATTTTCGGCTATTTGCCGAAAGAGGTTCAAATTTATGTAGCTAAGAAGCTGGACGTACCGGTATCGAAGGTATATGGCGTGGTTAGCTTCTATTCGTTCTTTACCATGAAACCGAAGGGTGAGTACGATATTTCCGTATGTATGGGAACGGCCTGCTATGTGCGCGGCGCTGAGAATGTGCTGAATGAGATTAAAAATCAGCTGGGCATCGATATTGGAGACACAACGGCAGACGGCAAGTTTTCGTTACGGACGCTTCGCTGTGTGGGCGCGTGCGGGCTGGCTCCGGTTGTCATGATTGGCGATAAGGTTTATGGCCGGGTAACGCCGGATATGGTATCGGGCATCTTGGCTGAGTGCAAATAAGAGGAGCGCGTAGTGTGAAAAGCAGCTCGAAGGGCTGTTGTTACGCGGCTATTTGTGCCGAAGCGCCACAAATAGCTCCTATTCGCAGGCGTAATTTGAGATTTGCGCCGCGACCTTCGCGCTAAGGCGCTTCGGAATGGAGGTTAAAATGGCTAAAATCAAATCTTTGGAAGAGCTGAAAAAAATTAAGGAGCAGGCACAGCAGTCGGTGTCGCTGCGTGTGAAAGGCGATAATATTGAAAATTTAGTTCAGGTGCGTGTAGCGATGGCTACCTGCGGTATTGCCGCCGGCGCCCGCGAGACAATGAACGAGTTTATTAAAGTGTTAAACGAAGAGCACATGGACAACGTTGTGGTAACACAGACCGGCTGCATGGGATATTGCTATGCCGAGCCCACCATTGAGCTGACCATGCCGGGCAAAGAGCCGGTGGTATATGGCAATGTAGATAAGAATAAAGTGCATGAAATTGTTGAAAAAGCCATTAAGGGCGGCGAGATGCTGGACGGAATTATTCCGGTAACGCATAACACCGTGGAATAATTGTTTTAGGAGGAAATTATGGCAGAGTATAAATTTCATATTCTGGTCTGCGGCGGTACAGGATGTCTGTCTTCTAATTCCCATGAGATTGCCGATGGCCTGAAAGACGCAATTAAAGCGGCAGGAATGGAAGAGGAAGTGAAAGTACTGCAGACCGGTTGCTTCGGTTTCTGCGAAAAAGGACCGATTGTGAAGGTTCTTCCCGATAACACCTTCTATACGCAGGTTAAGCCGGAAGACGTCAATGAGATCGTTTCGGAGCATATTGTGAAAGGCCGTAAAGTGAATCGCCTGCTGTATGTGGACCCGGAAAACGAAAAACATATTTCCGATGCGAAGCATATGGACTTCTATAAAAAGCAGATGCGAATCGCGCTGAGAAACTGCGGTTTTATTGATCCGGAAAATATTGACGAGTACATTGGACGCGATGGATATCAGGCACTGGCTAAATGCCTTACCGAAATGACGCCAGAGCAGGTAATTGAAGAGGTGAAAAAATCGGGACTGCGCGGCCGTGGCGGCGCCGGATTTCCCACAGGTCTTAAGTGGCAGTTTGCGCACGGCTATCAAGCAGATCAGAAGTATGTAGTCTGCAATGCCGATGAAGGAGATCCTGGTGCGTTTATGGATCGTTCCATTTTGGAAGGCGACCCGAACAGTATTATTGAAGCGATGGCAATTTGTGGTTACGCCATTGGCGCATCGCAGGGACGCGTTTATATTCGTGCTGAGTACCCTCTGGCCATTCAGCGTCTGGAAATTGCTATTGCGCAGGCGCGTGAATATGGACTTTTGGGTGACAATATTTTAGGTACTGATTTTAGCTTCGATATTCAGCTCTGCTTCGGCGCAGGCGCTTTCGTATGCGGCGAGGAAACGGCTCTGATCCATTCTATGGAAGGGCAGCGAGGCGAGCCTACGATTAAGCCTCCGTTCCCGGCTGAAAATGGTTTCTGGAATAAACCGACTAACGTAAATAACGTTGAAACGTTTGCTAACATTCCTGTGATTTTCTTGAAAGGCGCCGATTGGTTCAGCAGCATTGGTACCGAGAAGAGCAAAGGAACCAAGGTATTTGCGCTGGCTGGTAAAATTAACAACGTAGGTCTGATCGAAGTTCCTATGGGCACGACACTGCGCGAGGTTATTTATGACATCGGCGGCGGTATTAAAAACGGCAAAAAATTTAAAGCGGTTCAGACGGGTGGTCCGTCCGGCGGTTGCTTAACGGAAAAGGATCTGGATACGCCGATTGACTTTGACAATCTGGTGGCTAAGGGGTCAATGATGGGTTCCGGCGGTATGATTGTTATGGATGAAGACGATTGTATGCCTTCGGTAGCGCGCTTCTATATGGAATTTATTGAAGAAGAATCGTGCGGTAAGTGTACGCCATGCCGTATTGGTACCAAACGCCTGTCGGAGCTTTTGAAGGATATTACCGGCGGTAAAGGCACCATGGAGCATATTGCCGAATTGAAACGAGTTTCTCAGGTTATTCGTGATACAGCACTCTGCGGCTTGGGACAGACTGCGCCGAATCCGGTTCTTTCTACGCTGGCTCACTTTGAAGACGAATATATTGCCCATGTTAAGGATCATACCTGTCCCGCGGGTAAATGTACGGCTCTGCTTAAATTTAAGATTAACCCCGAAGCGTGTAAAGGTTGTACGCTTTGCGCGAGAAAATGCCCGGTTGGCGCTATCTCCGGCGAAGTACGTAAACCGCATACGATCGATCAGGCTAAGTGTATTAAATGCGGCGCTTGCATGGATAATTGTAAGTTTGGCGCTATCACGAAGAATTAAGGAAGGAGTGAAGAGATACAATGTCTAATATGATCAATTTGACCATTGACGGAATCGAGACACAAGTACCGGCAGGCAGCACCATTTTGCAGGCTGCTGAGCAGGTGGGCGTACATATTCCCACCCTGTGCTACTTAGATCTTCACGAGATTGGCATTGAAAATAAACCGGCTTCGTGCCGTGTGTGTGTAGTTGAGGTGGTAGGTCGCCGGAATCTGGCGCCAGCCTGCGCAACGCCGGTTGCGGAAGGAATGGTGGTTAGAACCAATACGCCTAAAGTTATTGATTCCCGTAAGATGGTAGTGGAGCTTATGCTCTCGGATCATCCGAAAGACTGTCTTACCTGCCCCAAATCGGGTCAGTGCGAACTGCAGACGCTGGCAGAGAGCCTTGGCGTGCGGAAAATTCGCGTGACCGGCGATTCGATGTCTACGTATGCATTAGACGAAAGCTCCCCCTCCATTATTCGCGACCGCGACAAATGTATTATGTGCCGCCGCTGCGAGACCATGTGTAATCAGGTGCAGACCGTAGGCGCGTTAACGGCTGTTGACCGTGGTTTTGGCGCTGTGGTTTCTACGGCCTTTGATCTGCCTATTAACGAGACGGTATGTACCATGTGCGGACAGTGCATTCAGGTTTGTCCGGTAGGCGCTCTGACAGAGAAGAGTAACCTGGATGAAGTGATTGAGGCTCTGGGCGATCCGGATAAAACGGTTATTGTCAACACGGCTCCCGCCGTGCGGGCTGCGCTGGGCGAAGAATTTGGCATTGAGCCTGGCTATAGTGTAACCGGAGAAATGGCAGCTGCTCTGCGTCGTGTTGGTTTTGATTACGTATTCGATACCGATTTTGCGGCCGACCTTACGATTATGGAGGAAGCGCAGGAGCTGGTTGATCGTTTGAACAAGTTCCTGAAGGGCGAGCCGGTGGCAATGCCCATGATTACCTCTTGCTGCCCGGCCTGGATTAACTTCCTGGAGACGCAGTTCCCGGATATGCAGGAGCTTCCCTCTTCGGCTAAGTCGCCCATGGAAATGTTTGGCGCCATGGCCAAATCGTACTTCGCTCAGAAGAAAGGCATTGATCCCGAGGATCTGGTGGTTGTTTCTGTTATGCCCTGTACGGCGAAGAAATTTGAGGCGAAACGGGACGAGATGAATTCCAACGGAACTAGCCGCAACGATATCGATATTTCGATTACAACCAGAGAGTTGGCACAGCTGATTAAGCAGATGAATATTGACCTGCTTGAACTCGAGGAAGAGGATTTTGACGATCCGCTTGGCGAGTCAACGGGTGCCGGCGTTATTTTCGGTAAAACCGGCGGCGTTATGGAAGCGGCCCTGAGAACGGGTTACGAGTGGATTACCGGACAGGAGCTGGGAGATGTTGAATTTGAAGATGTTCGCAGCACTGAGTATGGTATGAAGGTAGCGCATGTGCAGATTGGCGATGTAACGCTGAATGTTGCGGTAGCCAGTGGCCTGGGCAATGCGCGTGCCATTATGGAAGAGATTAAAGCAGGCAATCCGAATCAGCTGCATTTCATTGAGATTATGGCTTGTCCTGGTGGCTGCGTTAATGGCGGCGGTCAGCCGTATCATTTTGGCGATCTGAGCATTATTCAGGATCGGCAGGCAGCGCTGCTGGAAGAAGACGAGAATAAGACCATTCGTAAGTCTCACGAGAATCCTTCCATTAAAAAGATTTATGAGGAGTTCCTGGGCAAACCCGGTTCTCATGTAGCTCATGAGTATTTGCATACTCCGGCTCACGTATATCGTGAAAAAATCTGAGGCTGCTATCTGACTGTGATTTGTGATGAGGGCGCTTAGGCGCCCTCATTTATTTTTGCTTTGTTCATACTTTATTCATTTTTTTGTTTTATAATTGAAAAAAATGTATTGCTAGGAGGTTTACACCTTGATAGAAGTAAAAAACTTGACGAAACGGTACGGGGATCATCTGGCCCTCGACGATATTTCTTTTACGGTGGAAGACGGAGAGATCGTCGGCTTTTTGGGACCGAACGGCGCCGGTAAGTCAACGACAATGAACATCATCACGGGATACCTTTCTTCTACAGAGGGGCAGGTTTTGGTAGATGGTGTCGATGTGCTGGAAGAGCCGTTAAAGGCGAAAGCCAAGATCGGATATTTGCCTGAAATTCCGCCTCTGTATGTGGACATGACGGTAGAAGAATATTTGGCATTCGATTGTGATCTGAAGCATGTTCCGGCCGCTAAAAAGCAGGAAACCATCGACCAGGTCAGCAAGCTGGCCCGGGTACAGGACGTAAAAGGGCGGCTGATTCGCAATCTGTCCAAAGGATACCGGCAGCGTGTCGGATTAGCACAGGCGCTGGTAGGGAATCCCGAAGTCCTTATTTTGGACGAGCCTACGGTAGGGCTGGATCCCAAGCAGATTATTGAAGTACGGGATCTGATTAAGAGTTTGAGCCGAAAACATACGATTTTATTGAGTTCTCATATTCTTCAAGAGGTGCAAGCCGTTTGCGATAAACTGGTAATTATCAATCATGGCCGTATTGTAGCGATTGATACGCCGGATGCGCTTTCGCGGAATATTCTCCAGATCAATAAGCTGGAGCTGCGTGTGAAGGGACCGAAAAATGACGTGCTCAGTGGCATTAAACAAATTGAAGGCGTTAAACTGGCAGAAATTCTGCGGATACGAGAAGAAGGTACGGTCGATATCAACGTAGAAACCGAAGAGGACGTAGACGTACGGGAAGCAATCTTTGCATTTTGCAGTGATAACAATTATCCGCTCCTGATGATGAAAACAGAAGAAATCAATCTGGAAGATATCTTCTTGCAGGTGACGGGTGAAAGAGAGGTTAGAAGGTAAATGAGAGCTGTTTTTTTGAAAGAGCTGCGCACGTATTTCAAAAATCCTCTGGGATACGTATTTATCGGCATGATGCTGATTGTACTGGGCATTTATTATGCGCTGTACGCCATGTATTATCAGGCAGCGGATTATTATCATGTACTAAATGCCGGTTCTTCGCTGATTATCTTTGTTATTCCGGTTCTGACCATGAGAATCATGTCGGAAGAAAGTAAGAATAAGACGGATCAAATGCTGCTGACAGCGCCTATTAAAACATCGGGCATTGTTTTAGGTAAGTTTTTTGCGGCGGTGGTGCTGTTTTTAATGGTGGTACTGATCAGCGTAATTCAGCCGCTTACCACAGTCTTTGTGTTTGACGGCGATATGTCCATGCAGATGACGCTGGGAGCGTATATTGCTTTTATTATGCTGGGCATTACCTTTATTTCAATTGGTATGTTCATTTCGTCTCTGACGGAAAATCAGCTGGTCGCGGCGGTAGTGACCATTGGCGTTTTCATTCTGCTTAACCTATTAGACGGTATTTATACCATTTTGCCCAGTTCGCGGTATTTTTCGCTGGCAGTGATTGTTGTAGCGCTGGGAATTGTTTTGTTTTTAATTTACCGTTCTATTCACGAACTGGTAGTTACAGGAATTATTGGCGCGGTCAGTTTAATTGCGCTGGTTGTGACGTTTTTCATTACGCCAGAGTCGTTCGATGGTCTGCTGGGAACAATTATGAGTTCTTTAGCTGTATTTCAACGGTATGCAGATATGTTTAGCGGCGTCTTTGAATTCGGACATATTGTGTTCTTCCTTTCAGTCACCGCGTTTTTCCTTTTCCTAACGTATCAAGTTGTGGAAAAGAAGAGATGGAACTAAGAGGAGGGAGCCCCTATGAAAAAGTTCAATTATAAAAGCTCCATGCAGCGGAAAAGAAACCTGAAATATGGCGGATATGCTACGGTAACGACCATTATTTTGCTCGTTGCTTTAGTGCTTGGCAACGTGTTATTCAGTTTAACGGGCTGGCGCGTCGATTTAACGGAAAACGAGCTTTATACCCCGAGTGACGAGACCATGCAGGTGCTTAACAGTTTGGAAGACGACGTAACCATTTATGGTCTGTATAATCAGGGAACGGAAGAATCGGAGTTTAACGCGCCGGTTATTAAGTTAATTGAAGCTTATGCAGATCTTTCGGACCGTGTAACATTTGAAACGGTAGATCCTTTAACGGATCCTACTTTTGTGAATCAGTTTCTAATGGATGATTCGGCTTCTCTGGAAAACGGAAGCTTAATCGTTGTCAATAACACAACGGGAAAATATAGAACCGTTGCGCTTTCTGATTTGTATGAAGTAACAAGCGATTACTCAACGCTAACACGAAACGTAACCGGATTTAGCGCGGAGCAGGCGCTTTCGGCTGCGATTCAGTATGTGTGTATCACGGATACGCCGGTGCTGTATCAGCTGCAAGGCCATAGTGAAGCGGTTCTGACCGACGATTTTATTGACTATTTGTCATATACTAACTTCTCGGTAGATACCATGAATTTAGTTACCGACGGAATTGAGACACTGGAAGCCGATACGGCAACGGTGATTCTGATTAACAATCCGCGGCGCGACCTGAGCGATTCTGAATACGAAATTCTATTAAATTATATGGAAAACGGTGGGCGTATGCTTTATTTGGCCGCGAGCGATATGCCGGAGCTGCCGAATTTTGAACGCTTGCTGGCAAGATTCGGACTCAGTATAGAGGGCGGTCTGATGATCGAAACCTCACAGGATCATTTTTATAGTCACCCTGCGTACATTTTGCCGGAACTGTCCGACGAAAGCGATATTTCGCTTTATATGCAAGACGAGCAGAATGCGTACTGCTTGTTTACAATGCCGGCTGCCATTACGCTGAATGAAGACCGGAGTAATCGTATTACAATTCAAACAGTGGTTTCCACCTCAGACGGCGCAGTGATTAAAGCCGATGGCAACGAAGCGTACGTGCAAGAAGAGGGCGACCTTACGGGACCGTTCAATTTGTGTGTGACGGCGGAAGAACAGGTCTATAAAGAGAGTGGCAATGTGGCAACGGCCAAGCTAGCTGTGGTTGGTTCTTCTGATTTTATCGATATTGATAACGCTAATAGTTCTCCGGTGGTAACGGGTAACTATCGTCTTACTGCACTTTTGTGCGATTATTTGCAGGACTCTGTTAGCCAGTTGTTTATTTCCTCGAAGAGTTTGGAAGAGGGCTCGATTCAGACCACACAAGCTGACTTCATTTTCTACGGGCTGATCTTTACGGTTGTTGTTCCGCTGATTATTATTTTGGCTGGCGTAGTGATTTGGGTAAGGAGGAAACATCTGTAATGTCGAAGAAGAAAAAACTGATCCTCATGGTGATCGCGGTGATTGTTTTAATCGCCGCGGTCATCGCGGTTGTACGCTATAATGAATATGTTGCTTCTCAGCAACCTGAAGAGTCTTCGAGTTCCATTGTATTAAAGAATCTATTCGAGAATGAGCGGGAAAATATTGAATCGATCAATCTGAATAACCAGGAAGGTTCCATTACGATTATTCCCAATGGAACCGATTCGAATGGAGCGGTTCAGTGGGCGATTCAAGGGCATGAAGATTGGACATTGACATCGACTCACAATAACTTAATATCTATGGCGTGCTTATTCCAGGTTTATAAAGAAATAGAAACTGATGTAACAGATGAAAGCCGACTAGAGGAATTTGGCTTGCTGAATCCCACTTCAACGGTGACCATTACCCTAAAAGACGGTACACAGCAGATTGTTCGGATTGGTAATTTGTCCAGCGACCAGGAATATACGTTCTGCATGATGGAAGGCGATAATACGGTGTATGCCTGCAATGCAACGTATAATTCATATGCTACGCTTACCGAAGAAGGGCTAAGACAGGCTACGATTACCAGCCTAGATACGGAGGCGCAGCTTTATAGTTTATTCGCGCAGAAAAAGGGAGACCGTGCTGTTATGCTCGAGTATGACGAGACGCAGCAAAATGTGTCGGAAGAAAATGTAATTTTGAGTAATGAATATGTGTTTGTACAGCCGTATAGCGGCGAGCATATTCAGGTGTTATCCGACGTAGCGTCCACATATTACCAGAACCTTACTACGCCGACCATTGTGGAAACAATTGAGGCCAACTGCAGCGACTTTGATCAATATGGTTTAGGGGATGAACCTGAATATCGTGAGACCATTGTATCCAGAACAACGAATAGCGACGGAGAATATGAATATACTACGACAGACTATTTGTTTGGCTACACCTATGGCGAAAATGACGAATATATTTATTTCCGCGAAGGAGATAGCACGTTAGTTATGGGAGTAGAGGTTTCGTGTCTGGATACACGCCAGTTTGAACCGTTTTCTTTTGTCAACAAATTGGTTTATCTGGGAAGCGTGAATGATATTCAATCGGGTAGTATTACCGTAGGAGGCGAAACGCATACCTTCTCGATTCGGCGCGCGGAAACAACGGCGCAAACCAGTGAAGCGACTGAAAGCAGTAGTACGGAAGAAGATCTGGCGACCTATCGGGTCGATGATACCCTGGTGAATACGGATGCGTTTTTGAGCATGTACCAGAACTTCCTGTCAATTCCTCCCGAATACGAGATTTGGGTCGAAGACGAAGGCGTGCCGTCCTATGACGAATCCGACGCAATAGAATTTCGCATTGTTTATAACGATGGAACGGAAGAGACCATTCGTTATTACCGGTTATCGGAGTTTTATTATGTAACGCAGGTGCAGGACGACCTGTGGTTCGCCTGCGGCAGCTCGTATGTCGAGAACTTCCTTGAGGCGTTTAACGAGTGTCTGAATGCTAAGGTAGGTTAAAGATTTTTTAAGAGTTCAGCAGCTAAGCTGCTGAACTTTTTTTATTGCGGCAAACTATGATTTATGGTATACTTCTGATATCAATACGCTGAATTGCACAGTGCTGCACAAATGTAGCGCCGTACATACACAGCGGTGGCGTTTCTAGGAGTTTTTTAAGTAGTAAAGGAGAGTTTGAAATGTACAAAAACGAATATTTCATCGTGGATAAGGAAGCCTTGCCAGAGGTTTATGCACAGGTGGTAGAAGCTAAGCGGCTGCTTGCCAGCGGCAAAGCGGCCACGGTGCAGGAGGCTGTAGAAATCGCAGGCGTAAGCCGGAGTTCTTTTTATAAATATAAAGACGCGATTGAGCCGTTTACTGATATGGTTCGTAAGAAAACCGTCACCATTGCAGCGAAACTGGAAGATATTCAAGGAGTTTTACCTAAATTCTTGTCTGTTTTAGAGGAAGCGGGCGTTAATATTTTGACGATTCATCAAGCGATTCCGATTAATGGGATTGCCGATGTTTCGTTAAGCATGGAAGTGCTGGAGGAAGCATGGCGTTTTGATGAGATCATGGCGGCGTTAAACGCAGTAAATGGTGTTCAAAAAATTCAAATTTTAGCAAGAGAATAAAGAAACGCGATCATCAGGGCTACCTAGTAGCCCTGATGATCGCCAATAAGGGTAAAAAAAGGGGATAAGAATGGATATAGCGATTTTAGGATATGGTACCGTAGGTTCTGGTACGGTTAACGTGCTCACGCGCAACCGGGAATTGATTGCGGAAGACAGCGGCGAAGTGCTGCGGATTAAAGCGATTTTGGACTTAAAAGATTTTCCCGGCGATCCCTACGAAGAAAGAATCGTTCATCAATTCGAAGACATTGTTAACGATCCCACCATTGAAGTTGTGGCCGAAACAATGGGGGGCCTGCATCCGGCGTTTGAATATGTTTCAAAGCTGCTGGAGGCGGGGAAAAGCGTGGTAACTTCAAATAAGGATCTGGTGGCTGCCTACGGAGAACAGCTGCTGGAAATCGCGGCGGCGCATGCCGTAGACTTTTTTTATGAGGCCAGTGTTGGCGGCGGCATTCCTATTATGCGCATGATTAATGAATGTATGATTCAGGAAAGAATATACGAAATTATGGCCATTTTAAATGGCACAACCAATTATATTCTGACTGAAATGGAAGAAGAAGGCGCTTCCTTTGAAGAAGCGCTGGAAGACGCGCAAGAACTGGGTTACGCAGAGCAAAACCCGGAAAGCGACGTAGAAGGTATGGATCCCGCGCGTAAACTCGCCATTTTATCTACCCATGCTTTTTGTGTTGACGTGGACTGGACGCAGATTGAGCGCAGGGGGATTACGCATATCACGCCTGACGATATTGCCATTGCCAAGGCGATTGATCACCACATTAAATTGGTGGCACGCAGCCGCATGGTAGGGTCTCGTCTTTTTGCCAGCGTTGAACCCATGTTATTGCCGGAAGATCATAAGCTGGCTCAAATCGAAGACGTATACAATAGCATTATGATTAAAGGCAATATGCTGGACGATATCACGGTGCAGGGAAAAGGGGCAGGGAGCCTGCCCACGGGAAGCGCTGTGGCCGCCGATCTGATTATGGCGGCTATCAATAAAAAAGATCATGTAACCTCAACTACGTATCATGAATATGCCAAAGTAAAACCGGAGAGCTTTAGCAGTTTGGGACAAACCTATATGCTGCGGACGGATAAGAGCGTATCGATGCCGCAGGAGGGAATTATTTCCGGTATTCAGGTGGATCATATCCATGCCTATTTTACTAAACAGCTTAAGTCACAGGAACTGCGCGATTTAATCCAGCAGCTGGAAATTCGCGGCGTACAGGTACTCAGCTGCTTGGTTATGGAACAGGAGGATCTTAGTGTTAATCGTTAAAAAATATGGAGGAAGCTCAGTAGCTACTCCGGAGCGGGTTCGAAACGTAGCTTCCCAAATTATAGAAGACGTTGAAAAAGGGTATCAAATTGTTGTTGTTTTATCGGCGCAAGGCAAAACAACAGATGAGCTGGTGGCGCGCGCATATGAAATGAATCCAAAGCCGTCCAGACGTGAGCTGGATATGCTGCTCAGCACAGGAGAGCAGCAATCGGTGGCGCTTATGGCCATGACGCTGCAGGCTATGGGGTATCAGGCCGTTTCTTTAAATGCGTTTCAGGTGCCCATGCATACGAATAAAACGTACGGCAGTGCCCGGCTGGAAGCCATCGGTACCGATCGACTCCAGGCAGAACTGGATTGCGGCAATATAGTATTGGTAACAGGATTTCAGGGCGTGAACCGTTATGAAGATATTACAACGCTGGGACGCGGTGGTTCAGACACAACAGCCGTAGCGCTGGCGGCGGCGCTGCAGGCAGACCGATGCCAAATTTATACCGACGTAGAAGGGGTATATACGGCAGATCCGCGCTATGTTAAAGACGCCAGAAAGCTGGAAGAGATTGGTTACGACGAAATGCTGGAGCTGGCTTCTACCGGCGCCAAAGTTTTACATAACCGCTGCGTTGAAATGGCAAAAAAATATAACGTACAAATTGAAGTGCTTTCCAGTATGGTGAAAGCGCCCGGCACGTTAGTGAAGGAGGATTCTCTGGTGGAAAGAATGATGGTAAGCGGCGTAGCTGCCGATAAAAATGTGGCTCGTATTTCGGTGATTGGTATTCCCGATTTACCCGGGAAAGCGTTTGCTTTATTTAATTTGCTCTCGCAGCAGGGTATTAATGTAGACATTATTTTACAATCGATTGGGCGAGAAGACAGAAAGGACATTTCCTTTACGGTAGCAGAGGAAAATGCCGAAGAAGCGTATGAAATTGTTAAAAAGCACCAGCAGGCACTCGGCGCCGAGGAAGTGACGTGTACGAAAGACGTGGCGAAAGTATCGCTGGTGGGCGCCGGCATGATTTCGAATCCCGGCGTAGCGACGCAGATGTTTGAGGCGTTGTATAGCGCTCAGGTCAATATTCGCATGATTTCAACCTCAGAAATAAAAATTTCAGTCTTAGTCGATAAGGATCAGGTGGAAGACGCGGTAAGGGCCGTTCACCATCAATTTAGATTGTATAAAAAAGAAAGCGGGAGGTAATCAGTTTTAGCATGATAGGATATTATAACTGGTCGGTGGTGTTAACTTATGTAGGGCTGGCAGCAGCGATCATAGGTATCACTTTTGCCCTACAGGGAGATATTCGCGTTGCTGGCATGCTGATTATGGTTTCGAGTGTATGCGATATGTTTGACGGACAAGTAGCACGGGTCATTAAACGAAGTGAGCCGGCAAAGCGGTTTGGTATTCAGATTGATTCGCTTTGCGACTTAGTTTGCTTTGGTGTTTTTCCTGCCCTGATCGGATATGGTTTGGGCATTCGCGGCGTTATCGGTACACTGGCCATGATCTTTTTTGTACTTTGCGGCGTTATTCGTTTGGCCTATTTTAATGTGCATGAAGAAGAGCGCCAGGAACAAACAACGGAAAGAAGAAAGTATTATCAAGGACTTCCCATTACAACGTCAGGCGCGCTGGCTCCGATATGCCTTATGCTGACATTGGCGCTGGGCGGCAATTTTAAAATTGTGTATACCGTATTTCTATTCGTTGTTGGGCTGGCTTTTGTGATTGATTTTCCGGTGAAAAAACCGCATGGCGTTTTTAAATGGATTTTACTGGTTGTTGATATCACAATTTTTGTCTGCATTTGTTGTTTCGGAGGCCGGATAGCGTGAAAAAGCAAGGGAGCAAGGTTTTGCGGTTTTTGTATACGAATCGCCTAGGAAGAGTAGCGCTGCGGCGCCTGGTTAAACGCGAGGTATCGCAGCAGGCAAGAGGCTTGTTTACGTCTTCGGTTTCTCGGTTGGCGATTCCCTTGTTTATTCGTAAGGCAAAAATTGATATGACTCAGTTTATGCCAGGACCATATCGCAGTTTCAATGAATTTTTTATTCGTCAGATCCGGCCGAAGGCAAGGCCTATCGATAAAACCCCGGAGCATGTAATTAGCCCTTGCGACGCTAAAGCAGCGGCGTATCCGGTTACACGCGGCAGTGTATGGCATGTTAAAGGAACAGATTATTCGCTGGCCGCCCTACTGGGGAGCGCGGAGCTGGCTGCGCGCTATGAGGGCGGCGTTGGCGTCGTTTTGCGTTTGACTCCCGATGACTACCATCGGTATTGTTATTTGGACGACGGATACTTAGAGACGTACCGCTTTATTCCCGGTGTTTTGCACACGGTGCAGCCCATTGCCGAAAAAGAACAGGTTTTGGCAGTAAATTGCCGGGAGTATACGGTGCTGCAGACAGAGCATTTCGGGCCGGTTCTTCAAATGGAGGTAGGGGCTGTGCTCATTGGCCATATTGTTAACTACCATTCCCATCACCGTTTTAAGCGTGGTGAAGAAAAAGGGCGTTTTGAGTATGGAGGTTCTACCATTCTTCTATTTTTTGAAAAAGGAAGAGTTCGTTTACACCCTCAGCTTTTTAAATCAGGAAGCTGCGGACGAGAAGTGCGCCTGCGCATGGGACAAACTATTGGAAGCAAGGAGAAATAAAAGAGCATGGCAACTGTAAAAGATATGACGACCGGAAACCCTACAAAGCTTATTGTTGGCTTTGCCATTCCTATGATTTTTGGCAATCTATTTCAGCAGCTGTATAGCATGGTCGATAGTATCGTTGTGGGGCGCGGCGTTGGCGTAGAAGCACTGGCCTCCGTAGGCGCAGCCAGTTATTTAGACTGGCTTGTGCTCGGTATTCTCATGGGCATTACGCAAGGCTTTTCCATTCTGATTTCGCAGCGTTTTGGCGCGGGCGATGCCATGGGTCTGCGCAAAGCGCTAACCATGGCGGTGCTGTCTGCCTTAGGGCTTATGGTTGTTATGTCGGTTATCGCACAGCTCTTAACGCGGCCGCTGCTAGAGCTGCTGCGTACCCCAGAGAATACAATTGACGGCGCCTGTTTATATATTCGGATTATTTTTGCCGGTATACCGATTATTGTGGCCTATAATTTGCTTTCTGCTATTCTCAGAGCGCTGGGCAATAGCCGTACGCCGCTTATTGCCATGATTATTGCCGCGTTGATCAACGTGGCGCTGGATCTTTTGTTTGTCATGCAGCTGGGGTGGGGCATTGCCGGCGTAGCGATTGCCACCGTGATTGCGCAGGTTTGTTCTTGCTTGGTTTGTCTTAAAGCCCTGCTCGGCATTGATCTTATTCGGCCGGAAAAACAAGACTGGAAGCCAGATTTTAAGGTGATTGGCGATCTTTTTCGGCTTGGCATACCCGTGGCGTTTCAAAATGGAATTATCGCGGCGGGCGGTCTGATTATGCAGTATGTGATTAACGGTTTTGGCTTCATTTTTGTAGCCGGCATTACGGCTGGCAATAAGCTGTATGGTTTGCTGGAGCAAGCCGGCGTTTCGGTAGGCAATGCCGTGGCAACCTACGCGGGCCAAAATCTGGGGGCCGGGAAGCTGAAGCGCATTCGTTTGGGAGTACGCCGGGCCAGTATGGTGTCGATCGGCATTTCCCTGGTGATTATGGCGCTCATGTTTTTGCTTGGGAGAGCGATTATGATGCTATATGTGAGCGGCGATGCGGCGACAACCGGGCAGGTGGTGGATGTTGGAGTGCAGTATCTGCGCGTTATGAGCATTATGCTGCCGATACTATACATGCTGTTTATCTACCGCTCGGCGCTGCAGGGCATGGGAAACACCGTGATTCCCATGTATTCCGGTATTGTAGAGTTAATTATGCGTGTTTGTATGGCGCTGCTTCTTTCTTACTGGCTGGGGCAAAACGGCATATATTTTGCCGAGGTCTCCGCATGGCTAGGAGCAGAAGTGCTACTAATGATTTCGTATTACCGTTCTATGCGAAAACTGGAGGATAAGGCATGTTTGGATACGTAACTGCGAATATTAAATCATTGAGCGAGGGCGATGCCGCCCGGTATAAGGCTTGTTATTGCGGACTTTGCCATGAGCTGGGGCACCGATATGGAAAATTAAGCCGTGTGATTTTAAGCTATGATTTGGTTTTTTTAATTTTAGTTCGTACGGCGTATTTGCATGCCGGCACCGCGCCCAAGCTGCTTTTGGAACGCTGCGCCGTTCACCCGAAGAAACCGCATTATTTCTGGGTTAACGAAGAAACGGCCTATGCCGCGGATATGAGCATTATACTAGCCTATTATCAGGCGCTGGATGATTGGAAAGACGAAAAGCATGTTATGGCTTTGGGGCAATTTAAGCTGCTAAAGAAAACTTTTACTCAGGTGGTACAGCATTATCCGGTGGTCAGCAGCGAGATTGAAAAAGGACTGGCGGATTTGACGGCGATTGAACGGAGTGGTATACTCAATGCCGATGAGGCTGCGCGCTGTTTTGGCCGTGTAATGGCGGCTGTATTTGGCGGCGAAAAGGGAAATGAAAAGCTGAAGCAGCTGGGTATGACATTAGGGCAATGGATTTATATTATGGATGCGTGTGTCGATCGGCGGGAAGATCTGAAGAAGAAGCGCTATAACCCGCTTCCGGCTTTGCCGGCTTCGAGCTTTGAGACAGTGCTGCGCTGCCTCATGGCGAATTGTGTGCAGGCCTATGAGGCGCTGCAGTTAGAGCAGGATCGGCCGATTTTTGAAAATATTTTGTATTCCGGCGTTTGGACCCGATTCGAGGCATGGAAAAAATCAAGCGGCCTGACGGCGGAGAGGAGAGAGCATGAAGGATCCGTATGAAGTATTAGGCGTGCCAAGGGGGGCAAGCGAAGAAGAGGTAACCAAAGCGTATCGAAAACTGGCCAAAAAGTATCACCCGGATTTGAATCCGGACGACCCGAAGGCGGCCGAGAAAATGGCGGAGATTAACGCGGCGTACGAAATGATTAAAAGCGGGAAGGCCGATGAACCACAGCAAGGGCAGAGTACGCAGCAGACCGATCCGTTTGGTGGTTTTGATCCGTTTGGCGGGTTTGGCGGCTTTGGGCCCTTTGGCGGCTTCGAGCAGCAGAGACGGCCCTCTTCGGAATTTGATCCAGTGCTTCGCTATATGCAGGCCGGGTATTATCAGCAGGCGCTCAATGTGCTGGCGGGTATGTCCAATCGGACGGCGGAGTGGTATTACTATAGCGCGCAGGTGCATATGCACCTGGGAAACCAGGTGATGGCACTGCAGCATGCGGAAACGGCGGTTCGGATGGATCCGGGCAATATGGAATACCGGCAGTTTTATGCCCGGCTGCAAAATGCGGGAGAGGCGTATGGTCAGCAAAGCGCGCAGTACGACAGACCGTTTGGGCGTCTGAGTCAGCTATGTTTATGCCTGTGCTTGTCACAGGGGTGTGGTCCTTGTTTCTTTTTTCCGTGCTAAGGAGGTAATGCTGTGTCAAAATTTACAGATAAGTTAATTCGGTTTATGTATGGTCGTTATGGCGCGGATGCGCTGTACCGGTTTTGTATGGTTTTGTTCCTAATTCTGCTTATTATCAGCCTCTGGGTGGAGACTCCCATTATTAGTATACTTAATTTGGCGCTTGTTCTCTGGATGCTATTTAGAATGTTTTCAAAAAATATTGAGCGACGGCGTAAAGAAAATGAAATGTTTTTAAAAGCAACGGCGCCACTGCGTTCTTTTTGGTCACTTCAGAGAATGCGAATTGAAGAGAGAAAAACAAAGCGATTCCGCAGGTGTCCGCATTGCCGTACCATTTTGCGGCTTCCTATTAAAAAAGGAAAACATGTGGTAAACTGTCCGGTATGTCATCAGGAAGTTCACGTAACAATTCGTTTTTAACATTTTTGACGAGAAAAAAGAAACGGACTGGCAAAGCATTCCATGTGCGGAGTCCGTTTTTTATAGGGTTTTTAAACCCTTGAAAAAAAGTGCATAAAATCAGGTTTTTATGTAATTTGTCTATTGCATTTCCAGTGACGGTATGGTACACTTAATGCAACCCTAGCAAATGTAATCCATTACATAAAGGAGTAGTACAGATGAGTAAAACGTATGGCGTTGTGCTAATCGGTTGCGGTCATATCGGTGAGGCGCACATTTCAGATATATACTTTAGAGAAGAGATTCGTATAGTAGGCGTGGTAGATTTAAATCTGGACGCTGCTAAGCTGTTTGCGCGCAAATATGGCGCTGCCTATTATGATACCGATTATCATGAGCTGATACAGCGGAGTGATGTCGATATTGTTATTATAGCTACCTATGCGCATACGCATTTGCCCATTTTAAAAGACTGCCTGGCGGCAGGTAAGCATGTACTCTGTGAAAAACCCATGACGCAGGCCGACATGCAGGCGGCTAAGGAGTTTCACGATCTTGTCAAACAGGCGAAAACCAAGGTGCTCATTGCCCATGTGTTGCGGCATAACGATACGTATACCAAGGTAAGAAACATGATTCGTGAAGGAGCGATCGGCGAGGTTCGGTTTATCCGCATGGTGCAGAATCACCATATTATGAATCCCAAGCGGTATGGCGCTCTTTTAGAAGATTGTCCGCCAATTGTAGACTGCGGCGTTCATTATATCGATGTCATTCGTTGGTTTACCGGGTTAGAGATTACCTCGGTAGGCGGCCTGGGAACGGATATCGACGGCCATGGCACGAATGAGTTCGATCATGGAATTTTAACCATGAAGCTTTCCAATGGCGGCAGCGCGTACTACGAAGCAGGCTGGGCCAACAATCTCGCAGCAGAAAACTTAAAAGAGTTTATTGGCAATAAAGGCCGTCTGCGTATTACCCTCCAGGAAAACCGAAAACAAGACGCGGAAGAGGGCGATTTGATCGAGTATTATACGCATGAAGACGGTAAGTATACAACTATTAATAACCCCAGCAAGTATAAGAATATGTGGGGACAGCTGCAAACGCTGATCCAAATGATTGAAACGGGCGAAGAGGGGAACCCCTCTTTCGACGAAGCTTTTGAAGCCTTTATGATTGCGCTAATAGGCAATGAGGCGGCCAAGCAAAACAAGGTGATCGATTTAAACTATCGCTGGGATCATGAATTTTAAGCTGTTTGCTCCAAGCGGCGCTTAGCGACAATATTAACAAAAAACCCGGATAAGGATGAATGGCATTCCATCCTTATCCGGGTTTTTGTTGTAATACGATCAGTGGAGTGCGCTCGCAATTTCTTGGTTCACACGGTGCCGAAGACCAAGCAGATACGCTTCTCCTGTTGGGTAGGTAGTAAACGAAATCGGCTCTACCGGATTGCCCATATCGTCGCAGCTCATTAGCGCTAAAACGTGCTCCCGGCTAGTGAGGCGTTCTAATAGCGCAAGCGCAGCCAGGTCTTGAAGCGCTTCATGGAAAATAACAAGTCGCTGCGACTCCAGTGGCATGCCGTCGGCGCCGGGATAGATCATAAAGGCGTCGCCGCTAGGGAATGCGCCGTCTCCATCGGTTTCATAAAAGGGATTCAAATGGCGCATGGAATAACGTGAATTATAGAAATTCAGCGCCCACTGCAAAAAGCCGGCCACATTTTCCTTATAACACTGCAGGCCCAAAATACGCGTACGATAGCCGGGCATGGCCATAAAGCGATTGGACAAATGCTGGCCTCCCTGGCTGCAGCAATAGTATACCCAAAACTCCTCGGGGCGCTTGCCGTTTAAAAACGGATCCAGCGCGGTGGTTGCTACAACCGGGTGAGCGCAAACCCCCTGTTCGTAATACGAATAATCGCTCATCGCGTCCATAATCGGGTACGATTGTAATAGCGGCGTAATAAACTCTTTAATTTTCAAATACTGCTCCAAATGATCCGCGTGCGGCTCGTCAGACAAATGAAAATACGTGACGTCCTGAAGCCCCATAGCGCTTAGGTAGGCGGTCAGCGCCGGCAAGAAAGCGCTCAGAAACGCCTTGTACTCAGCGCAGAGCGCTAACTGGTTCCAGCCAAAGATCTGACGCAGCTCTCCGTTAACCGTGGCCAAAATTTTAGGACAGGCGGCAGCCCCCCACTGGGTGAAAAGGTGAGACATTTCGAAATAACGAATGCCACAGCGCTGCGCCATTTCGATCCAGCGCGTCAGTTTGGTAAAGTCAAACTGATACGTATCGCCGGTTTGCGTAACGTCGACAAGCTGAATGGTGGTGCGCTCCAGGCCGACGCCGGTGTCCAAAGGCGGCGTAAAGAGCGGCGTTAAAAGCATGTTTTGCCCGCGGTTCACGGCAAGCTGCAGCTGACGCTCCATAATGGTCCAGTGCTGCTCGCTAAAGACGGGAACCTGGTAATAATCGGCCAAGCAGTCGCCGTGAAACCAGCAGGTGTACTTTAAAGAAGAAGGCGGAAGTACCGCGTTAAGAATTGTTAACGGCACGTGCAGGGTCAGTGGAAGACCGGAAGACGGAGCGAGCGGATCGTCCGACTCTAAGGTCAGGGTGATATCATATATGCCGGCAGCAATATCCTCCGGCGGAAATACCTCAATGAAAAAACTGTTCCAGCGTCCGGTAAGCACGCGAAAACCGGCCGCGGTTTCCGGATACAAAGGATCGGGAAAGAGACCGGGACTACTGGTCAGGTAACGGCCGTCATCGGCATAGCAAGGAAGCTGAGAAGGAACATAGCCCACCTGTTTTACCTGCACCGGCAGAGAAGAAGAGGCCGCAGGGGATTCGACGCTTACCGTACAGGCTGCCCTAATCCGTAGATCAAACGAGTTATAATAGCCGCGATGGGGACTGGGAAAAACGGCTAGCTGAAAGGCAAAGGCTTCGCCCTTCAAACAGGAAAAGGGGGTGGCGGCCGGCGAGGGCGCCTGGGTAGGAAATACCTTTTCTAATGAGGAAAGAATGCGAGTTTCGATGTTCATAGTTATCCTCCATTTGTTAATATAGTTAAAAAACGCCGGTTTCTTTACGAAGAACTTCCTTGGCGTAACTACTAAACTGGGGCTTATCGCGCTTAATTTTATAGCTGGCTTCAATGCCGTCGGCGCTATTTACCGCAATGGCAATAATACTGCTAACGGTACTGCCGGACAAAGACTGATTCATTTCGGCGGCGCCGCTGGCCAGATCGTAAATATGGGTTACCCATACCCCTTTATAACCTTGCAGCTTACAGGCGCTCAGCACTTCACGGCTCAGAAATAGGTTTTCCATGGGAGAGGTACCGGTAATAGGCTCATTGCAAAGCAATAGGCTGTGATCGGTTACCAGGTCGAGCCCCTCGCGAATGGTTTTGAGTTCTTGCCCTAATTTGCCGTGCTGGAGCTGCGTGTTTTCTTCATGAGAAAATACGGTAACAATCTGATCAACCGGACTGATAGCGGCTTCTTCGGCAGGAACAGGCCAGCCGAGCTGGAACAGGGCCTGCGTAATACCTACGGCGCGCAGGAAGGTGGTTTTCCCGCCTTGGTTAATTCCGGTTAAAATCAGAATTTCACCGCCGGGTTTAAACTGAATGTCATTGGGAATGGTCGCTTTTTTCTTAAATACCGTTAGCACCGGATTGGCCATGGCTTTAACCGAAAACTCCTTGGTTTCCATGGGCAAAATGTCAGGGTAGCAAATGGGAGTTCCCGTCTTTTTCATTTGCCGCATATAGCGCAGCGCTCCTAGGTAAAAGAGCAGATCCTGATACAGGTCTTCTAGGTCGGCTGTAATTTTAGCCAGAGCCTGGGTAAATTCCTTCTGATTATTAGACAGCTGCACTCTGACCAGCTCTTCGGCCGGCGTCTTCATTTCTTTTAACGGGGTCAGATCCCACGGCTTATCGGGCTGGCGCTTTTCCTTTAAAGTACGCGAACCAAAAGACGATTTGACAAAACGCTCTTTTTGAATGGCGGTAAGCGCCGCGCCGCTTACATGCAGTTCAGGGTCAAGCGTAAAACGAATACGGTAGCTGCCCAGTTCGTCTAATCCGCTGGCATATTGTTGCCAGCGCTTTTCAAAATCAGCGGTAAAGCTGCTTGCCACTTTGCTGCTCACAATTTCTTCCAGAGCCAGCAGACCACGGGAACGAATGCCGCCCGCGGCGGAAAGAGCATGAAGCTGCTCGGAAAGAGCGCTAAGCGTGCTGTGAGCGAGCTGCAGCACAGAAAATTCACGAATACTTTCGGCATAAAATTCGTCTGAAACAGGCATGTCTTGCAGCACATGGATCTGTGAGAGGCATTTGCAGACCTGAGTCATGCTCTCAATCAGGGACGGATTTTGAGACAGTTCCTGCAGTACTTCTCGCCGATACAGCAGGTCCTGCGTATCGGTGGTAAGAAAACTGGTCCAGTCCAGACTGTGATCGCCATGATGCCCCTGAAAAATGCGGTCGAGATAGTCGCTCAGCATCAGGTCGGTTTGAGCCTGAGGGCTGATTTTCATAGGCGATGCCGGTTTATGAATATCAGTGGTTGTGAGTAGTCCCATGAGCGTCTTCTCCTTCATAAATAGAATTGATATTATGCGTTTGGCAATAAGCCTCGGCTTCCTGCCGCAGACCTTCTTGCGGCAGCATATCGGTAAGGGTAATGCCGTAGGCCGAGGCGGTTTCTCTAGCGTAGCTGTTACCTAGCGGCTCCGCGGCCGTCAGGCGGTAACTGTGGACCATGCCGCCGCTCTCCGGGTCGTAGTGAGACTGTGTAATCAGGCTTTCCAGCTTGGCTTTCAGCTCTGGCTCTAGCTGCGCTTTCAGTAAGAAATAGATATCGTACAGGTGAGTAACCAATAAATGCGTAATGCCGCGGCGCAAAAAATGGTGCGAGAGATCGGCGCAAATAGAGACGGCTTCTACAGGATTGGTACTGGTCATAGGTTCATTGAGCAGTACCAGGTCGGTGCTCGTGGCCTGTTTCAAAATGCCCGAGAGCTTTTTGATTTCTACACCCATGCGCGAAGCGGTCATGGAGCTGTCTTCACCGGCGGAAAACAGAGAATACATCCCTGTAACGGGAGAAAAGCGCATGGCGTCGGCCGGCACTAAAAAGCCAAGCTGCGCCAGAATATAGCTTTGCCCAATGGTTTTCAAATAGGAAGTTTTTCCTGAATGGTTGGCGCCGGTAATGATAATGGCATGCCCCGACGCCAAGCTCAGATCGTTTCCCTGAATGCCGCTGCTATGTAAAATGAGATCCGGATAGAGAACATTTTTCATTTCCAAATGAGCGCCGGGCGCCGATCCCGCCAGCTCGGGGCGGCATAGGTGGTAGCCGCGGTTTTCAAAAGCTTCGGCAAAGAGCAGGCCAACCTGATAAAAATGCAGGGGCTCAGCCAGCGCCAGAAGATCCTGCAGGCGGGAGAGCTTAATGGGTTCGAGAAGCTTGGCCGCTTTGTGAATACTGGATTTCCACTGTTTTTCCAGATTACGGGTAATGTACTCGTCAAAGTGAGAACCATACAAAGAGCGGTTATATACGAATTCAGGTCCCAGGCCATAGGAGGGCAGCGTAGCGTCGCTGTGGCTTAATAGGGCGTTCAGCGGGGGCTGCTCATTTTCTACGCTGAGGATTCCCATTTCATTGGGATATCCGTCTTCGCGTACATTAAAACCAACCGTTAAGTAATGGGGCAGAGGCAGCAGGGTTTCCATTTCTTGCAGCACCGTTTGGCAGCGGGCGTAGAGAGGATCCGTTTGCAGCTCTTTGACCAAAGCCGTCAAATCCCGAAGCCGGGCAGAAGGCTGCTGGGGCGAGCGGCTAACCAGCGAATCCAGCATTTGAATACTGTGAATGTAAGCGGCAATCAGACGCCAGCGATAGATAACGTCGGGAAGGCGGCTGGCCGCCAAATGCAGCTTATTTTGCTCCGTTTGCATGGCAAAAATGGCATCAATGATTTGCTGCAAGGAAGCCGCAGAGCAGAGCGCTTTCAGATCGCAAAGCATGGAAAGGCGCTGCTCAATTTCCTCAGAATCGCTGCAAAAATAGCGCTGCATAAAGCGGCTGGCCTCGTCATAATTCATGCGAGGATCAATACCACAGCATATGTGAATCATATCTAGATCAGACAGGGCCTGAGAAAGCTCCGTGGCCTGCCCAATCTCTTGTAATAGCGTAGCAGTCAATCGTATTCTCCTTTTAGTCGTATGCGAAACTTATGCCGCAGCCTGAAGCATTGGTAACAGTCTTCAGGCTGCGGTCGTTCTTTACAGGTATTGTACCATTGCGTCGTTATTTTTACAAGGAGCAATTTAGAAGAAGCGGCGCCGGAAAGAAAGTGGGGCAAGAGAGGAAAGCTGAATGGCAGCTAAAGAAAAATCGTCTAGCGCATATTCCGTTATGCTAACGCTGCCGTAGGCAGCAAAATGACGAGGAAGCAGCTCTACTGTTATTTGACGGTGGGGGCCGCAGTCTAAAACGGCGCCCAGCTGCGTCCACTGCGGCGCGCCGGTAACGAAAGGGCCGCTTGGCCTTAGCACGGTTTCGTAAAAGCAGAAGCCGCCAGGGGTTAAGCAGCGAAGCGTAAGCTCCAGGCCTTCTAAGTTGCCTCCTTTGAGCAGGGGAAGCATCCAGAAGCTAAAAAGATACGTTGCCCGCGGCTGCACCGCGAGGGTATAACGCAGCCATACGGTATCTGGCGGGCTGTTTACAAGCAGCATACGGCCGGTTTCGTCGCCGGCGCTGTGGTCGGCCACGCGCCACCAGAGGCCATCGGTTACTTTTTGCGTATGGCCGGTGAGATTTTGAATGGTATATTGTCCCGGGGCCGGTATGGCCTGGGCCGGAGCAGGCAGGGCGTATTGTAAATCGCTTAGCGAAGCCGGATACGGCGCGGGATCGGCGCCGCGGCTCATGGGCGTTCCAGCAGCAAAGAAGCCAAAAGTTCCCGCGCCGGCTTCAGACAGCAGATTGGTTGTACTAAGCCGCGCGTAGCGGTTCCGTAATGGATCTAGAGGCTGGTAGGCCACGGGACCGTTAAAAAAGTGCAAATGGGAGATATCGAAGCCGTCTACTTGAAGCAGGAGCGTGCTGGGGGTTACCGCGTCTAAATCCGTTGCGCCAGGCGGAGCGTCAGGCGCGGCCTGAACGGGCGGCAGGGCGGCCAGCGGCGCAGGGCCCTCGGTTGCGAAAGAAAAATCTCCGGGACTGGTTAAAACAGTTGTGGTCACATACGATTCAACTAAACGATAACGGCCACTTGGCACATGAAGAAACTGAAAGCTACCATCGGTATCCGTTACAATGGCGAGGCGCTTACCGGTGTCTATATTTTGCAGCACCATGGGTATGTGGGGCAGGGCGGCATCGCCGGGAGTATAGGTTGCGCTGCGGTCACGATCAAACCAAAGAGAGCCAGACAGTGTAGCCACCGCAATCACTCCTTTACCTTCATTCTGCTTTTAGCGTATGTCAAGGAGTCTAAAAGGGAACTATAAAAAAAGAAAAACGAAAAACTTGTAAATAAATTTATATAAAACGCTTGACAAATTATATAAAGCGAGTATAATAGTTTTAGAAAAGGAGGGTTGGAAAATGCCTAAGAGTGTTTATTCATTAGTACTACTCGACGATGTCGTCGCGGAAATTGACCGTCTGGCTTACCAAATGAATACCAGCCGGTCTAATATGATCAATCAGATTCTGGCAGAATACGTTTCGTATATGACGCCAGAGAAGCGTATGAGAGAGGTTTTCGACAGAGCTATTGACATGCTGACAAAAGGCGGATCTTTTCAGCTTATGCTACAGCCCACTGACACAACGCTGTCGCTCAGGTCGGCGTTAACGTATAAATATAATCCATCGGTTCGGTATAGCGTAGAGCTGTACCGAAATAATGAAGAAGCCGCCGGCGAGCTCAAAGTTACGCTGCGCAGTCAAAACCACAGCTTAATTCTTTACATGGCGCAGTTCTTTAAATTATGGGTAAAAATTGAGCAGGCCTATGTGGGGCCCGTGCAGTGCCGGTTAGAGTCGGGTAAGTTTACCCGCCTTCTTCATTTGCCAAAAGAGGCCAGTAATGAACAGGCGGGCGACTGGATTGCCGACTATATTCAATTGTTAGACGATAGCATGAAGCTGTTTTTCGCGCAGCTAGATCAGCCGCAAACAGCGGCGCGGCAAATCGAGGCGAAGTATCGTTCGTATTTGCAGGGCGGGGGCACCCGTTTATAATGCATAAAAAAGGGGGTATATTGTATGAATGTACAAAAATTAACACAGAAGAGTATAGAAGCCATTCAAGAAGCGCAAAAACTGGCTTCTAACTACCATAATCCGCAAGTAGAACAAGAACATCTGTTTTTAACTTTAGTAGAACAGGAAGGCGGGCTCATCAGCTCACTGCTGCAGAAAATGGGCGTCGATATACAGTCGATCGGGCAGGCGCTGGAAGCGAATATTCGCCGCATGCCGCAGATCACGGGGTCGCAGCCGCAGGGACAAATATATATATCCGGGGAGCTGGATGCCGCGCTGAATGAAGCGGAGAGTCAGGCGGCTAAAATGAAAGACGAATTTACTTCGGTTGAACACCTGATGCTCGGCATTTTGAAAAAGCCTTCCGGCGCCGTGCGCGATATTCTGAGCGCGTATCATGTAGAAGAAAAGCTGTTTCGCGAGGTGCTCAAACAGACGAGAGGCAACGCGCGGGTCACCAGCGATAATCCGGAAAGCACGTATGACGTGCTCAGTAAATATGGGCAGGATCTGGTTGAACTGGCAAGGCAACAAAAGCTAGATCCGGTTATCGGGCGCGACAGTGAAATTCGAAGCGTGATTCGGATCCTTTCCAGAAAAACAAAAAATAATCCGTGTTTAATCGGTGAGCCTGGCGTTGGTAAAACGGCCATTGCCGAAGGGCTAGCGCTGAGAATTGTACGGGGCGACGTGCCCGACAGCTTAAAAGACCGCCAAATTTTTTCGCTCGATATGGGCGCATTAATTGCGGGAGCCAAATTCCGCGGTGAATTCGAGGAACGGCTCAAAGCGGTTTTAAACGAGATTAAAAACAGCAACGGCAAGATTATTCTGTTTATCGACGAGCTTCACACCATTGTGGGCGCCGGAAAAACCGACGGCGCTATGGACGCGGGTAACCTGCTGAAACCCATGCTGGCCCGGGGCGAGCTGCACTGCATTGGCGCCACTACGCTTAATGAGTACCGTCAGTATATTGAAAAAGACGCGGCGCTGGAACGCCGGTTCCAGCCGGTTATGATTCCAGAGCCTTCGGTAGAGGATACGATTTCCATTCTGCGCGGTCTGAAAGAACGCTACGAGGTATATCACGGCGTTAAAATTCAGGATCAGGCGCTCATTGCCGCCGCGGTGCTTTCAAACCGGTATATTTCCGATCGTTTCCTGCCGGATAAAGCTATTGACCTGGTCGATGAAGCGTGCGCCATGATTCGAACGGAAATCGATTCTATGCCTACTGAGCTAGACGATATCTCCCGAAAAATCATGCAGCATGAGATTGAAGAAGCGGCGCTGAAAAAAGAAACGGATAAGCTTTCGCAAGAGCATCTGGCCGAGATTCAAAAAGAACTGGCCGATATGCGCGATAAATTTGCCGCCATGAAGGCCCGCTGGGACAATGAAAAGCAGGCCATTACCAAAGTGCAGCGGCTGCGTGAGGAAATAGAACAGGTTAATGCGCAGATTGAAAAGGCAGAAAATGAGTACAACCTCGATAAACTGGCTGAGCTTAAATATGGACGGCTGCCCGAGCTGCAAAAAGAGCTGGAAAAAGAAGAGGCCATTGCTGACGAAGGGCGGGGCGCATCGCTGCTGCGGGATAAAGTGACCGAAGAAGAGATTGCTCGTATTATTTCCCGGTGGACCGGCATTCCCGTAGCCAAACTCATGGAAGGCGAGCGCGAAAAACTACTGCATTTGGACGATACCTTGCATCAGCGCGTTATAGGGCAGGACGAAGCCGTGCAGCGCGTATGCGACGCCATTCTTCGCTCGCGCGCGGGCATTCAGGATCCGGACCGGCCGATTGGTTCCTTCCTGTTTATGGGACCCACTGGCGTGGGTAAAACAGAGCTGGCCAAAGCCTTAGCCGAGGCCCTGTTTGACGACGAAAAAAGCATGGTGCGTATTGACATGAGCGAATATATGGAAAAGTATTCCGTTTCGCGTTTAATCGGCGCGCCTCCCGGATACGTTGGCTATGACGAGGGCGGACAGTTAACGGAAGCCGTACGCCGTAAACCCTACGCTGTCATTCTGTTTGACGAAGTAGAAAAAGCGCATCCAGACGTCTTTAATGTTCTTCTGCAGGTTTTGGACGACGGACGCATTACCGATTCGCAAGGGCGCACCGTTGATTTTAAAAACACCATTATTATTATGACCTCCAATCTGGGTTCGTCACTGATTCTAGAAGGCATGGATGCCCAGAGCGGGGAAATTACGCAGGAAGCGAAAGAACAGGTGCAGGCGCTGCTCAAACAGTCGTTTAGACCCGAGTTTCTTAATCGTTTAGACGAAATCGTATTCTATAAACCGCTTACGAAGGAGAATATTAGCTCCATTGTAGACTTAATGCTGCACGATTTGGAAAAGCGGCTTAGTGATCGTCAGCTGTCGCTGCGCCTTACGCCGGCGGCCAAAAGCTATTTAATTGACGGCGGCTACGATCCGGTATATGGCGCAAGACCGCTGCGGCGTTTTATTCAGCAAAAGCTAGAAACGCTACTGGCCCGCAAGATCATTGCTGAAGATTTGGAGCCCGGAACAGAGCTGGTGGTCGATTACGACGGAAGAAACCTGATCTGCTGAAAATAATAAAAAAATCCCACCGGAACGGGAAGGTTCACTTCCGATTCCGGTGGGATTTTTTGGGCCATACCTTAGGCTTCTTTTTGCTCTAAATAGGCATGGATATCGCGCAGCACTTCATCGGCGTCCAGACCGTGAACCTGGCAGGCCAGCTCCAGAGACTCGCCAATGGAGGAAGGGCAACCAATGCAGTGCATGCCGGCATCGGCCAAAATCTGCGCAATGCCCATATCGTACCGCAGCATTTCACCCATGGTTGTTTGTTTGGTAATGACCATGATCCATTCTCCTTATCAATATAATATGGTATCGCTTGTGAAACCATAGAGCGCACAGAAATGCACCCTACTCAGTATTATATCAAAAATGCGAAAAAATACAAGAAATTACGGAAGTAAAGCAGAACTTTTCTGTTTTGGTGGTCTTTAAGGCAAACCGTAAAGGGTTGACAGGAGAAAAACGCAGTGATACACTAAAAAAAGAAAGCCGTATGGTTTAGGCAAGTATGATTTGTGTTATTTATTGCTTCTTGAGGGCATGCGTTGAAAGGGAGGAGTAAACCAATGATTAAAAGAACAGGATTCCATCACGTTGCGCTGCGCGCGCAGCATTTAGAGCAGTCGATTGAGTTTTACACGAAATTGGGGTGCAGCGTTATACGTAGCTGGGGAGAAGGCGACAGCCGGGGCGTTATGCTCGATATGGGCGGCGGCAATATTTTAGAAATGTTTGCCGGCGGCACGGCGCAGGCCGAAGAACACCCGCGGTTTGAGCATATTGCGCTGAAAAGCGATGATGTGGATGCCGACTATCAGGCGGCGTTAGAAGCTGGCGCGACCTCTCAGGTGGAGCCGAAGGACGGTTCGCTAGGCGGCGTACTTCCTATTCGTATTGCCTTTGTGGTAGGTCCCAATCAGGAAGTCATTGAATTTTTCCAGGAAAAATAATTAACGGGTTAAATCGGCCAGCGCGCCACCGGTCAGGCGCAGCAAATCGTTTGGGGCCACCTCAATCTGATGCCCAATTTTACCAGCGCTTACCAAAATGGTTTCTTGCGCAGCCGCCGCTGCGTCCAGAAATGTGGGAAGCGCTTTTTTCATGCCCAGCGGAGAACAGCCCCCGTGTACGTAACCGGTTAGCGGAAGTAGTTTAGCCTGAGGCAGCATGGCAATCGATTTTACCCCCGCCGCGCGTGCGGCCTTTTTAAGATCCAGTTCGGCCGAAACGGGAATGATAAATACATAAAACCCTTGCGCCGCCTGCGTAACCAGCGTTTTGAAAATCTTAGCGGCATCCATGTCCAAAAGGCGCGCCACTTCCTCGCCCGAAACCGCCCCTTTCGCATGAGGATATTGGTGCGCTGTGTAGTGCACCTGATTGCGCTCCAAAATACGCATTACATTCGTTTTATTTTCTGCCATGATAATCCTCCCATGTCATATGCTGTATAAAAGCATCGGCAAACCGGGGATCATTGCCGAGCTCCACTACCGTAAATACACTGCGCATAGCGCAAAAATCATCCAGCCATTCTGGATGCAGAAGCAAAAGAGAAGCGCCATAGGCAGCGCCATTGCCCAAGGAAACCACCCGGCGGGCGGGCGGAATGAGGCCAATGCGCTGCGCGCTTTTTACATTTAGCTCTGAGCCGAATCCGCCGGAAAGATAAAGGGTGTCCAGCTGCGTAACTCCGGCGGCGTGAAGCAGGCTTTCACAGCCGGCGGCAATCGCCGCTTTGGCTAGCTGAATCTGGCGGATATCGTCTTGCGTAAGAGCAGGTAAATCGGAGTTGGGCCAGGAAGTAAGAAGCCCTTGAGCGTCCAGCGCGCCGCAGTCTAACAGACGCGCGGTCATGTCTAAAATACCGGAGCCACAATAGCCCTTAGCCGGCGCGAGAGCAATGGTTTCGTAAGAAAAATCGGCATGAACATGGCAAATGGCGCCGGGAACCGAAGGCATGCCGCGGGAAATTTGACTGCCTTCAAACGCAGGCCCTGCCGCCGCTGAGCAGCCCCAGAGGCGGCCGCCTGCGGCCACAATGATTTCTCCGTTAGTGCCCGCGTCGAGCAAAAGCGCCGGTTTTTCAGCGGTTACTTGGCCTCCGGAAAAAAGGCCGGCCGCCCAGATGGCCGTCGCGATATCCGCGCCGATATAGGCAGAAAAACAAGGGGGAAAATAGACCGCGTCATGCCGCAGGCCGAAGGCATGGTCTAAAGAAAACGGAGGCATCGCCAACGGCGCAGGATCATAGCCACAGAGCAGATAGAGCATAACCGTGTTGCCGGTAATGACAAGCCGCTCATAATGCGGCGGCAGCAAACGCAGCACAGCCTGTCGCAGGCAGGCGCTGAGCTGGGGCAGCTGGCCGGCGCCTGCCTTTTCAATGCGGCTGATTACGTCGGCTCCGAAAATGCGCTGGGGGTTGGGAATGGCTTTTTGAGCAACAAGCGTACCAGTCTCCAGATTGTACCAATAGGCAGCTAAAGTCGTAGTACCGACATCGATAGCGGCGCCAAGAGGATCTTGCGGGGTATATGTGCCTGTGGGCATAGGAGTAAGAAAGCGCGTACAGATCTGCATAGCGTCATCGGTGGCAGAGGCTTCTGTAATTTCGTACGGGCCCTCAATCTCGCACTGACAGGCGAGACGGTAGCCAGCCTGAATTTCTTCCTGCGAAAGCAGGCTTTGCTCGGCAGCGGTAAGAGGGGAAAGGCGGCCGCTCACACGGACTTTACAGCGTCCGCATCTACCGTGGCCGCCGCAGTCGAGTGGAAGAGCCAGAGTATCTGATAGTTTCATAAAAACTCCTTTTAAGTAGATGATAAAAAAAATAGCTAAATGAGTAGCATATTGAAAGTATTCATGCTATAATTTCTATATATGACCTAATTGGGTCGGGGAATAGTACAGAAGAAAGGAAGGGACTTAATGACTTTAAAACAATTTTTTGCGCCGTCAGATATGACGACGGGAAGACCATGGGAAAAAATTTTGGTATTCACGGTACCTATGCTCTTAGGTAACATTGCCCAGCAGCTTTATAATACGGTTGACAGCATTGTTGTTGGCCGCTATGTGGGCGACAATGCGTTGGCTGCGGTAGGGAGTGCTAGTCCAATTTATAATTTACTCTTGGTTTTATTTATGGGCGTTTCGGTGGGGGCCAGCGTTATGGTTTCACAGTATTTTGGAGCCAGAAAAAGAGAGGAACTATCGAAGACGATAGGTAATAGCATTACTTTAACAGCAATCGTTTCGCTTATCATTATGGTTATGGGATTGCTGCTGGTTAAGGCTTTGCTGCGTTTGTTGTCTACGCCGGCGAGTATTATTGACTGGTGTGCGGATTATTTACTTATTTTGTCTCTGGGTATTGCCGGCACTGCCTATTATAACATACTCTGTGGTATTTTACGAGGGCTGGGAGATTCAATTTCGGCGCTTATTTATTTGTTAATCGCCGCCGCTGTGAATACGGTTTTGGATATTTGGTTTGTGGCCGGCCTACATATGGGCGTTGCCGGTGCGGCACTGGCAACCATTATTGCACAGGCTTTGTCGGCTGTTCTCTGTATTTTAAAACTAAGAAAAATGCAGAATTTGTTCGATTTGAGAACGCATTATTTAAAAATTGACAAGTTTCATACCAGAACCATTATCAAGTTAGGGCTTCCTTCTGGTATTACGCAGGCAATCTTTTCTATGGCCATGATTGTGGTGCAATCGCTGACAAATAGTTTTGGCGAAATGGTCATTGCGGCCAATGTAATTATTATGCGTGTCGACGGATTTGCCATGATGCCGAACTTCTCGTTTGGTACAGCCATGACGACATATGCGGGACAAAATGTCGGCGCGAACCAGTATGAGCGTGTTTCGCAGGGAGCCAAGCAGGGTACGCTGATTGCGGTGCTGACCTCGACAATAATTACGGGAATTATCTTGATTTTTGGCCGTTTTCTTATGGGTATTTTCACACAGACCAGCGAACTGGTTACGCTTAGTAATAACATGATGAGAATTATTGCGGTTGGCTATATTGCCATGGCGGTTACGCAGTGTCTGTCGGGTGTTATGCGTGGCGCCGGCGATACCATGACTCCTATGTGGATCTCTTTAATTACTACTGTTGTGATTCGTGTTCCGATCGCGTATGGTCTGGTATGGATTACCCGTTCGCCAGAGCTGCCGCAGGGCGCATATCAAAGCCTGTGGATTTCTATGCTGATTTCGTGGTTAATGGGCGCGTTGATCACGTTCATTAGCTACCGGAGAGGTAAATGGAAAACGAAAGGTTTGGGAACTAGTAAACCGATAACGTTGGAGTAAGCGAAGAAAAGTAGCGAAGAAATATAAAAAGGCCGCTGCTTCATAGAAAGCAATCTATGGAGCAGCGGTTTTGTGTGTGGGTTCAATGCAGGTAGCCGTGGCATTATCCCTGGCCGGAAAAGATTTCGTATAGCCTAATTTCTTGGCCCAAGAAGTCTGTGCCTTCGAGCGTATAGGGGTTAATGGTATACCAGTCCCAGGTTGCCGTGGTATTATCGTTAATCTCATAAAGGTGAATCACAACGGCGTCGCCTTCATAGTGGTCTACCTCGGCATACGGAGGAACAGCGACATGGGCGGAGGCATAATATTGCTTCGCAAATTCTATTAGCAGCGTATCGGAAAAACGTTCGCTGGGGAAGAAGCTGAGAATTTTCCAGCCTCCGTCGATATAGGCGATATCCAGTTGACAGCTGAGCGCGTTTGCCATGCTTTCGCCCTGGTAGACCAGAAGGTCGGCATTAGCTATATATAAATTTTCAATACGTTCCAGTGAAGTGGAGGAAATGGAATATTGACCGGAGAATAAATAGTTGCTCATGAGAGAATGAACGGGTATGGACTCACTAATACGCAGCTCTATTCGATCAAGGGTAGTATCGGTAAAAAGAGAGGCAAGCGAACTGGCCAATGAGCTGGACGCTACAATGTCGTCTCCGGTGTATAGCAGACTTTCATAAGTAGAAAGATCTTTTTCTTCGAAGGCGGTTGTTAACGTTGTGGCAACGGTTTCATAGCCTGTGTTACTCTCTGGGACAACAAACCAGCTGGCGGTAATTGTCATGCTGTCGGAAGGGTGGTACAGTTCTAGCCCGTATCCGCTTTCTGTGCTCTGCCAGTAGTAACTCTCTACCGAAGCGTCATTTTCGGCGCTATTCAGCGGGTAGGTTCCATGCAGGGTAGAAGGCCCGTAAATGGATTCAAAAGAGGCGGCAACAGCATCGAGGCTATATGTTGAGGCGCTGCATGTCCAAATGAAACTGAGCACGGTATCGTTGGTTAGGCCAGATTCACTGAGAAAAGTCTGGGTTTCTTCGGTTTCAGCATGGCAAAAGTAAAAACTACCGGCTCCGCTTATGTCCATAAACGAAATGGTCGTAGTGGCTGTATAGTAGGCGGGAACGATTTCGTTAATACTGTATGCGTTCGAATACAGCGTTTTATAATCGCCTCCCACAAGAGCAATATACTCGCTAAAGGGAGTTGTTATGGACGCGCTCTCTGCCTTTTCTTCGCCGCGCGTGAGAGTGTCTGGGGCGCTGCTTCGAAAATAGAAAAAGGCGAAAAGGGCAATGCCTACCACAAAAATACAAACCGGTAAAATAATGGCCAATTTAGGTATGGCCTTTTTGGGCGCGGGCTGGGCGGAAAAGGGCGCCGGTTGGGTGCCACCTAAGGGTGCTCCGCAGTTCATACAAAACATAGCGTTGGGACTGTTTTCGGCGCCGCATTGAGGGCAAATTTTTTTCTGTGTGTCCATTTTACTCCCTTCTTTTTTAGTTATATAGGCCGCGCTTATAAAACTTTATTTTTGGGTATAAAAAGCATTATCGCAGCCTAGTAAGCCAAGCTGTGATAATAAAGAAAATATGGAGATGAGGAGAATCGAACTCCTGTCCGAAAGCCCATCCGCTCCGGGCCCTACCATCATAGTCGGTAATTTAAACTTCCCGCGGCGCCGCTCCTGCCGACAGGATCAGCGCGTTAGTAGCTTCATGAATTCTTTATCGCCCGCAAAGCTTAGGGCGAAAAGTTCCCTACGTTATGATTACACCCCGGATCCGGAGAGTAGGAGCTCCGGGCGAGACGGCTGCGCTAAATTAGGCAGCTAACGCGTAAGCGTCTTCGTTATTGTTTGCGTTTATATTTAGGTTTGGTTGTTACGCAGTCCAACCTGCGGATGGCTCCCAAAGCCTCAACGACCCCCGTCGAAACCTTGACATCCCCTAAGGGTTATAAACACTGTTATTATACGGTGCAGAATGTAATTTGTCAATAGGATTCTATGGTTAGCTGCGGCTCCGGCGCGGTTTTGGCGGCGTCTAAATAGCGCATGGCGAAAGCCGTGTTTTCTAACCAGTTTTGTCGATTTACTTCGTCTACTAAGAGAGGCATACGAGAATGAATTTGGCCGGCTCTGCCGGTGGCCTGCGTTGTCAGAATGACAAACCGCCCTTCATGCGGGGAAAGGTTTTCATAAAGACCGGCTAAATATAAGGCCCCACCCTTGGGTTTACGAAATAAATAGCGCGTTTTGGCGGCAGACCATTCAAAGTATCCCGTACTGACAATGAGGCAGCGCCTTCGATACAGGCTTTGCTGGAAGGTGGGCTTATAGGCCGCCGTTTCGCAGCGGGCGTTAATTAGTACTTTGCCGCCGCGATAAGCAGGGTAGCCCCAAGTAAAAAGCCTGACGGTCAGAGGACCGGTAAGCACAGGAGCTTGCTGCGTGGGCGCAATTTCACCATTTTCGCCCGCGGTCCATGTCGGGTACTGTTCGCTTAAATCGTAGACAATCCGCTGCAGCTCGTCGTCGGGTTCATCGTTCCAAAACACATAACGTCCGCACATGAAAATCACCTCCTTAATATAGCATACCTAAAAATTAACGGCAAGATGCATCGGTTGCATAAAAAGAATACAAATAGGCGGTCAGCCGATTGATTTCTTCGGGGACAAGGCAGAAGCGGTCATCGTTTTGCGCAAGGGCGCGCTGAATATCGGTCAGGTCCATCCAGAGGACGGCGTCCAGTTCGCAGGTTTCAATCGCAAAGGCTTCGGCAGGTTGGTCGAGATCTAAAAAATAGACGTGGATCAGTTCGTGGTCATGAAAGCGTTTGCCGTGAAAGATTTCTTCATATTCCATATGCCGGGTGAAGAGATAGGTGGGCATGGCGTCAACGCCTAGTTCTTCTTTGAGCTCGCGGCGGGCCGCGGCGTCGAAGTCTTCACCGGCGTCTAAATGGCCGGCAGAGGATGTATCCAGGCAGCCGGGGAAGGAGTCTTTGGTTTGGCTGCGTTTTTGCAGCAGGATTTGAATGTGGCCCTGGTGCAGCCGGGTAATATACGTATGGCTGGCGCCGTGGAGATCACCGTCTCTGTGAACGAGACCGCGGGCCTTGGTTAAGCCGGTACGTGAGCCGTCTGGGTTTAAAATGTCGAATAAATCTTCGTCGTGATAGGCCATAGGAATTGGTTTACCTCCTAAAATAACAGCGTTTGGTTGTGGGGCAGTGTTTTTTCGGAAAGGGGGCGGCCGAATACCCCTTGCGTCGCCGCGAAAAAAGGAAAATAGGGGATAAATCCTCCCTGTGCAGTGCACAATGGCCCTGGCCAGGGATAAACTTAAAATTCTCCGTTTCCGACAAGCCCCACTATTCCATATCTTTATTGTATCACGGAATAGCGGGCCTGTATAGCCGCAAAAATGGGCAACAAAAAGCAGCAAATCTTTTTCAGACTTACTGCTTTCACTGGCCGCTGGTGGGCGGCTGGTATTCAGTTTTGGGGCTTATCGGTCAAAGCGAAACTTGAATAGTGCGGAGATTAGCTGCTGCTTCACATATTCCTCAACCTCGGCGTTAACCTGACCGTGTACTTTGGAAAAGTAGCGGATATATCCGGCATAGTGGGAAAGGACGGTGTCGATTGCGTCCGGGTCGCCCTCATGGGCTTTGACGATTGTTTCATAGGGGAGAAGTTTACTCATGGTCTTTTCCCTCCATGAGCCGCCGTAGCCGCTGCAAGGCAAGCTGGATATGCCGC
>CALWPV010000088.1 GCA_944383515.1 uncultured Clostridia bacterium
GGGTAGTTCTATTTTGAGTGAATGAAGGCATTCCAGTGTTCTTTTTCTATTAGGAAGTAAACAATGAAATAAGTTTGGATTACGTGTTATGGGAGGCGTATGGCTTAGTGTAGCATTGATGGAAGAAACTGTCAAGAATGGAGCCGTGTTAGTTTGAGTTTTCATGGCATGGGGACTTGGCCTTATCGCGCTGCATTATTGCGCGCTTTAGCGCGTAATCCGGCTTCAAGAATCATTTTACGCATGCGGATGCTCTTGGGGGTAACCTCCACCAGCTCGTCGTCCGCAATAAAGTCCAGACATTCTTCCAGCGACATTTCGCGTGGCGGTACCAGGCGAAGCGCTTCGTCGGCAGAAGAAGAGCGCATATTGGTCGCATGTTTTTTCTTGCAGACATTCACCACAATATCGTCGGCACGGGAGCTTTCTCCCACAATCATACCCTCGTAAACAGAGACGCCGGGGCCGATGAACAGCGTGCCGCGTTCCTGCGCGTTAAAGAGGCCATAGGCTACGGCCTCGCCCGCCTCATGCGCGATCAGTGAACCGCGGGCGCGCGGCATAGACTCGCCTTTGCCCGGCTTAAAGCTGTGGAACACATGGTTCATAACAGCAGTGCCGCGGGTCTCCGTTAAGAGCTGCGGGCGGTATCCAATGAGTCCGCGCGAGGGGATTAAAAATTCAAGCCGGCTATAGCCACCTTGCGTTGGCGTCATATTGAGCAGTTCGGCGCGGCGCATGCTGGCGCCTTCCATTAAGACACCCGTATATTCATCGGGAAGATCAACCACTAATTCCTCGTAGGGTTCCCAAACCTCGCCGTTAACAATTTTAGTAATAACCTGGGGTTTGGATACGGCAAATTCATATCCCTGGCGGCGCATATTCTCAATCAGTACCGACAGATGCAGTTCGCCGCGGCCGGATACCACAAAGGAATCGGGGGAGTCCGTTTCTTCTACGCGCAGCGAAATATTCGACTCTAGCTCTTTAAATAAACGGTCGCGCAGATGGCGCGAGGTTACGTAGTCGCCTTCTTTGCCGGCGAAGGGGCTTTTATTAACCGTAAATGTCATGGAAAGCACCGGCTCGTCAATCGCAACGAAGGGAAGCGGCTCGACATTGGTAGGGCAGCAGATGGTTTCACCAATGGTAATGTCTTTAATACCGGATACGGCTACAATTTCACCGACGCCGGCTTCCTCGACCGCTACGCGCTGCATGTCGTTATAAACATATAAGTTAGTGATTTTTATATTGGTGGCAGTACCGTTTTTGCGACAAATGACGGCAGCGTCTCCTACATGAATCTGCCCGCGGTCAATGCGGCCTACGGCAATACGGCCGGTGTACGTATCGTAATCGATATTCGAGACTAAAAGCTGTAAATCTCCGTTTGCATCCCCCTCAGGAACGGGAATGGTTTGAATAATGGCGTCAAACAGAGGCTGCATATCGCTGCCGGGCGTCGATAGATCGGTGCTGGCCCAGCCCTCTTTGGCAGAAGCATAAATAATGGGGGAATCCAGCTGTTCGTCGGAAGCGCCCAGATCCAGCAGCAACTCGAGTACTTCGTCCACCACCTCGTCTGGCCTGGCCATGGGGCGGTCTACTTTATTGATTACAATAATCGGCGTCAAATCCAAATCCAGTGCTTTTTTCAGTACAAAGCGGGTTTGGGGCATACAGCCCTCGTAAGCGTCTACCAGCAGTAAAACGCCGTTAGCCATTTTTAGAGAGCGCTCAACCTCGCCGCCAAAATCGGCATGGCCGGGCGTGTCAATAATATTGATTTTGTATCCGTTATAGTGAATCGAGGTGTTTTTCGCCAAAATCGTGATGCCGCGCTCGCGCTCTAGGTCGTTAGAGTCCATGACGCGCTCTACGACTTCCTGATTTTCGCGAAAGATACCACTTTGCGCCAGCAGCGCATCAACTAGTGTCGTTTTACCATGGTCAACATGGGCAATAATCGCAATATTACGAATTTGTTTTTGATCTAGCATATATAAAACCTTCCTAAATATTGAAAATATCCAGACGCTATCTTATCACAAAAAAGGGCAGGATTCAACCCAATTTGCCGGGCAGACCTGATAGCATTCAGCCTCATTTAAGTCTGTTCTTAGGCAAATCTGACGAAATTGAAAAACTAGCCCGATTTTTTTTGATTTTTTGAAGTCATTTGGTGAAAAAAATACGATAGTTATATATAGAGGGAGAAATATAGATACAATCAGAAAGGACGGTGCACATTTATGGAAACTCTATCCATCGAGAAGAAAATACTTAGAAAAGCAGCGCTGTTTATAGGACTTATTTTAATTGGCGCGCTATGCTATTTTGTTTATGACAGTCAGGAGACCTGGGAAGAAATACCCGCCAGCGGGCAACAGGATGCCGAGAGCAGCCTTGCCGCCATAGAGAGCCGCGAGGAAGAAACTGCTGAATCGGTGGCAGAGGTAAGGCTTATGGGCGTGCATGTGACCGGCGCGGTTGCGGCGCCGGATCAGGTATACTGGCTGCCAGAGGGGGCCAGAGTGGCCGATGCGATCAAGGCTGCCGGCGGCGCCTTGCAGCAGGCCGATTTAAGTCAGCTAAACCTAGCGGCGTATGTCAGCGATGGACAGCAAATCTATGTGCCAGAGCAGGGAGAGGAGGTGGCTAAGGCGCAAAATAGTCTTTCAGAAAATACGCAAACCCCCTTGACCAATATCAATTTAGCCACTAAAATAGAGCTAATGGAGCTTCCCGGAATTGGGGAAGTATACGCGCAGAGAATCATCGATTACAGAGAAGAGCATGGTCCGTTTACTTCCATAGAAGATCTTATGCAGGTGAAAGGAATCGGTGAAAATAAGTTTGCAGAATTACAAGACTATATTACGGTAGAATAAGGAGGATTTCATGGCTACAAAGGTACTGGTAGTAGATGACGAAAAGTTTATTGTGAAAGGAATAAAATTTAGTTTGGAGCAAGACGGCATGGAAGTGGACGCGGCATACGACGGAGAAGAAGCGTTTACCATGATTCAGGAAACCAACTACGACATTATTATTTTAGACGTTATGTTGCCCAAACTAGACGGCATTCAGGTGTGTCAGCAGGTACGTGAGTTTTCTTCCGTGCCCATTTTAATGCTTACGGCTAAGGGCGAAGACATGGACAAAATTCTTGGACTGGAGTATGGCGCCGACGATTACATGACCAAGCCGTTTAATATTTTGGAACTTAAGGCGCGCATAAAGGCGATTTTACGGCGGTATCGCCAACATGCGGAAAAAGAAAGCAATGTGCTGGAGTTTCGGGATCTCAAAATCGATTACGATAGCCGCCGGGTTTTTGTCAGTGGAAACGAGGCCAATTTAACCGCGAAAGAATTTGACTTATTAGAGCTTCTTTCCAAAAATGTAGGGAAAGTATATAGCCGTGAAAAATTGCTCGATGTCGTATGGGGATATGATTATCCGGGCGACGTGCGAACGGTGGATGTGCATGTGCGAAGATTAAGAGAAAAAATTGAGCCGAATCCGGGCGATCCGCTGTACATTCATACCAAATGGGGAGTGGGGTATTACTTTAAAGGCTAATGAGTATTATTCAATCAAGAAAAGTATCGTGGTTTCGCAGTATGCGCTTTCGGCTTTTAGCGTGCATTGTGGGGATTTATATTGTTTCTTCGGTGGTGCTGGGGCAGCTGGTGTATCATATGTGGCAAAGCTACTGGACCAATCAGAAAGTAACGGAAATTAGCCGGTATGCGAATTTTCTGGCCAGCGATATTGCGATCAATCAAATGATTGCCGCCGAAGACGAATCGCAGAATTTGTATCATGAACTGCAAAGCTTCAGCCGATTATATAGCTATGCGCGAATCATGATTTTGGACGATCAGGCCATGGTCCGCCAAGACTCTTCTCAGACCAAAAATGGCCGGTATATCGTGAACGACGATGTTTTAATGGCGCTTTCCGGTAAAAACTCAATTGTCGAAGATGGCGATTTTGTTCGTTTAGCCGTACCCATTACGGATGTGGCGGGGGCTACGGTTGACGGCGTTGTGTACGTTTTTTTCAGTACGGATACCTTGTTAGAGTCGCTGTCGATTAGTCAGGGAAATTTGGCGCTCATTCTTTTTGCGGTAGGCCTGGTGGTCTGCAGCCTGTTTTTTGTAGTCATTACAATTTTTACGAAGCCCTTCAAATTGGTTATGGACTGGCTTAAGCAGGTTTCTCAGGGAAATGCCGAAATTCCGCCCGCGCTAGAGCGCAAAGACGAATTTGGCGCCATAGCCAACTCGGTGCAGGATGTAACGCATGACCTGATTGCGATTGACCGCTCGCGAAAGGAATTCGTTTCTAATGTGTCGCATGAACTCAAAACGCCGCTGAGCTCTATTAAAGTATTGACCGAGTCATTATTGCTACAGGACAGCGTGCCGGAAGCCATGTATAAAGAGTTTTTACAAGATATAAACAGCGAGATTGACCGTCAGACCACGATTGTCAATGACTTATTAACGCTGGTACGGCTGGAAGAGGGAGAAAATGCGCTTAATGTGAGCAGCTTTGTGCTCAATGAAATGACGGAAGACATTCTTAAGCGGCTCAGACCGCTGGCAGAAGAAAAGCAGGTAGAGCTCATTATTGAGAGTATCCGTGAAGTAGAAATTGAAGCAGATGAAACGAAGCTGACGCTGGCGCTTTCTAATTTAATTCAGAACGGAATTAAATATAATAAAGAAGGCGGGAAAGTTACGGTTCAGATTGACAGTGATCCCATGAATGCGGTAATCAAGGTTTCCGATACGGGTATTGGCATTGAAGAGGAGCATTTTGACAAGCTTTTCCAGCGCTTTTACCGGGTAGACAAAGCCAGAGACAGAGAAGCCGGCGGTTCCGGACTGGGGCTGTCGATCGTCAGACAGATTATTATGCTGCATAAAGGAACCATTTCAGTGGCCAGTACCGTGGGAGAAGGAACGGAATTTACCGTTAAACTGCCTCTCATTCAGATTTTTGAACAGGAGGATGAAGTATGAACCGAAAAGCATGGAAAAGGATCGCTTTGGTACTCCTCCTGCTGCTTGGCAGCTTGCTTAGCGCCTGTACGACAAACCCCTCAGAAACCTCGGATCAAGAAGTATTAACAGAGTCGGCCTATTTGGCGGAAGCAAGAGAAAGCACCGCAGACGAAGTGGGGGGAGAAATCCCTTTGTTTTTCACAAATAATACGGCAACGTCTTTATATGAGGTAAAGAGAACGTATGATTTTTCGGGCCGGGAAACCGCGGATATTGTGGAGACCATTCTATATGACTTAAATCATGTCGAAATACTCACAGAGGAGGATATGGCCGAACTGGAAGATTTGACGATTTCTTCTATTATTCCCAGTGGGGTGTATTCCTCGCATCAGATTCGATCCGAAGAATCCGGTGAAGTCTTAGAAATGCATTTAACCAATCTATATTACGATATGACGCCGAATGAACGGTTGGTGCTGCGAGCAGGGCTGAGCCGAACTTTTTTCACCTCTGGCGTGATTGACGAGTTAGAGTTTTGGGCGCCGATTCAAGGCGAAGAAAGCGGCGGCGAAACCATGGTTTCCTCTTCGTCAGAAAATGATAAACTGATTATTAACCAGTATAGCCGTGACTTTTATACCGACGAAGCGCAGGTGACGCTATACTTTGCGAATGCAGACGGAACGGCGCTGGTTCCGGAAACGAGAACGCTTACCCTGGGGATGACGGATTTATTACCGCTGGCCGTGGTACGGGCTTTAATTGACGGTCCTCAGACAGAAGGGTTAACCTCGGTCATTCCAGAGGGGACTATGATTGAAGAAGTATTTATGAAGGACGGCGTATGTTACGTTGATCTCAGCGCCGAATTTCAGAAGAATCATATAGGAGGAGAGCTAAAAGAAAACCTGACGATTTATTCTATTGTAAATTCATTGCAGAGCGTGGATGGCGTCAGATACGTACAGTTTCTAATTGAAGGTAAGCGGGTAGAGTATTATAAATCGTATACACGCCTAGATACATTTTTAACCAGTAATATGGATATCGTCGAACAGGCTGAGTGACCGTAACGGCAGGGAGGGTCCATGAGGCACAGACCTATTGTAGTTATCACTATAGGGTATATTCTGCTTCTGGTTCTGCTTTTTCAGGTGTTTCCCAGCTGGGGATTTTCAAAGTGGGAAAAACGTGAGCAGCAGATACAGGCCTTCTTAGAATCGGAACCGGTGCTGCGGGGACAGATTCGCAAAATAGAGGCACGTGACACAGGTTTTCGTGCCTTTCTGCGTTTATCTGACGGGTATGAAGCCGTGCTGCTTCTGGAGCAGAAAGAATGCAGGGCCGGCGACTGGGTAGAGGTAACCGGCCGCGGCTGGCAAATGGAAGCGGCGACTAATCCGGGGCAGTGGGACGGCAAGGCCTATGCCCGTCAAAATAAGATTGCGTTTTACTGGCAGGTAGAGACGCTCACCGTCTATCAGGAAGGGGGCTGGGGCTGGGAGCGGATCTATGAGGTTTTGCAAGAAAAAATCGGCGGGCAGATTGACCGGCTGTGGCCGGAGCCGTATGCCGGTATTATGCGATCGATGCTGCTCGGAGACACCTCAAATCTGGATGCATCCGTTCAGACTTTGTATCAGGAGGGCGGTATCGCTCATATTAT
>CALWPV010000089.1 GCA_944383515.1 uncultured Clostridia bacterium
TAAAATCTATTTCGTGATTTACACTCTCTCTTGCACAAGCCTGTATGTTATTCATCAATCCTATCCATTCCATATCTTTTAACGATTACTTTAATCGTAATCGCTAACTAAAGTAAAAAATCCCTACATTGGAAGCTGTCATCGCAGGGATTTATCTTTGGTCGAATGTATAAAAAAGATGAAAAAGTCCGTAAAATAGGCAAAAATTAAGCACCGCAACCTTGATACGCTTTGTATCAAAATTGCGGTGCTTTTGACGGAACAGTCAAGAAACGTATTCCGTGATCATGTCAAAGGGACGGAGCTTAATACTATTATTGTTCCGTTATTCCGCGATCGCGTACTCAAATCAACGAAACAGCGCTCTAAATTTTCCGCTGTTCCGCTGCGGCCATATAAAACAGCGCGTTAACGCACCCCCCCTGACCCGCGCCCCTGGCCTTCGCTGTTAATAACAGCCCCGGCGGATTCTATGTAACTAAATGGGCGGGAAATGGATAGAATAAGAAGGAAGCGCTGCGGCACGCGCCACACTTTCGTACTTATTTTAAAGGCTGCGAATTGCATGATGAAACAAGCTATGATATAATACCGTTACAGGACGACCGCAAGAATCCTTTCAGGATTCTTGCTAAGTTGGCGCGTTTACGCACCAAACTTATGATATAATAGGTGTAGCATTGAATCAGAGACCGGAAGGGACGGATCGGCGCCGGGGCACCCCATGGAGCGCCCGCGGTCGGCGGCGATACCCGGGTCTCCAAGCTATTCATTTATTCAAGGGGTTCGGCACCCACATGCTGAACGGAGTATACAAAATCCATCAATTTCAACGAGGAGGAAGCGGTTATGGATTACAAAGACTGCGTTGACAAGATTTTACAAGGAGCCAAAGAGCTGGCGGAAATGGTGGGGGACAAAACCAAACAGACGGCCTCCAGCGTCAAAATCGAGATCGATCTGAAGAGGGCGGAGCAAGAACTGGACAAAGCCTATAAAACAATGGGACGCATCATGTACCGCATTGAAAATGGCAGCCTGAAACGCGACGAGCAGATTATTAAGGCGGCTTGCCAGCAAATCAAAATGCAAGAAGAACTCATTGAAAAGCTGTCCCAAGAAAAAGAAGAAGTCAAAAAAGGCTACCGCGAGGGCGATCCGGTCGATGTAGAAGGGCGCGAAGTAGAGCCTGGCGCGCAGGAAGCCGAAGATCAGCCTAAGCCTAAGAAAAACCAAGACGGCTATTTTGTACTCAAATTCTGCCCCTATTGCAAAGTCGGCAATCACCCAGACGCCACCAAATGCGTCAGCTGCGGGCGCGATATTTAAAGGCAGGCATGGAATGGCACCCAAAGAAGCAAGATATCGCATCTCCCTTCATGCGGAGCACCCGTGCCTTATCGAGATTTTTGAAGAGACAGAATACCAAAAAGCGCAGCGTGTAGAGGGCGGTTATACCCCGCTGGCCAGCACACAAACGTATGAGGAGGCGCTCCAGTGGGTACAATCTATGCTAGAAGAACTATATCAGCGCGATCCGCAGATGAAGAGCATCAAGAGCCAGCTCCTGCATCGCGGATCATGACGGGCATAGCAAGGAGGTCTTCATGGGAGCAATATTAGCCATACTAGGGGTAATCCTCAAAATCATTGCATGGATTCTCCTCGGGCTGCTCGGCCTGATTATTCTCGTCTCGCTCCTCATCCTCCTGCCTTCCCTGCGATACTATATAGAAGGCGCTAAAACCGAAGAAGACGCCCACATCACCGCAAGGCTCAGCTTTTTCCTGCACCTCATTCGCGTCAAGTTCAGCTGGCAAAAAGGAAGCGAGGTCGTATGGGACGTAACCCTGGCTCACCGCAAAATAGCCGCCTCGTACCCCCTGCCGCAGGGAAAGGATAAACGCAAAAAACACCGGCAGCGCCGGAAACACGACGAAGGCGGCCATCCTTCGGCAGTACCGGCAGAGCCGGAGCAGCCACAGCCCAAACAGGAGGCGCCCTCGCCGCCGGATACGACGCCGGCTCCTCCGCCGCGCCGGCTCGTACCGGTAACGGACAAACCGGTTTCTGAGCCGCCGCGTCCGGAAAAAAAGCAGCAGCCTCTTCCGGCCGCGCCGGAAAAAAGGCGTTCCAAAGGGCTGGCGGGCAAGCTCAAGGCCGCATGGCGGCGACTTGTCGCCTGGATTCAAAAGCTGCTTGCGATTCCTAAGAAGCTGAAGGAAAAATGGGATCACTTGCGGGAAGAGGCAGAAAAGCTGCGGGATCGGTGGAATGAATATCCGCAGAAGCGGGAGACGGTGGCGGCGGTGAAGGAGCTGGCGATTGGTCTGATTCGGCCGGTGCTTCCGCGCGCCTTTCGCGTGCATGTGCGGTTTGGGTTTAACGATCCGGCAAACACCGGTAAGGCGCTGGGGTATTATTATGCGCTGTATCCGCTTCTGGTTCCCAAGGAAACGAAGCGGCGGAAGCTGGAAGTGGAGGCGGAGTTTGAAAATGGGCCGGTACTGGAGGCGAACGGCTGGATGCGCGGCCATTTCGCGTTAATCAGTTTTGTGCCGGCCGTTATCCGCGCGCTCAGGAATGCGCATATTCGAAGGTTAATTCGTTTTATACGAGCTAAATTATAAAAGGAGACATTGGAGTCATGGGAAACGCAAAAGAAGCACTGAAAGAACTGCTAAGTGAAATGGAAGGATTTGTGTCCACGAAAACCGTGGTAGGCGAAGCCATTCACATGGACGACATTATTATTTTGCCGCTGGTTGACGTAAGCCTCGGCGCGGGCGCGGGCGCGCGCGACAAAGAGAAAAACGGCGCGGTAGGCGGCGGCGTTACGGCCAAGCTGTCGCCCAGCGCGGTGTTGGTGCTTAAAGACGGTCAGGCCAGACTGGTCAATATTAAGCAGCAGGATACAATTACGAAAATTCTCGATATGGTGCCGGATCTGATCGATAAATTTAAAGGCACGAATAAAGAAGAAGACGCGGCTATAAAAAGAGCCGTGGCCGAGCAGCAGGCCGAGGAGTAAATCATGGTACACAAAGTCATTGGCGGCCGGATTTACGACGGAAGCGGTGAGGAGCCCTTTCAGGGAACGATTACAATTGAAAACGGAAAAATAGCGCGCATTACGCGCGGAAAAGAGGCGGCGCAGCCGGGAGATCTGGATGCCACCGGCCTTATTGTCACGCCCGGCTTTGTCGATATTCACCGGCATCATGATATGGCGGTGCTCTACGATCCGGCTTTTGGCGAGCTGGAGCTGGCGCAGGGCATTACCACGGCGGTATCTGGCAACTGCGGCCTGGCGCCGGTTCCCAGCAGCCCGGAGCATCAGGCCGAGCAGCTGGCCTATATCGAGCCTTGCCTTGGAAAAATGCCTGAAAACGTGAAAATGTACCGGTTCTCCGAGTATATGCAGCGCCTTAGTAAAAGCGCGCTGGCGCTCAACACCGCCTCGCTCATTGGCGCCGGCGCGGTGGAAGCGGCGGTTATGGGCTATGAAAGCCGGGGTTTTACGCCCGCAGAGCGGGAAAAAGCGATCGAGCTTATTCAAGACGGTATGCGCAGTGGAGCGCTGGGCCTGTCGTTTGGCATCATGTATCATCCGGAGTGCTTCTTGCCTAAAGAGGATTTGGTGGCTATGGCGCGCGCCTGCGGGCAGGAAGGCGGCATGGTCAGCTGTCATATTCGGGGCGAGGGCAACAGTTTGGTTGCCTCCGTGCGCGAGATTATTGAAATCTGCCAAGAGGCACAGGTTCCGCTTAACATTAGTCACTTTAAGGTAACGGGTGTTGACAACTGGGGCAAAACCATTGCCGGCGCCATTGCCGTTATTGAAAACGCGCGCGCAGCCGGCCAGGTGGTTACGGTGGATGTGTATCCCTATACGGGAGGCGCAACAACGGCCATGTCGTTGGTGCCGCCTTGCGTTACCGAGGGCAGACCGTTATCGTATCTGGGCACAAGCGAAGGCGCCGCGGCGCTGCGGCGCGAGATCTACCGCGAACAGCCCGGTTGGGATAACATGGTGAAAAGCATTGGCTGGGAGCGAACAATCATTGGCAGCGTGACGCTGGAGAAAAATAGAATATACTGCGGTAAAAGCGTGGCCCAGATTGCCGCGGAGCTGGGGCTTTCGGACCCCTGCGCATGGCTCGGAGAGCTGATTGCGGAAGAAGAAGGCAAGGTGGGCTGCATTATCATGAGTATGAGCCAGGACGATGTGGATACGGTGATGCGGCTTCCCTACGCCGCCGTGATTTCAGACAGTCTGTATGGGGGCGGCGATAGCCCGCACCCGAGGCTGTATGGATCGTTCCCCAAAATTCTTCGTGAATACGTGAAGGAGCGCGGGGTGCTGACGCTGCCGGAGGCGATTCGGAAAATGACGTCAATGCCGGCAGAGCGTGTTGGGCTTACAGATCGCGGGTACTTAAAAGAAGGATATGCCGCCGATATCAATATTTTTGATCCAGAGCAGATCTGCGATAAAGCTACCTTTACTCATCCCAAACAGCTGGCGCAGGGCATTGCCTATACCTTGATCGGCGGGGAAGTTGCAGCCAGAGACAGCGCTTTGCAGGCAGGAAGATACGGACGCCTGCTGACAAGAAAAAGTTAAAATAACCGTGGCATTATTAAATAAAAAGACAGCATGATAAGCGAGTAAATAGCTTACCATGCTGTCTTTTGTTATACCCATTACGATACGCCGCGCTTACCCCAGCAGTTCCTTCATAGAATATAAGCCGGGCTGCTGCGTAACCAAAAAGGCCGCCGCGTTCAGAGCGCCGTTTCCAAAAATTTCACGGCTCAGCGCTGTGTGCTTAATTTCAAAGAGCTCGTCGTGGCCGGCGAAAAGTACGGTGTGCTCGCCTACAATGGTACCGCCGCGCATGGCGGTTATACCGATTTCATGCGGGTCTCTGGCCTCGCGGCGTTCATAGCGATTGGTGCTCATATAATAAGAAGTGCCCAGCGTATCGATTAGATCCTGACCAATGGAAAGAGCCGTGCCGCTGGGGGCATCGAGCTTCTGATTATGGTGACGTTCGTTAATTTCAATATCGAAACCCGCGGGAGCGAGTATGGAAGCCGCTTTTTGGCAGAGCTCAATGAGCAGATTCACACCCAGCGACATATTCGCGGAGAAGAATACCGGAACCTGCGTAGCGGTTTGACGCACCTGGTCCAGCGTGTCCGGACTCAGGCCGGTTGTGCAAAGTACAACTGGTTTTTTGCGCTGCGCGCAAGAGGTAAGCAGCGCGGGAATGGCGGCTGCCGTGCTGAAATCGATAACGCAGTCAAAGGGCTCGGTTACTTTGTCTAGCGAGGAGTATATGGGGTAGGGCAGAGAGGCGACGGGGGCGGCGTCGACGCCGGCCGCAATGGTGAAGCGGGCGTCTTTTTGCGCCAGCTCGGTGAGAATATGACCCATACGGCCGCTGCATCCGTGAATCACAAGAGATATCATGGGTATCCTTCCTTTCTTATTTATATGGATGGCATTATTATATATAAGTTTCGGCAGATGGTCAACTGGCAGATAGGGAATAAACTGTTCGGGAAATTGGGGAATTTCGAAAAATACCCTGTAAACGGAGGCCTGATGTGTTACAATGGATGGCAAGTGGAACGAAATGGAGCGATTTGGAGTGGAGGTGAGGCACCGTGTTCTTCGGCGAGTATCGCCACAGCGTGGACGATAAAGGCCGCATTATCATGCCGGCTAAATTTCGCGAACAGCTGGGTAATATGTTTTATATTACCATTGATCTGTGGGGAAAACAAGAAGAAAAGTGCCTCTGCGTCTATGCGGAAGAAGGATTCCGAGCGCTGTGTGAAAAGCTTCGTCAGCTGGGAAGCAGCGACATTGACGTGAGAAAACTCTATCGTAAGTTCTATTCGCATGTACAGGATACGTCAACAGATAAACAGGGGCGTGTCATGATTTCAGCGGAGCTTAGAGAACATGCCGGTTTAGATAAAGATATCGTACTGGCAGGCCAGGACGACCACATTGAGATCTGGAACCGCGACAAATGGGAAGCCTATAATGCAGATGATGAGTTTTTTAAGTCGGACAAGCTGGCTGAGGGTTTGAAAGCTAGTGGGATCTAATTAAATCGAAGGTGAGAACGTGGAATTTAAACACATATCCGTCTTAAAGAATGAATGCATTGAAGGGCTTTGCATTCGCCCCTCCGGTACCTACGTCGACGGTACGTTTGGTGGAGGCGGTCATGCCATGGGGATAATCGGCCGATTAAACGGGAGCGGCCGGTTTGTCGGAATTGACCAGGATCAGGATGCTATAGAGAATGGCCGCGCCAAGCTGGAACCATATACACAGAATATCCAGCTGGTGCGGGATAATTTTTCTAACATCAAACAGATCATGAAAGACTTGCATATTGTAGCTGTTGATGGTATACTACTAGATATTGGGGTATCTTCGTATCAGTTAGATACAGGAGAACGTGGTTTTTCGTATATGCAGGACGCTGAGCTCGACATGAGAATGGATCAGCGTAACCCCATGACAGCTAAGCGATTGGTCGCGGAGGCTTCGCAAAGCGAGCTGACTCGTATTCTGCGGGAATATGGAGAAGAGCGCTGGGCAAGCCGTATTGCAGAGTTTATTACGCTAGAGCGTCAAAAGGCGCCCATTGAAACCACCTTTCAGCTTGTAGAGGTGATTAAAAAGGCGGTGCCCAAAGGGGCCAGAAAAGAGGGCCCGCACCCCGCAAAGCGCACGTTTCAGGCGCTGCGCATTGCGGTAAACAATGAACTTGGTATATTAGAGCAGGCGATTCGAGATATGGCAGATCTGCTTAGTCCCGGAGGAAGGCTTTGTATTATTACGTTTCATTCTCTGGAAGATCGAATCGTCAAACAGACATTTCACAGTTTGGCTCACCCTTGTACATGTCCGCCGGAGCTTCCGGTCTGTGTGTGCGGGAAAAAGCCGACTGTGCGGGTGGTTACCAGAAAGCCGATTGTGCCTTCGCGGGAGGAGCAAGAGGACAACCCCCGCAGCCGCAGTGCTAAGCTGCGGATTATAGAGAAGTTATGACTCGAAAGAGCCCGATATATTGGGGAGGAACAGGAATGCAGAGACAGGACCGATTCTCGGCGGAAGATTTCTTTGACAACGATCAGGAGCGGGAGATTCAGGGCGAGACTGTTTATTATACCGAAGGCAGCTTAGCGGTAGAGCCCGCGCGACCGGAGGCGCAGCCGCGCCGCCATTCGATTCCTGAGCGGAAAAAGCTGGAGAAGAAGGCTACAAGGACTCGCTTGCATATCCGAAAGGCGGATGAAGAGGCCATGGCGCGTGTAAAAAGTAAATTCAGTTTTTTCCTGTGTTCAGCATTTGTGCTGGCCGGGTGCCTATCGATTGTACTGGCGTATATTCAGGTATTCAATCGTGAAGCGCAGATTTCCGATCTTCAGTCGCAGCTGGCAGAGCTGCAAAGCGATAACGAGATTTCGGCGAGTAATGTGGCGGAGCAAATGACTTTGGCAGATCTTTATAGCTACGCTACCGGCGAGCTGGGTATGGTAGAGCCCGATGGAACAACCACAATTCAGGTGACGGTGGCTAACCAGAGCTATACCAGCAGCAGTTTGCCCATACAAAATGCCAGTGAGAGCAAGGTTACTTTCCACTGGCTCGGATAAAATTAAGCAGATTTAAACGGCTGACAGGGTGCGGGGAGCGCTTTGTCAGCCATATGTATATTAGGAAGGTTTTTAGAATACTTAGAATTTTATCAGATAGGAGAAGAAAATGGCGAAGAAAAGGGGAGCGCGTTCATCCAGAACGCAAATGCTCCGATTACTTTTTGTATTGTGTGTAACCATTGTTTTGCTTATTGTTGTGTTCGGCCGCGTGTTTTTTATTAAAGTAATTCATGGCGAGGAATATCAACAGATGGCCGAGCAGCAGCAGGTCAATTCTACCGATGTTGTGATTCCCGCGCTTCGTGGCAGTATTTACGACCGCAACGGCAATGTGCTGGCAGAGAGTACGCGGGTATATAATATTATTTTGGACTGTCAGGTACTGATCGATGCCGAGACTTCTGTTCAAAACAGCACGGTCGAGCAGATTTTAAGTACGCTGGGTCTAACAGACGAAAACATTATTCGGCAATATATGACAGACGAATATTATCATTACCGTTATTTAAAGCTGAAAGAAGGCGAGGGCATTAGCGTTTCCCAAATGGAAGAAATTCAGGCAGGGATTGACGCGGGTAAAGTAACGGGCGTCTGGTTTGAGGAAGACGAAAATCGAGTTTATATTAATGATTCTTTGGCGGCGCATATTGTTGGGTTTAACGGTAATTACGGCGTAGAACAGTATTACGACGAATACCTGAGCGGCGTACAGGGACGCAAGATGGTGGTGGCGAATGCCGGAGGCAGTTTTGTTGAAGAGTACATTGCCGCGCAAAACGGTAACGATCTTACGCTTACCATCGATTCCAAAGTACAGTATTATATGGAACAAATTTTACAGCAGGGCGTCAACGACACCAATGCCTATAAGGGCTGCGCCATTTGTATGAATCCCAAAACGGGAGAAATTTATGGCCTGGTTAACATGCCCACGTTTAATTTAAATAATAACACAGAGATCATTGGCATGTCGCAAAAATATATGGAACAAAATCCCGACACAAATGCCGAAGATTACTACAGCTCCGTATGGACTAATTTTGCCACCAGCTTAACCTATGAGCCGGGATCTACATTTAAGCCGGTATTTGCCAGCGCGGCGCTGAATGAAGGTGCGATTAGCCCCAACGATACCTTTGTGTGTAACGGCGTATACCAAATTTATGAGCGGCAGGTGCAATGTGCCGGCGCGGAAGTGCATGGAACGGAAACCATTGCCGACATTATTCTTAACTCCTGTAATGTAGGCATGACGCAGATCAGTGAACGAATGGGATCTAGCAAATGGTTACAGTATCAGGAAGCCTTTGGGTTAGGACAGCTAACCGGCATCGATTTGGCCGGCGAGGCCGGCGATTCGGACAGCATTATCTTCATTAACTGGGACGAAGCGGAAACGCTGGGCACCGCGAATGGCCTAGGCCCCTTCCAGAAAGCGACTACCGCGTTTGGACAGGGTTTTCGTACTACGCCGCTGCAGCTGATTACAGCTTTTTCGGCGGTCATTAACGGCGGAGAATATGTGCGTCCGTATACGGTAAGCCAGATTAACGACAGCAACGGCAGCGTGGTTATGTCGCAAACGAAGGACGTGCTTCGCTATACCATTTCGGAAGAAGTTTCACAGCTGATGCGTGAATATATGTATGGAACCGTTAGCTCCGGTACGGGTACCTCGGCGCAGGTACCAGGCTATGAGATCGGCGGTAAAACCGGTACAGCTGAAAAACTGCGCGATGACGGTACGTATGAAACCGATAAATATACGGTATCCTTTATTGGGTTTACGCCAATTGAGGATCCGGAGGTGGTACTGCTGGTTATTTTGGACGAGACAGATCAAAACGTGAGTAGTGAAGCGGCGCGGCTGGCCGGGCAGATGTTTGAGAAGATTTTGCCGGTGCTGGGCATTTACCCCGATGAAACGGTAAACCAAAACGTTGGCTCCCCGAATGCCGATAATTCGTCCATTGATTTAGGCAATGCGAATAGCGCCGATAGTACCACCGACGGAAGCGATAGCGGCGCGTCCGCAGACAGCACTGTAACGGAGGAATAAGAAAGGGCTTCTTGTGCATACCTTAGCAATAGGGAGGAAGATGCACAATGAAGAGCCATTATGTCAATACCATTTACAGGAACCGGCTGCGCATTTTAGCCGTAATCTTGCTTGTTTGTCTCCTGGGGCTTATGCTTCGGGTTGTGTATATTAAGCTGGTGAGCGGCGGCTACTTAACGGAGCTGTCTGACGAGCTGCACAACCGAGAGCGCACGCTGGAGTCTAAGCGGGGCGATATTGTAGACCGAAGTGGCGTGGTGCTGGCTACCAGCGGGTCCATATGCCGCGTGAGCGTGGTACATAATCAAGTGGAAAATGAAGAAGAGACGGCACGAGTGTTAGCAGAAATTTTAGGGCTTACGTATGAAGAGGTTTTGGAAAAAGTGCAAAAGCGCGTGGCGCTGCAGATTATTCAAAACCAGGTGAGCACGGAGCAGGCGCAGCAAATCCGGCAGGCCAATTTGCCGGGCGTGATGATTGACGAAAATTACGATCGGTATTATCCTTTTGGCAGCCTGGCTGCCCAGACCTTGGGGTTTGTTGGATCTGACAATCAGGGCGTTGTGGGGCTGGAGGTTGCCTACGATGCCTATTTGCAGGGGATTGACGGCAGAATCTTAAGCTTAACCGACGCCCGCGGGGTAAACCTGGAAGGGCAGGGAGAGCAGCTGGAAAAAGGCGCCGACGGTCATGTGCTGCAGACCACGCTAGATGTGAATTTGCAGCAGTATGCGGAGCAGTTAATTGAAAAGGCCGTCACACAGAAAAATGCGAATAAGGGAGCGCTCATTGCCATGAATCCCCAAAACGGCGAGATTTACGCGATGGCGCTGTATCCTAGTTTTGATCTGAACACGCCGTTTACGATACAAGATGAAACGCTAGCGCAGACGTGGGACCAGATGGACGAAGCGGCGCAGATGGATGCGCTGAATCAAATGTGGCGGAATTGGTGTATCAATGATACCTATGAGCCGGGGTCAACCTTTAAAATTGTGACGGCTTCGGCCGCGCTGGAAGAGGGGCTGACCAGCCTGGAGGAAGGCTTCCATTGCAGCGGCAACTTGGTGGTGGCAGATCGGAGGATTCGCTGCCACAAGTCTGGCGGACATGGGAGCCTTACTTTTTTGCAGGGCGTGCAGCAAAGTTGTAATCCTGTATTTATGACATTGGCGCTGCGACTGGGGGTGGATCGTTTTTATGAGTATTTGGACCGGTTCGAGTTTGACGAGAAAACGGGCATTGATGTGCCGGGCGAAGCCACCGGGCTGATGCATGATAAAGCTAACGTGGGGCCGGTGGAGCTGGCCACCATGGGATTTGGCCAGTCGCTAACCATTACGCCGATACAGCTGCTGCGCACGGCCGCTGCCGTGGTAAACGGCGGCACGCTGGTGACGCCTCATTTTGGAAAGAGCATTATGGACAGCAGCGCTCAGACGGTGCTGAAGGAGCTGACGTACGATACGCAGCCTCAGGTCATTTCCGCGGCTACTTCGGACGCCATGCGGACGGCGCTGGAATCCGTGGTAACCGAGGGGGGAGGCAGCAAGGCCTCCATTAACGGATATTCTATTGGCGGCAAAACAGCGACCAGCCAGAAGCTGCCGCGCAGTGCCCACCAGTATATTTCTTCCTTTTTGGGCTTTTCGCCGGTAGAGGACGCGCAGATTATGGTTCTCTGTTTGGTCGATGAGCCAGAAGGCATTTATTATGGCGGAACCGTTTGCGCCCCGATTGTGAAGGAGTTTTTGGAAAACGCCCTGCCGTATCTGGGAGTGAAGCCAAATTACAGCACGGAGGAAAGCGGCGAAACAGACGCGTTAGACGCGGAAGAGGGCTATACCGCGGCGCCTGACGTACTGGGCATGAGCTATGCGCAGGCAAAGAAAACCATTGAAGAAGCCGGACTGGAAGTAGAGAGTCTGGGCAGCGGCGAGGTGGTATCGGAACAGTTTCCCCTGGCCGGAGAAGAAATTAGGAAAGGAACCAAGCTGATTATTTATTTGGAAGAGGAGAAAACCAATGAAGATACAAGATTTAATGAAGCAGATTGACTACCGGGTGTTGCAAGAGGGAACGCCAGACTGGAAAGAGCGGCAGGTAACGCAGCTTGTCTACGATTCGCGTAAAGTTACGCCTGGCGCTTGCTTTGCCTGTGAAAGCGGCCTTGTGTTTGACGGAACCACCTTTTTAGAAGCGGCCGCCAGGAGCGGAGCCGTGCTGGCCGTCATGGAAAAAGAGCCGGAGCAGTATCCGCAGGGGCTGACCATGCTGCTTGTTACTAATGTACGTCAGGCTATGGCGGCCATGGCGAAAAACTTTTATCCCGCAGCGCTGGAGGGCGTTCGTCTCATTGGCATGACGGGGACCAACGGCAAAACGACAACCAGTACGCTAATGCATTATATCTGGATGCAGGCGGGTATTTCCTGCGGACTCATTGGCACCAACGAAAACCGCATTGGCGAGCGCCATGTGAAGGCAACGCATACAACGCCGTACCCGTTCGATTTATACCCGCTCTTTGAAACCATGAAGGAAGCGGGCAACCGCGTGATCGTCATGGAAGTGTCGTCTCACGCGCTGGATCAGCACCGCGTGGAAGGCGTGCGGTATCAGCTGGGCATGTTTACCAACCTGTCTCAGGATCATCTGGATTATCACAAAACCATGCAGGCGTATTTAGAGGCCAAATGCAAGCTGTTCTACCAAAGCGAGCGCGCGCTGATCAATGGAGACGACGCGGTGGCGCCGCAAATTTTGGCCACCCAGGCCTGCCCGTTTACCACCTTTGGCCTAGGCAAAAACTGCGATTACCGCGCCGAGGCGGTAACCATAGATGCCGAGGGGCTATCGTATGACTGGTATTTCCATGACGAAAAGCTAGGGCATATCCATTACCCGGTTCCCGGGCAGTTTAATGTTTATAATACGCTGGCGGCCATTAGCGCCTGCCACATGGAAGGGCTAAGCGCGCAGCAGATTACCGAGAGTATCGATGCCATTCGGCACGCGTTTGTGCCCGGCCGTTTCCAGGTATTTCGCGGCAGCGACGGCGTTACGGCCGTAGTCGACTACGCGCATACTCCCGACGGACTGAAAAACATTTTGGAAACCGCGGCAGAGTTTACCAAAGGCCGTATCATTACCGTGTTTGGCTGCGGCGGCGACCGC
>CALWPV010000090.1 GCA_944383515.1 uncultured Clostridia bacterium
ATTTTGCGCTTCATCCAGCACAATAAATGAATTATCCAGCGTACGACCACGCATATAGGCAAGGGGAGCCACCTCAATCACACCCTTTTCCATGTTTTTCATGAAGCTGTCGGCACCCATAATTTCATACAGCGCGTCATATAGAGGCCGCAAATAAGGATCGATTTTGCTTTGCAAATCTCCAGGCAAAAAGCCCAGACGCTCCCCCGCCTCAATAGCCGGCCGCGTTAAAATGATGCGACTTACCTCGCCGCTTTTAAAAGATTGAATAGCCATGGCCATGGCTAAGTAGGTTTTTCCGGTTCCAGCCGGCCCTACGCCAAAGGTTAACATATTTTTTCGGATCAGATTCACATACCGTTTTTGTCCGAAAGTTTTAGGCCGAATCGGCTTTCCCGCCTTGGTAAAGCAGACAAGCTCAGAAAGAAGCTCGTCTACATCCTGATCATGCTCCTCTGCCGCGAGCGACGCCAGATACGTAACATGTTGCACGCCCAGGATTTCTCCATGGGAGGCGATTTTAACCATTTTTTTCAAAATGTCTGCCGCTCGCGCCGCCTGCTCTCCGGTTACCTTAACGTCATCGCCTCGGTTCAGTACGGTAACCTCCAGCAGCTTTTCCAGTTCTTTTATATTCTCGTCGTAATTACCAAATACATTCCCAATATGCTCCGCTGGTACGGAAACAAATTCTTCGCTCATCCGGTTCCTCCTAGACCGTTATAGATTATTTTAAAAAGCCGGCAATGATCTTTTCTTCCGCTTCCTCCGCCGTTAGCCCCAGCGATTGCAGCTTAAGCAGCTGCTCTCCGGCGATCTTGCCAATAGCCGCTTCGTGAATCAGCGCCGCATCAATATGCGCCGCTTCCAGTGCAGGCGAGGCCAGCACGCGGCCTTCGTCGGCTAAAATAGCGTCGCACTCTGAATGGCCGGAGCAGCGCGTAAGTCCGCGAATGGTGGAATCAAATGACTGGAACGAATGACCGCGCGCTACCGAGCGCGATACAATATCGGCCGATGCGTCTTCCCCTATCATATCGACCACAAAATCGGTTTTTGCCGTCTGCTCCCCTTCCGTTAAAATTCTCTCACGAACTAGCAGCTTGGCTCTGGCCTTCAGCTCGGCCTTTGTCACCCGAGTCGTCGCATCTACACCGCTAATTTGAATTGTATCCATTTCCAGCGTAGCGTCCTCTTCCAAAAAGGCATCCGTTACGGGATCAATCCGTTTTAGCCCCTGTCCCTTTCCGGTTCCAATATGCTTCTCTTTATACAAAACGCGCGCGCCTTTCCCTAAGAAAAAGCGGTGAATTCCATTATGTCTTGCCTCGTCTTCGTCATCCGAATGCACGCCGCAGCCGGCAATAATCGTTACGTCCGCGCCCTCGCCAATATAAAAATCATTATATACCAGGTCGTCCACATTGCCATGCGTTACACAAGCCGGTACATACACATATTCGTCCTTGGTGCCGGGTTTTACATGCACCTCCAGACCCGGTTTATCAGTTTTAGACACAATATCAATATTTTCAGAGGTTTGTCTGGCCACGCATTCGCCATCCTCACGAATGCTATAGGCGCCATTGAATTTCCCCTGATAATCCGCAATTACTTTTAACAGTTCACTTGTCAAATACTTCATGCCAAATTTTCCTCCTTCTCCAAAGGACACCGTGAGCGATGCTCGTCAGCCAGCAGCGCCGGCAAAATCACCTGTCTGGCCCCGGCGTCTCGCACATACCCGTTCGCCACAACCACAATTTCATCGGCAATTTCCAAGATTCGCTCCTGGTGCGAAATAACCAGAAGTGTTCCGCTCTTTCTTTTACGAATCTCATTAAAAGCCTCTACCAGCTTACTAAAGCTCCATAAATCAATACCTGCCTCCGGCTCGTCAAAAATCGAAAGCTGCGCCTCGCGAACGAGCACCGAAGCAATCTCTATTCTTTTAATTTCCCCGCCGGACAAGCTAGCATTGAGCTCTCTGTCTTTATATTCATTCGCGCAAAGACCTACCGCTTCCAACAGCTTACAGGTCTCCTGTACATTCAGCGCTTTTCCGGCCGCGGTATCCAGAAGATCTTGTACGCTCAGGCCCTTAAAGCGAACAGGCTGCTGAAACGCATAGGCAATGCCACGCTTAGCTCTTTCGGTAATATCCAGCTCGGTAATGTCTTCTCCATTAAAAATGATCTTTCCGCTCGTTGGGCGATTAATACCGGCAATCAGCTTAGCCAGCGACGTTTTGCCGCCACCATTAGGACCGGTAACCACAATCATTTTACCAGAATCGACATGCAAACTAATGTCATGAATGACCCCCTCGCCTTCCGGACTCCAGGCAATATTTTGAATCTCTAACATAGTATCTTAAAAATCCTTTCTGTATCTAATTCGCTATAAAAGCAATAATAACCCACGATTATCTTACTGTGTATGGAGGATTTTGTCAAGAGGCGCCCTCCTTTTTTCGCCTCTCCTTTCTCTAGCGCCGCTGCGTCTCTCCGATTTCTTCCATTAATACCAAGTCTAGATACGCCATCATTCCTTCTGCCGTCTCTTCCAGCTTCAGCTCCTCCCGCAGCAGTACTCCGTCACTTTCGGCAAGCAGCTGCGCCTTGCGTATCTCCAGCCTCTCGGTGAGCCGGCTCTCCATTTCCTCTGGGCTATAGTCCGCCTCCTCTTCTGTATAGGGTATGTACTCCATTTGATTCCAAGAAATAGGGCCTATAGGCAGTTCCCAGCTTTTCTCCTCTATTTCGGCTTCTTGTTCTTGTTTTCGAAACGGATTTCGCAGCGTTATCTGCCAGTTTCCGACCCAGATCTTCACGCCTCCATAGCTCTTTGCCCCCCAGTTCTGCTTTATATACGCACGGTCTATGCTTTCCGTAAGCCGAACACTGCGTTTGCCAAACACCTGACCGCTCGCATGGGTATCCACCACTGTCTCTTCTCCCGCGTCGTTAACCAGCGTATACTGTCCCTGAATCAGCACTTCCCCTTCTTGTACCACATCGCCTTGCCGCACTAGCGGCGTGCCGCTTTCCGTTACCATGCTGTAAACAACACAGGTCTGCGTAGCCACTACATCGGCTGGCGACTGTCTGTCTACCATTTCCGGCGCCGGCACCGCTTCGGCCAGCGCCACTTCTAAAACAGCACCATTTAAGCTCAGCGAAAGCCAGCTTAAATCCTCGTACTGCAACAAAAGCTCTCTCGCTTTCTGCGCCGTATCCAGATCTCCCTGCCACATGCCTTCGTAAACGCCGGCTTCTTCCAGCCGGCGCAGCATTTCCACCTGTGAAATTGACTCCAACCCCTCCATATCAATGCGCCAGACAAAATGTGGCAATAAACCCACTATAATAAGCATGGGCAGCACCAGTAGCACCGTCCATTTTCTTCGGCGGTGCCGAAAAAGGAAAAAGGCTACCCCCTTTTTCGAAATAATGCGGAGCCGAATACCTGTTTTTTTCGCGCAGGCGACTGCCTGACGATACTGGCGCGCAGGTATGGTAAGCTGCACGCTGCCCGCTTCATACTTCGCCTCTTGAAACATAATTCCCCGCGCCAGCAGCAAAGAAAGAAAACGTGGTATCTGTGTGCCGCTTGCTTTAACGCGTACCATGGCATACGCACGGTCTTTTGGCCTCACTTTGCCTCCTCCTTCCGAATGACAATCTGCTCAATAATGCCTTCTACAAAAATTTCCCGCTTTGTTACACTGCGAATCTGTATGTTTTGTCCACCGATCTCATATACATACCCTTTCATTTTCAGCCGCACCAAACAGTCTGTCAGCTCCAGAATGGATTGATAATTCTCTAACCGTACAAAATGATTGCCTTCTAAGTCGAGTAGCGGTTCGTTTTGCCATATTGAAGTATGCTGCATATCCTGCCTCCTGTTCCTGTTACAAAAAATGGCGCAGAAGGGCCGGGGCTATATATGCTTCTACCAGCGCCAAAAGAGGAATCAAAAAAGCCGTAATAAGGCCAATTTGTTTACTGGACCAATGCCCTACATACTGCCTTTCCTGCATCATCCACTCTAACCAGGCAATTACCACAATAAAAAGCAAATTATGAGGCCAGTAAGCCAGAGCTCCCAGCCAGAATCCTTTAACCTGGTAGGCATAGATCCACGCTACCTGTCCAAATCCATATAAAAAGCCGCGAACTAATAAAAGAATTCTAACGCCAATATACCCAAATGCAAAGTATTCTAATCCCCATGCCAATAATAAAAGCTGCGCGTAGGTAAGACACCGCTTCAGAAAATATGTAAACGGCGCCGGTTCTATGGCCACTAGGTTTAAAACACCGCTCTGCAGATGCTCTGCCAAACGGCCTTGCATTTCACTATCTAGCGCAATCGCAAACAGAAGACCAATCCCTGCGCCGATAGCACACCAGAGCAGACAGCTGACAAGTCCCTTTTGATATTGCCCAAGATTCTCCTTACGGACTTTCCTAACCCTTTTGTACATAAAAAAAGCCCTCCTCTAAAAAAGATAGTCCCTTCCGGGGCTCAAACTTATACTATCTTTATGAGGAAAGCTTTTATTTTAGTCCAGCTTTACTAAAGGAAGCCTTTAGCGCTTACAATATACCTGAGCGGCAAAAATAGCCGCAATCGTTTTTCCATCGGTAATTTCGCCTTGCTCAATTTTACGAATCGCTTCGTCAAGCGAATAGCGCTGTACCGACAAAAATTCATCGACGTCTAAATGCTGCTGCGTTTTAACCAAGTCGGTGGCAAAATACAGAACAATTTTTTCGCTGCAGTAGCCGGGCGTCGCGTAATAATCGAACATACGCACCAAACGGCCTGCTCGGTATCCGGTTTCTTCTTCCAGCTCCCGTCTGGCACAGGCTTCGTAATCCTCTCCCGGATCTACCAGGCCCGCCGGAATTTCCAGCATCACCTGGCCCGTGCCGTAGCGGTACTGCTCTACCATAAGCAGCTTCTCCTGCTCGTCCAGTGCAATAATCGCTGTGGCTTCATGGTGCTTAACCACTACCTCCCGGTCCGCTTCCACACCATTGTCGAACCGAATCCGATCTTTACGTACATCCATGATTTTTCCCTGAAAACACGTTTTGCTATCAATAACTGTAAAATCCATTTCTGCCTCTCTCCTTCATGGTTCAAAGATCTTTCATGGTTGCGAGCACAGCCTGCTCAATGCTATGACGAAATCCGTATTTTTCCAGCGCCAATACGCCTTTAATGGTCAGGCCCCCCGGAGAGCAAACCGCGTCTTTCAGCGCCGCCGGATGCTGTCCGCTCTCCTGCACCATTTTCGCGGCGCCCAGCACCGTCTGCGCTGCCAGCGCATAAGCCTGATCGCGGAACAAGCCTCCGGCTACTCCGGCGTCTGCCATTGCTTCAATTAATACGTAAACGAACGCCGGACCGCATCCGGCAATGCCCGTCGCAATGTCCATAAGGTTCTCTTGAATTTCCAGCACCTTCCCGGTATGCTCCAGTAGCTGCGTTACCGCCTTCGGATCGGCTACCGCTTTCGAAAAGCAAACGGTATTCATGGCCTCTCCCACCTGCGCCGATGTATTTGGCATAACACGAGCAATTTGGGCCTGCGGCCCCAAAATCTGCTGCCAGTCGGCCAGACTTTCGCCTGCCACAATGCTAATGAGCACCTTGTCCTCTCGCCAGCTCACCCTAAGCTCGCTTATAATATCTCCTAAAAACTGCGGCTTAACCGCTACTATAACATATTCGCTAGCGTCTACCACCGCGGCAACCGAATTTTGAATGTGCGCCTGACAGCACCGGCTTGCTCTTTCACAACAGGCCGGATTGATGTCATATACATAAAGATCTGCATGCGGCGCCATAGCGGTTAACAGAGCAAATCCCATGTTTCCGGCGCCAATCATTCCTACTTTCATATTGGCTTCCCTCGCGATCAAACGCTTAGCTGCGCCTGCATTCCTAGTTCGGCCTTGTGGCTTTGCAAAATGGGATCAATATATTCCGCCAGAAAATCATCGACCTGCTGCGGCGCGCGTCCAATAAAGTTCTCGGGCTTAATCGCTCCCATAAGCTCTTCTTCCGTTAGCTTAAAATGATCGTCGGCCAAAACGCGCTCGAGCAAATCATTGGGCTTGCCTTCTTGCTTAACCTGCGCCGCCGCGGCCATGGAGTGCACGCGGATTCTCTCATGCAATTCCTGCCGGTCGCCGCCGCGTTTTACCTCTTCCATTAAAATCATTTCGGTAGCCATAAAGGGCAGCTCACTCATAATACGGCTGTGAATCGTTTTGGGGTAAACAACCATACCGCCTGTTACATTGATCATAATCTGCAAAATACCGTCCACCGCTAAAAAGCTTTCAGAAACAGCGATGCGCTTATTGGCGCTGTCATCCAGCGTTCTTTCAAACCACTGCGTGGAAGCCGTCATTGCCGGATTAAGCGCATTACACATGACATAACGCGCCAACGCGCAGATACGTTCGCTGCGCATCGGATTCCGCTTATACGCCATAGCCGATGAGCCAATCTGCGTTTTTTCAAATGGCTCTTCCATTTCTTTCAGGTTCTGCAGCAAACGCAGGTCGCCGGCAAATTTATAGCAAGACTGCGCAATTAAGCTCAGCGCATTCAGACAGATCGTGTCGAATTTTCTAGGGTACGTCTGACCGGTTACCGGATAAGTAGCTTCGTACCCCATTTTTTCCGCTACCAGCTGATCGAGCCGTTTGACTTTTTCGCCATCGTTATCAAACAGCTCCATAAAGCTAGCCTGGGTACCCGTTGTTCCTTTGGCGCCGCGCAGCCGCTTCACTTTCAGAATATTCTCCAGCTGCTCATAGTCCATCCACAGCTCTTCCAGCCATAAGCAAGCTCTTTTACCCACGGTGGTCAGCTGCGCCGGCTGATAGTGCGTAAAGCCCAGGGTCGGCATATCGCGGTACTGCTTAGCAAAGCCTGCCAGGTTAGCCATCACGTTAACCAGCTTTTTCTGCAGCAGCTGCAATGCCTCATACATAATAATTAAATCGGTGTTGTCACCTACATAGCAGCTAGTAGCGCCCAAATGAATAATGGGTTTCGCTTTAGGCGCCTGCTCACCGTAGGCATATACGTGGGACATCACATCATGCCGAACCACTTTTTCGCGCGCTTCGGCTACCTCATAATTGATATCCTCCGCATGCGCTTTGAGCTCTTCTATTTGTTCGTCGGTAATGGCCAGCCCCAGCTCTTTTTCCGCTTCCGCCAGCGCAATCCAGAGTTTGCGCCAAGTTTTAAATTTCTTATCGGGAGAAAACAAATACTGCATCTCCTCGCTCGCATAGCGAGAATTAAAGGGCGTTTCATAACGATTGTGCATCATAGTTACTCTCCTTTCGTAAAAAAAAGACCTTCCCTCGCCCGTTTAGGGTTGCGGAAGGTCCAGTTTTAACCAATTAGTACAGTTTCACTTGGATTCAATCACCAACCGAATCGCCGTGCGCTCTTCGCCATTGATGGAGACATCGGTAAATGCCGGCATACAAATCAGATCGATGCCCGATGGCGCTACATACCCCCGAGCAATAATAATCGCTTTAATTCCCTGATTCAGAGCACCGGCCCCTATCACCTGAAGTTCGGCCTTTCCCGTTTCTCGAATCACATTGGCAATGGCACCAGCAACAGCATTGACACTGGAGTGGGCAGATACTTTAATGACATCTGCTTCCTGCATACTAGCTCTCCTTCCCGATGTTGTTTTATTTGGCGTAGTCGACTACCCTAGTTTCTCGAATCACATTGACTTTAATTTGACCAGGATATTCCATTTCCTGCTCAATCCGTTTCGCCACGCTTCTAGCCAAAATCCGCATTTCATCATCACTCACCTGCTCTGGTACAACTACAAGGCGAAGCTCACGTCCCGCCTGAATCGCATAACTCTTGCTAACCCCGGAAAAGTCATTGGCAATGGCCTCCAGCGTTTCCAGCCGGCTGATGTAATTTTCAAGTGTTTCACGTCTGGCACCGGGCCGAGCCGCTGAAATTGAGTCGGCCGCCTGTACAATAACTGCAATAAGGCTTTCCGGCTCCACATCTCCGTGGTGGGCTTCCAGTGCGTTGATCACTGTCTTGGACTCGTGATACTTTTTAAGCAGCTGAGCTCCCAACGAAACGTGAGAACCCTCCATCTCGTGATCGACCGCCTTACCGATATCATGCAGAAGACCGGCTCGCTTAGCCACCCGAACATCCAAACCTAGCTCGCCGGCAATCAGTCCGGATAAATGGGACACTTCAATGGAATGCTTGAGTACATTTTGACCATAACTGGTACGATATTTCAATTTACCAAGAAGCCGAACCAGTTCCGGATGAAGCCCATGCACGTTAGTATCGAAGGTTGCGGCTTCTCCTTCTTCTCGAATTCTATTTTCAACTTCCTTGGTTGCTTTATTGACCATTTCTTCAATGCGCGCGGGGTGAATCCGCCCGTCTACAATGAGCTTTTCCAGCGTAATTCTAGCAATTTCACGCCGAATTGGATCAAAACCTGATAAGATAACTGCCTCCGGCGTATCGTCAATAATTAAATCGATGCCGGTAAGCGTCTCCAGCGCCCGAATATTACGACCTTCGCGGCCAATAATCCGTCCTTTCATTTCATCGCTGGGAAGGGGAACTACCGAAACGGTAGACTCTGCCACATGATCGGCAGCGCAACGCTGAATCGCGTTGGTAATAATCTCTTTCGCTTTCTTCGTAGCTTCCTCTTTGGTTCTTACCTCGTTCTCTTTTAAAATGGCGGCCATTTCATGCTTAACATCTCCTTCAACGGATTGCAACAGCACGGTTTTAGCCTGATCTGAGGTCATACCGGATACTTTTTCAAGCTCAGCCAGTTGAGCCTCATGAATCTTAGAAATTTCCTTGTTTTTCTTTTCCAAATCTTCCAGACGCTTTGTCACCTGATTTTCTTTCTTTTCCAGTGATTCGTTTTTGCGGTCCAGAGCTTCTTCTTTTTGGATTAGTCGCTTTTCCTGACGCTGGACTTCAGAGCGCCGCTCCTTAACCTCACGATCCATTTCGTTTTTGGTTTTCATGGCTTCTTCCTTCGCCTCCAGAAGAATTTCACGCTTCTTTCCGTCCGCCGATTTCAGCGCATCATCAATGATTTCTCTCGCTTTTGTTTCCGCTGCGCCTATTTGCGCCTCCGCTACTTGTTTACGATACCGAATACCGGCAAAAAAAGCAGCCACAATTAAGCCCAGCGCGATGATCACCATAATGATGAGAACAATAACTGGTATCTCCAAGACAATAACACCTCCTTATTTAGTTTTCATAGTTCAAATTCTTATTTAATTGACGACTCTTCGCCGCACATAACTCTTGCGGCCAAGTACACTTTACGCGTAAGCCATCAGGTAACTCTAACGTATGTATTTTAGTACAGATTGTCCTTAATGTCAAGATAGAAACGTGTCCTGGACATTTTTAAGCTTTATACAGCTTGCTAACCGCAGACCCTTTTTATTCATTTCTTTTATTCCGCGCACAATTATTCCACCTAGAATTTACTAGTAGTTTAGTAAATCTATTGTAAAGGTATAAAAATGTTTCTGCAAAACTAACTCAATATTTTTCTTTTTCCTCTTTATTTAAGCCTAATATAAAACGCTCTACCCAATTTGGTAGAGCGTTTTATATTAGGCTTGATTGAACGGATTATGCATAACTTTCTTTTGACATGTGGGACAGACTCCTTCAAACACAATACTGTGCGAAGTCAGATAATACTCTGAACGTTGCTGTGCTTTTTCTTGCAAATCGCTTTGCCAGTCCATATCTATATCGCCAACCGCACCACACTGTATGCAGTGCACATGATAATGCGGCTGCGCATGAAAATCGTAACGGTCCGCTACACTCGGCATTGCGACTTTGTAAATCATGCCGCGATCCGACAGCTGATTCAAAATACGGTATACGGTGGAACGGCTGATATTCGGATGCTGTTTTCTCACCTCTTCAAACACCTTATCGGCCGTCGGATGATCATGCATGGTTTGCAGGGTCTCATACACGGCTGTCTTTTGAAACGTGTTTCTTATCTCTTTCATGGCCCTCATCCCTTCGAGTTTTTAATAGGATTATATTCTATTTCTTAAATTCTGTCAAGACGAAGAGCCCTTTCTCCCGCGCGTTACCTCTGGTAATATCTGGGCTTTCCCTTTACATAACCGTGAAGTATTGTTTACCGAAACGCTTCAATGCCTAGGCTCTGAAAAACTTTTCCAATAATGCCCTCGTTTTTGGCCAGAAGCTCAGCGGCGATCTCAGCGTCTACCCCTGCCTTAAGCATAACAATCGCCACTTTTACATCGCCGCATTCATGAAGAACTTTAGCTGCTTCTTCCTGCGGAACTTCCGCGATCATTGCCACAATTCTTTCACCGCGATCCACCAGCTTTTCATTAGAAATCTTCAAATCCACCATTAAATTGGAGTATACTTTTCCCAGCCGAATCATTGAGGCCGTCGATAACATATTGAGCACCATTTTCTGTGCCGTACCGGCCTTCATACGCGTTGAACCCGTTACTACTTCAGGCCCTACCTCGGCAGCAATGGTAACGTCTGCGTATTCGCTCACTTTAGCGCCACGGTTATTTGTTACCGCAATCGCTTGTGTCCCCAGCTCATGCGCATATTCAATGGCGCCAATCACATACGGCGTACGGCCGCTGGCCGCGATACCGCATAAAATGTCTTTCTGGCTAAATCCAATCTCGTCCAGTTCTTTTCGGGCCAGCTCCTTTGAATCCTCTGCGCCTTCCTGCGCTACAAACATGGCCTTCTCGCCGCCGGCTAAAATGCCTTGTACACACTCGGCGCTATAGGTTGGGCGGCATTCCACAGCGTCCAGCACGCCTAACCGGCCAGAAGTACCAGCTCCGGCATAAATAAGCCGTCCGCCAGCTCTCAGCTTCTCCACAATCATATCTACCGCCTGCGCGATTTGCGGCAGCGCTTCTTTAACGCCCTCTGCCACCTTATGATCTTCTTCGTTAATCAGCTGAACAATTTGCATGGAGTCCATTAGATCAATATCAACCGAATGGGGATTTCTTGCTTCTGTCGTTCCAATTTTCATTGTTTTTTCCTGCTCATATCAGAGCTTTCCCGCCGCGCGGGAAACCTTTCTTGTTTATAGTTCTTCCAGACAGCGCAGCACCGCGCCGGTAGCGGCGTCACAAAGCGGCGCTATGAGTTGGAGCTGCGGCATTAGGCCGCTCAGTTTCATGGCCACGCGACGGCGAATTTCTTCATTACGAAGCAGTACGCTGCCGCAAAGCGCTACCACGCCCTGCTTCATGCCTAGCGCGCCGGCCACCGGTACGACCAGCCGGGCCAGTTCTTCTGCTGCTCGATCTAAAATAGCCGCCGCCGCAGTTTCACCAGCCTGCCACCCTTCCATGACAATGGGGGCTAGCGCCGCGATATCTTTTTTTCCCGTGCTCGGCGCATAAACCCACTGAATGAGACCGGCTATGCTATCCGTGCCAATCCGCTGCATGACAGTGCTTCGCATCACTGTAGGGGGAATACGCCCATCTTCTGCCTGCACCACGGCTGATAATACGTCTCTGCCGAGGGCGTACGCGCTGCCCTCGTCATCGATCAAATGCCCAAAGCCGCCGCTTCTGGCTTCTTGCCCCTGCTCGTTTTTCCCATAGCAAACCGAGCCGGTGCCCGCAATCAGAATCATGCCCGTGCCACCGCGGTGCGCGCCGTATAACGCTGCCTGATGGTCGCCAATAATAATGGGCCGAATCCCAATGCCCGCCTGCCGCACAGCTTCTTCCAGCACCTCTCGGGTTAGCGGGTTGCTTACGCCGGCTGCCGCCAGACAAAGACCGCGTAAGCCGTTCCATGCCCAGCCGCGCTTTTGTATGGCTTGCAAAAGGGCCGTGATATTTTGAATTACGCCGTCTCTTCCCGCGCTATTGACATTCATGCTGCCGCCTTCTAGGGCGTCGATTACCTTGCCCTCTAAGTCGGCAATACAGGCTTTGGTTTTAGTGCCCCCGCCGTCCATTCCAATGACAAAGGGAGTATGCAGTCTGTCACTCATAGATTCTGAACTCCTTGGTCTGATTCGCAAATTCGGCCGCCTCGCTCTCCCAAGCCGTTAAAAGCTCCGTAAGTGACAGCGTGCCCTCTAAATACCGGTTAACGCTCTCATCGCCGGCCAGCTGCGGCATACGGCTAACATCTGCGTAAGAGCGCAGTTCAAATTCCTCAGGATACATTTCGCTAATCGTTTTCATTGTAATCAGCGCAGCCGGCATGAAATCCAGCTGCTGGCTTAACGGAATGAATTCTACGCCAAAGCAGGTTTTGCCTTCGTGCTTAGACCAAAACGGTGTAAAAGCCCGTTTACGAAACGCCAAATGCTCTATTTTCGCAAGGCGCTTTCTTAATTCCTTCTCCAGCCTGTCCATATCGATATAGGGAGCGCCGTACATCTGAAACGGCTCGGCGGTTCCTCTGCCTTCGCTCACATTGGTTCCTTCAAAGAAGCATCCGCCATAATAGCAAAGCGTGCCCTGGAATGTATGAATCGACGGTGAAGGCAAATTCCAGAGCTGCCCCGTTTCCGGCCACATCATGTTCTTTTGATACCCCTGCATGGGTACCACCTGGTACTCGAGCGATAAGCCGAAATACTGCTTGAAGTAATATCCCAATTCACCAACCGTTAGACCATAACGTGTTGCCAGTTCATGATCTCCTACAAAAGAAGCAAATTCTGGTTTCATTCGATTTCCCATCACGCGGCCGCCCAGCGGATTCGGCCTGTCTAAAACAACAAGGCCCAGACCGTTTTCATCGGCTGCCTGCATGCAATAGGCTAGCGTATAAATATACGTATAATACCGTAAACCTACGTCCTGAATATCATAGACTAACAGATCTACCCCTGCCAAATCCTCCGCCGTAGGCTTTTTTCTTTTTCCATACAGAGAAATCATTTCAATATTGTAAACCGGATGCCGGCTATTTTCTACCGCCGCTCCATCCATAGCTCCGTATAAACCATGCTCCGGAGTAAATAGTTTCACTACCGTATAGCCGGCGGCCGCCATCGCGTCCATATCATCCATCAGCTGACTATTAACTCCCGAATAATTCGTAATAAGCCCTAATCGCTTTCCTTTAAAAAGCTGAGGATACTCCTGTATTCGATCAATCCCTAAGGTTACCATTTTGTATATCTCCTTTGTTTACTCATATAGAGTTTACTCACACAGATTCACAATCACCTGTGCAAACATTTTTGCGCTTATAATTAAGTCTTCAATGACGGCAAACTCATCGGCGCCATGCATTTTGTTATCGGTTCCCGGCATAGAACAGCCGAACGCTACGCCATTTTTCAAATGGTGCACATACGTACCGCCGCCAATGGCGATGCACTCGCCCTTTTGACCGGTATACGCTTCGTAAACCTTTAGCAGTTCCTGTACAAACGGCGAATCTCCCGGTACATGATGCGGAGGCGCCATATCATCGTGATCCATCGTAATGCCTTCTTGCGCCATGGCTTTTTCGGCTACGTCGCGCATGTTTTCATTGTTGGCGCAGATCGGCGCGCGGCAGTCAAACTGTCCGACAAATCCGGTAAGTCCAAAATCCAGCATGCTAAAGCAAAGCGTCAAGGCTCCGGAAATATCGTCGGCCATCGCCACTCCCAGTGCCTTCCCCTGCGCATCGCCATGCGGATACAGCTTCTGCAGACTCTTGAGTTTATTAACCGCTTCCGAGGGAGCCAGCGGCAGCGCTAAAAGGTATTCGATCATTCCTGTTAACGCGTTATTTCCCTCTTGCGGCGTTGAAGCATGGGCTCCCTTGCCCACAGCCGTAACCTGTACGCTGCCTTCTTTTTCACTGCATTCAAAGGTAATTCCGATGCGCTGCGTAACCTGCTCGGCTATCTCCTGCATAGTAGCTAAATCTAAGCCTTCGACCACAGCCCGCGCCTTGCCCGGCAGAACATTTACCTTCAGGCTGCCATGAATCTCGGTAACGCGAGGCAGCGCCTTATCTTCAGGCCAGCTTGCTCTGAATTCAGGATGAATACTTCCCTTTTCAATGTTAATAACGGGGTACTCGGCATCGGGTGAAAATGTCATGGGGGCTTCTTCTTCTACCGCATAATAATGCGGAATGTCGCCGCTTCCACACTCTTCGTCCGTACCCACAATCAGACGTGCGTTTTTGGAAAGCGGAATGCCCAGATCACGCAAACACTGCAGCGCATACATAGCCGCAATGGCCGGTCCTTTGTCATCGGCCGTTCCGCGGCCATAAATGCGGCCGTCTTTAATGCACGCTTCAAACGGATCGGTAACCGTCCAGCCTTCTCCCGCCGGCACTACGTCCAGATGCGCCAAAATATCCAGCTGTTTTTCATGGTCGTTTAAATCGATGGCCGCCACACAGTTGTCATAGTTTTTAGGCTCAAAACCACGCTCTTTAGCCAGTTCCATAAACTCGCACAGCGCTTCATACGGTCCGCGGCCAAACGGCATGCCTTCTTCTGCCGGCATTCTTTCACTGTTAATCGCGACCATTCGGGCAATATCCCGCATCATGGTAAACCAATACTGCTCAAAATATTGCTCAATTTCCTTCCTGTACTTCATTGAGTGTATCCTCCATTTTTATATAATTTAAAATAGATTTTCCTTCAATAGGCTCGCCTTGCCGTGCCTTCAGGGCCTTCACCAGTTCCTTGCCGCTCCGAATTCTCTCGGGAAATGCCAGCCCGGAAAAACCAATGGTATCCCACGTGGCATGCGCATCGGAACCAGAAGAAAGCAGTAAATGCGGCCTTTTCTGAAACGCTTGTCTCGCCTTCTCGTTGGCCAGCGGCGGATTACAGGCATTAAAAACTTCTAGCCCGTCGACAATATCCAGCCTAGGCTCTACCCCTTCCGGAATATAGGAAGCCCAGCGATATGGATGCGCCTGAAAACATAAGCCGCCCTCTTCATGAACCAGTTTCACATACGTGTCAATATTGACCTGCTCTAGTTCAGGGTGCGCCAGCAAAAATGCCAGGTCAATGCCGTAAGTCAGCACTTCTTTGCCGCGTTCATAGGCATGCTCTAGGCCAAACATAACATCGATATCCCAATCAGCCGCCTCTTCCTTTGCCTCTTCATAAATCGCGTAGTATGCGCGCATGCGGCGCTCCCATGGCAGATTCTTGGGAATAGCAGTATTGCCGTGCACAAAATGGTCGGTTAACACAAAGCCGCTATATCCAGCTTTCGCGAAGGCACGCACCATATCGCGCACCGGTGAATTACCGCAGGCACTGCCTTCACTGCTGTGCACATGCATATCATAAACGTACTTTCTCATTGTTTCCTTCCTGACAAACGCCTTCTCTATGCTGACTGATCCGCCGCCAGCTGAGCCGCCACCTCAAGACTTAGCTCAATCATTTGCCGCAGACCCGTTTGACGCTCCTGACTATCCAGCTTTTCACCCGTCAGCAAGTGATCGGAAATAGTGCAGATAGCCAGCGCCCTTTTGCCGGCCTTGGCCGCATTCATATACAGAGCCGCCGTCTCCATTTCGACCGCCAACATACCCATGTCTGCCCAGCGCGCATTCACCTGAGGGCGCTGTTCATAAAAAATATCGGACGAAACCAGTCCTCCAACATGATAGGGAAGCCCGCGCTTTTGCGCGCTGTCTGCCGCCATACGCAGCAGCGCATAGTCCGCCAAAGGCGCCAACGTGCCAGGCAGCTCATACTGCGCCGCGTATGCGGAATCGGTAGAAGCCCCCATGCCGATGACCAAATCTTTTAAATGAACCCGATCCGAAATCGCACCGGCGGATCCAATGCGGATAATGGCCTCGACCGAATACATATGGAAGAGTTCATAGGAATAAATACCCATGGAGGGCATTCCCATACCGCTTCCCATCACTGAGAGACGCGTCCCTTGATAAAGCCCTGTATACCCCAGCATGCCGCGTACTTCATTAAAGCAAGAGGGCTGCTGCAGATACTCTTCAGCAATGAACTGCGCTCTAAGCGGATCTCCCGGCATCAACACGACCTTGGCAATCTCCTGAGCGCCGGCCTGATTATGTGGTGTTGCCATATTTACCTCCAATTCTAAGTACATATTTCAAGAGTGTCTTTATTATACTTCATCTTAGGAAAGATCACAAGAGAAGCTTGCCAGGATTCCATAAAAATGATAAGATAAAAAAAAGAAAAGGAGGTCTTCTTGCTCATGCGTATGCTCAAACAGATCTTGTTTAAGTTGATCCCCCGGATTCGTTACGACGATATGTCTGCTTATGCGGCGCAGATTTCGTTTTATTTACTCATGTCACTGTTTCCGCTTTTAATTCTGCTTGTCACGGCGTTGACTCAGATGCAACTGCTGGATGTGACGCAGCTCATGGAAGTTTTACACCGCACCAATATTTTCCCTGATGCGGCGCTTTCTGTCATAGAAGAAGTGCTTGGCGGCGTCACCATGCCCAGCTCTTCTATTCCGTTTTATATTCTGGTTGTACTCTGGTCTGCGTCCCGTGGCACCCGCGCTATTATGAACGGAGTACACATGGCGTTTCGAACCCGTGAAGCGCATAACATTATCGTTCGTTTTCTGCTCTCGCTTTTTTATACGGTCTGTTTTGTTGTCGTTGTTGTTTTGTTTGCGGCGCTGGTCGTATTTGGCGATGCTCTGTTTTCTTGGCTAAGCAGTACGTTTCATTGGTTTTTCTTAATGTCGGGCGTTGTTCAGGTTATCCGCTATCTGGTGCCTCTGGGATTTTTAATTATTATCTATACGCTTTTGTATAAGTTTATTCCCCCTAAGGATTTAAAGTTTCGCGATGTGCTTCCGGGCTCTTTTTTCGCAGCGCTGGGCAGCTTTTTGATTAGCCAGGGATTTTCTTTATATACGGGGCATTTTGGTAATTATTCCGCCCTGTATGGATCGATCGCCGGTATCATTGTGTTCTGTACCTGGATGTACCTGTTCAGTTTTATCATGGTTCTGGGGGCCGAGATCAATGCCTGTATCTATGAAATTATGCATAATACTTCGCTTTTAAAAATTCACTAATTCCGTTCCAGGATAAAAGTGTTGCAAAATTTGGTCATAGGTATATCCTGCTTCAATCATACCTTTAACGCCATTTTGACTCATGCCCACGCCATGTCCATATCCTCCGCCGCAAATGGTAACGGACACCAGATTTTCTTCGGTGTCCTTTATTTTTTCTAACGAAATAAAGGCGCTGGGCAGCAAAACGCGTTCTCCGCTCTGTTCTCCGTTGGCCATGGTCACATCCAGGCCGCCGAGCAGCTCCCTAATTTTAAGAGGTCCTTCCAAAACCACGCTGCGCTCCGAACCCATGAGCAGCAGGGAAATCGCCATGCCCGTCTGGGATCGTTCGTAAACATAAATGTCTTGAACCTGCCCAATTCCATTGATTTCCGCTTCTATTAGCTCCTCTCCCTGCACTTCTTTAACTTCTTTGGGCAGCGCAAAATAGGCGTCCACATTGTCTTGCAGCTTGGCTAGATCTATAGAGGCTTGCCAGCGAAACCATGGACTTTCACTGTCATAGGCTGCCACATCCCCATTGGTAATAAAAGCATGGAAGTTTTCTTCCTGTGACAAATCGCCATAATCGCCTTCTTCATATTGCGGCTGTCCCATTTGATAAGGCAGCTCTGTATGGCCGGCCCAAACCTCGTGGCCATTGGCCGTATACCCGCAGGAAGTCGAAAAATAATTAGCCGAAATCAGACTGCCTTGATACGTTAGAACCTGGCCCCAGGTAGCTTCTACGCCTTGTATGGATGCTTCATAGTCTACGACACCGCCGTATACCTGACTTCTGGTGCTGTCGTCTACATGAGCGCCTAAACTCAAAAATTTCTCACCGGCAAACCACTGGCTATAGGCATAGCTTCGTGCGCATACCGCCTGTACTTTCGCGGCCTCCTCGCCATAGCTGCCGGGCATTTCCGACGGCACAACTCCCATTAAATATTTCTCTATATTTACTTCGTTTACAACGCTGTAACCGCCTTCTTCCACGCCCACCTCAAGCTGTCCATAATAAGACTGTGTTTGATCGCCAGCCTGCAGTACTAAAGGTGTATCCGATTGCACCGGACAAAAAACAGCCCTCTGCGCTAAGCCGTCAATGGTAACGGCTGTTCCCGGCGTATAGGCCTTAACACTACCGTCCCAAATGCCCCAAAACGCTTCCTCACAGCGAATCGTAACCGTTTCATAAATATAATCTGCTTTAAGCGCCTCTATGTCCGTTTCGCTGCTGACGGCTCCATCTCCCGCCTGTAAAAGAATCCGAATTCTCGACGGCGCGTCTGAAGGACTGAGTACTTGAATCTGAGTGACGAGACCTGTATCGTCCTGTGTTAATGTCAGAGCCTGTCCGAGAAAGCGAGCTTTAGAGCCTTCTACCAGCGTTTCACCCCAATACCACTGCGCTTCCTGAGCCACTTCAAAATATCCCGCGCTGGTCTCTAAACGACCATTCTCCAAACGATACAATTTAGGCGCGTCCGGCTGCGCGATTTCTATTTCGTCTACCGCATACTCTAAGTCCCTTTCTCCCAGCTCGTCTATGCCTTCTGCCTCTTGCCTGATTCCGTTTGACATGTCTGCCTTGTTTTCCTCTTCCTGCCCCAGCGGCAGACTCAAATAAATGATACCGGCTCCGATCATGCAAAGTGCTACCACTAAATAGGTTTTAACCCAGGTTCTCATTGCGTTCCTCCTCATCTGAATAGACCCGCCTTGCAGGCAGCGGCCCTTTGATCTACTCTACTATATGAACCCTTGTCCTTAAAAAGAACTCTTGCGGTCATAGACACACTATGCTACAATATACCAAGTTCAGAGCTCCATGCTTTCTGAATCGATAGCAGAGTAGGAGATCAGGCGTTAAGTGTTTGGCAGACGGGGAGTTGCTGCCGAAACGAAGGGAAATCCCGCGGTCTGATTTCCGCATCCCGCTGTTACACTTTCGAAGAGACTTTCTCATCGACTGGTGCAACAAATTTATGGATAAGGAGGTCTCTTGCTATGACAACATTTTTAACCAAGGTTTCTGACTCTGTGCAGGAACTGCGTACTGTGCGCTCCATGACAACTCTGGCCCTACTGATGGCCATGGCGCTGGTTCTGAATCTCTTTGTTTCGATTCAAATCACGCCCACGCTCAAATTGGGATTTGGCTTCCTGGCAACCGCCGCTATGGGCATGCTGTATGGCCCGTTTTGGGCCGGCGTTGCCGCCGGACTGGTTGACATTTTTCAATTTGTTCTAAAACCTACCGGACAGTTTTTCCCCGGGTTTACCATCACTGCCATGTTAGGCGGCGTTTTTTACGGTTTTTTTCTATATAAAAATAAAACCTCTCTGCCGCGCATTATTCTGGTAAAAACTCTGATTAACGTCCTCTTACATCTCTTGCTCAACAGCTATTGGCTCACGATTTTGTATGACCAGGCCTTTTGGGCGCAAATTCCTGCCCGTATCGTTAAAAACGTGGCTATGCTTCCCATTGAAATTCTGCTCTTGAAGGCTCTGCTCCCCCAGCTTGTCAAAATTACGCAGCTGATCCAGCGAAGTCACGCCAATGAATCTAAATGAATTTTTACATAATAAAAAGACTGCCCTCCGGCAGTCTTTTTATTATCGAATCTTTCTCATTTCTAAATAATACCTTTTGTCCCAGGCGTGTCCCATGGAAAATGTTTTTCGAGGGAGCGCTCCGTCCAGGGTAATCGCCCGAAAAAGCGCGTTTTTATCGAACGGCGGCAGGAGAAAACCAATGCTGTTTTGCTTCAGCGCCAACTGATGCAGTGCCTCTTCTCCATGAATATATTCCATTTCTCCGCCATATTTTGCCGTATAGCGATCTAGAAAAGATTGTAAGACTCCAACGGCCAGCTCGCCCAGCCTTGGATCTAGCTGAATGGCTCCGCTTTTTTCGCCGCTGATCCAGCGCAGGCAGTGCCCCGCTTTCTCTTGCTTCATTCCACATTCATTTTCCAAGGCTTGCAGCAAGGCTGCAGCATCAACCCGGCTCACCAGCCGGTGAATCGGTTCAAAGCGCTGTGCCTCGTCTTGCAAATTTTCAAGCTCCACTAGAGCATATCTAGCCGGATGCTGAGAGAAATCCTGCTCCGGGTGCTCTTTTTTCAGTTTCTCGTACCAGGCTTTAGCTGCCGCTAAAGAATGATTGCCATCGCCAACCGCCAGTACAGCCGGAGCCTTTTGCTCTCCAAACTGCTGGCGCACTCGCTGCTCAAACGCGTGCATTCTCTGGTCAAATGCCTGAGCCTGCGCCTCTGGCACTAACCAACCGCATACGCGCCCGCCGCGTTCGCCTAGCGTTACATCATAAAGCGGCTCCATATCTGCTTTCTGCCATGTGAATGGTTCTATCACGTTCCTCGATTCGTCATTACAAAGGAGCAAAATATGCGGCATTTCCAGCACTGCCCCTTCCCGCACATGGCGGCGAGCTGGAATGCGTTCGACCACCGTTTTTTCGGTACACCGAATAAGAGCCTCCGAAACATCCGTATATTCGTAGCATTCCAGGTCAATTTTCCCTATGAGGCCCCGCCGTACAATACCACTGTCCAGCGTGCGCTCTACATAAATGTAGGAATGAGGATACAGATTTAAAATCCCGTCCTCCAGATATTGCTGCATGGCAGCATAAATCTGCTGAATTCTTTCTTCTTCATCCGGCTGGCCCAAATAGGCTTCTGGCAAAATCAAATGCAACGCCGAAGGATCATTGCCTACTCTTTGCGCTACTGCCTCCCAGTACTCTGGCTGCGCAGAATACTGATCGCAGGCAACTACCGGCCAATTAGCAAGCCACTTAGAAGCCGGCAGCCATATTTCGGCTCTGGAAAAAATACTCATAGCTCTCTCCTTGTTTCCTTCTTTATTTCCGCCCGCAATGCCTCGATCAATCGATCATTTTCCTGTGTGTTTCTAACAGCCAAACGCACAAACTGCCCTTTTTCCGCAGCTATTTTTCCACTCAGATCTTTAATAAACAAATTATGACCAATCAACAGGTTGCGCGTAAGCGCTTTCGCTGAGATTCCTGAAGTTAGCTCGAGCATAACATAATTAGCCTGAGACGGAATTACACGGATGCCTTCTATTTTCGACAGCTCGCCAACAAATCTAGCGCGCTCCTCTCGGATCTGAAGTAAAGCCTGTTGGTAGTCTTTTTGATACTTCTCTTCAATTTGCATATAAAATTCCGCGAAGGAGTTGATATTCCAAATGGAGACATCCTTCTTAAGATCAGCAATTACAGATTGATCTCCAGAGGCTAAGATACCTAGACGCAGCCCCGGAACTCCATACGATTTAGAAATACTTTTTATGAGATATACATGTGTGTAGCTCGTTAAAAAGGATTGCTCTATCAGCGTGCTATGCGGCTCATCGGCAAAATCTACGAAAGATTCATCTAGAATGAAATGCATGCCTTGTTGCTCCGTCCATTGAACTAAACGCAGCATATCCGCTTTAGGAATATAGTTACCACTGGGATTGTCCGGATTAATGACTACGAGCGTATCTACGGGATGGTCGCTAAAAAAGTGAATCAGATCATCGGCATTGTATTGAAAATCCGGATTCTCCGGTTCAAAAATCACCAGCTGATCCTGATTATATCGATTGGGATATTCCTCAAAGGTAGGGCGCATAATTCCAATCTTCCCCGTTAGTTTTTCTAACAATGCCTTAATCAGCTCTGCGGCGCCGTTTCCTACTACCACATTTTCAGAATGAATGCCGAAATTCTTTCCCGCTAAAAGCGCGTTCACCCGCATGCCCGAAGGATACTGGGTAATCAGTTTTTCAAAATTGGCTTTAATTTCATCCATAAGCTTTTGCGGCGGAAAATAGGGATTGACCAAGTAGCAGAAATCCAACAATTTAGGATAACGCCAATATCCGCCATAGCGTCCCTGCACCAGTTTAACTTTTTCGTCGTCATCCGGCGCAAACATCGATGTCGCTATATCTAAATCCTGCACATCGTCGATTTCATACCAAAGCTGATGATTCAGGCGTTTCGCTTTAATCTCCGGATCATCCAGCATGGTAATGACGCGCAAGACCTGTTCATAATATTCGTTATTTCCCAGCGCCTTTGAATAAGCCTCTAAAAAAGGAACGTAGTGGGACTGTGAAAAATGACGGCTGAATTTATAGATATTGACTGTTTTGTAGTATTCACGGATTTCATTAAACTTGAACTTTTTGCCTGGTACAAACGCTTCAATGCTATCGTCTTCTCCCAGCTTGACGCAGGTTCCGTCCATCCAGCTTTCGTACTGATCTACCAAGGCTAAGGTATCTCTGGGGTCATCCAGTAAAAGATCAATCACGCTATCTTCAAAAATCAGATCGGATTCAAAAAGCAGCGTATCGTCTTCACAAAGATACTCCTTAGCCAAAGCCAGCGAATAAATATTATTTGTTTTATCATAAATAGGATTTTCTACATAAACAATCGGAGTTTGAATCCCCAGCGTTTGAATATAGTCAATCAGCTTTTGTCCTTCATATCCCACAACAATGACAATTCTGTTTAACGCATGTTTCTCCAGTTGGTGTAACATGCGGTCGATTAAAGAAACGCCGTTAACCTTCACCATACATTTGGTATTATTTTGCGTTAATTCCTTTAGTCTTTTTCCCATACCAGCCGCTAAAATGATTGCTTGCATTTGTTTACTCCTCTCCAAACTCTAAAAATTCGGGACAATGGTTAACCCGCTTCTCTTCCGGCGGAATCACCATATAATCGCCATAAATCGGCCGCAATATTTTATCAGGGTCCTTAGGCGCATAAAAGGAGTGTCCCTCAAAACTAACGGAAGATACCTCAAACTGTTCTTTAGGCATGCAACACCGAATCGGATTGCTGGAAAAGAACGTAGTCATCTCCTCTTTTTCATTGATTTCACTCTGACTTACCATTTCAAAACGGCGATACAGCGCTTTAGGACTTAGTCTGAAAATCTTTAGGCCCGCTCGAGCTATTTTGCAAATCCCCTTGGCCAGGTAATATTGAACTCCTGAAAAAGGAATCAATGGATCACGGTAACACAAATAAAAAAGTCTTCTGTAGAAATTTGCTTTTGCAATCTGTTTGTTTCTTTTTTTAGCATCCTGACTTACCCAGTCGTACACAAAAATATCAATACCAATGCCTGGCTTCCACCCAATATCGTCTAAAGAAAATACTGTCCCCTTTTTATAGAAAATAGGAATTCCCTTTGTATAATTCATACGCAAATTGGCATCTACATAGGCATATTTTTCCGACGGATGCGCTGCGCAATACGCCACAAATTGCTCATAATCTTCGCGTGGCATCGCCACGTCAACATCGTCGTCCCATGGAATGAATCCCTTATGACGCAGTGCGCCAATTAGCGTTCCATAGTGTAAAAAATATACCCATCCATGCTCCTTACAAATTTGATCAAAGGCGCTCAGCACCTCCAGTTCGTAGTGCTGAAGCTTTTTTAATACCTCGGGATCATACTGCTTATATAGTCGGTCTGCCATGACATAACTCCTTTTATTTCTCTAAGGCTAACGGATTGCTCTTCTTTTCTGCACCATAATAACCACAATGAGAATGGTCAGCAAAATAAAAATCAAGCCAACTGAGCACAAATAAACCAAACTGGCTCCCATAATTTCATACTGACCAACAAGCGTATCGGCTATACCAAGTGCTATCAACAAAGTGGGTACATACGCTGCCAAAATCCATTGTTGCTTTCTCGCAACCACCAAAATATTGTATAAAAATGAAATACATGCATAAAAACCGCCGGCAACCATAACCACCAGCAATGCACCACGATATGGGGCTAACGGTACGCCATATAAAAACTCAAGTACCGGTATACCTATCATATAGGCGGCTCCTACACATACAATAGTAAATACAAATACCAAGGCAAAACAGCGACCGCATAGTACAAAAAGCTTTTTTAGATTCCCCTTTGTCCAGCACTCCACCAGCGTTGTTAACAATGGACGAAAAATGAAAATTCCCAGCAAATTGATGACTGCCGCGGGCATAAAAATAATGCTAAATGCATTTTGAATCTCTTCTGTCCAAAGCCGATCGATCGCATATTTAGGAATATTGACAATATACATGAGTATAAATGAAGCACAAAACAAAGGAAAGCACTGGATTAAAATGCGCCCAATCTGTTTCCATTGCACCCGGCTTCGATAACTCATTAAAAAACGTCCCTTGGGAACCTCGTAAGCTAAGATCCAGATTAGCTCCATAAGACAGGACAATAATACTGCTATAACGAGATCTTTCGTCAAAACAATGCCTAGGCAGAACAAAAGGATCGATAGCAGTACACGCATAAAATAAGAAAAACCACTAATATCTAATCGCTTTGCTTTTTGGAAGGCGCCGTAAAAGAAACCAGAAAAAGCGTCAATAATTTTATACAGACAAAGCAAAATAGCAGCCATCGCTTTCGCGTTATCATAGGATCTGGTCAGTACATATACAATGCTCACAACCAATGTCAGCAGGCAGAGAAGTACTTTCGTATGAAAAAAGTTTTCATTACAATACTCCTGCTTGCCGTCGGTCACATGAAATGTATTGGTCTCGTATGAAGCTAGCGTCCACATTAAAGAAGCAATCGCAAAACCAATGGAAAAGATTCCCCCTTGCACTTCGCCGGCCACCCGCGTTGTTACCATTAGCATAATTACGGAAGCGCCCGCGTTCATCGCGCTGCCCATCATGTTCCAGAAAAATGCCTTTTGGTAGGTGGTTTCCTTTAAAAAAGGATTTTGCTTACTGTGCATGCGACTTAAATCTTCCTACATAATCTAGCGTAGATCCCCTTTGAAGCGGCAGCCGAACCGGTTTCCCCTCTGCGGCTGACTGATATATAGCCAAAATGAGCTCCAACGCTCTCATGCCTGCCTCTCCATCGACTAACGGCGCCCTATCCTGCTGAATTGCTTCCAACATGTCCTGATACAAGGGCGTATGACCGTAGCCATATACATTCTCCGGATCTTCATCGCATTCTTTTTGCAACAGTGGCAGCTGATCTTCTTCTCCCTGCACATTCCATGCCTCTAACCGATTGACTGACATGCCTCCTGCTTTTACCGTTCCGGTTTCACCGAAAATATGCAGCGTCTCTTCCAGTCCGTCCGGATATATGTCTGCAGTTCCTTCAAAAATACCATACGATCCATTTTTGAACCGAATGACAGCCATTCCTAAGTCTTCCGCCTCGATATAGGGATGAATCAGGTTATCGGTATATGCAAAAACTTCCTCGATTTCATCTCCCATCATCCAGCGTAGCAAATCGGCATCATGAATACATTGATTCATTAACGCGCCACCGTCTTGCGCCCATGTTCCCCGCCAGCTGCTTTGCGCATAGTACGAAGGACCACGAAACCACCTAACATGAGCGGTGCCATAAAGTAATCTTCCTAATTTTCCCTTGTCTATGGCCTGCCGAATAGCGCGTATCGCCGGGTTAAACCGATTTTGGTGGTTGGTACAAAGCTTTACGCCATGTGCCTTCGCTTCTTCAATCAGAAGACGTGCCTCTTCTATTGAAAGCGCTATGGGTTTTTCTACAATAACGTGAACCCCATGTCGAATGGCCTCTAATGCAATTTTGGCATGCTCTCCGCTCCAAGTGGCTATGGCCACAAGGTCTAATTTCTCCTTGTTTAGCATTTCTTGATAATCAGTATAAATCCGGGCGGACTCCACCTCATGCTCCGACAACAACTTGCGAGCTTGGTTAGGATCCAGGTCACACACCGCTACAATATGAAGTCCGTTTGCTTTGGCAGCTACCATATGGTTAGGCGCTACCCGGCCACAGCCGATTAGGGCATAATTCATTTTATTCTTTGTCCTCCTTTTGAAACCGATTCTGATCAATCGCATAACGCTGTGTCAGACCAGTCAGCTTATTTTCTAATTGGGAAATCTTAATGCTCATGCTGAAAATTTTCATAAGAAGTAAAAAAATAATGACCAAAAAGATACAGTTGACGGTACTGGCAATGCCAAGAATCTGCTTAATCCAGTCTACGATCTGCGGAAAAATACTGAGAATCACCAGAACCATGGAAAAAAGAATCCAATAAATGGAATCTCCTATTTGCATCTGGGATTTATTGATTCTCCGCATCACATATAAAAATGTAATGACTGATACTACAATGAGCACCACGCGTAACGTAATGGACATAAATTTATCTCCTCTTTCTGAACCACTGAATGAAAAATATAGATATTGTCATACAGAGCATGTACCAAAACGACCGAGGAATGCTTAAATAGCTTTCTCCAGCAATACGTTCGTGCATGGTTACCTGAACCTCTTTGATTTTAGCTCCCTGCCTGAGCAGATAACAGATAGTATCCGGCTCGGGGCCATAATTCATGGAGGTTGCAAACTCCTGTATTACTTTCTTACTGAAAAGCCGCATGCCCGAAGTTGGATCGGTGATCTTTTTTCCCGTTGTAATGCGAATCGCCAGCTGAAGAATCCGGCTACCGATCATTCTAGCCGACCAGGGCTTTTTTTCCTCTACAAATCGGGATCCGATAACAATATCCGCTTTTTCCTTTTCCATTGTTTCTACTAACAAGGGAAGATACTTAGGATCGTGCTGGCCATCTCCATCAAATTGGATTGCTGCGTCATAACCGCCCAGCCATGCATATTTCATGCCTGCCTGAAATCCCCCGGCCAGACCCAAATTGATTGGCAAATCCAACAAATGATAGCCATGATCCTGGCAAATCTGAGCGGTCGCATCCTGTGAACCGTCGTTAATGACAATATAGTCATACTGAGGATACTCACTAATTAGATGCTGAATGACCCGCTCAATATTTTCTTCCTCGTTATACGCGGGAACCATGATCAATACTTTCATTCAAAATACTCCATTTTTTTCTTTTCGGTTTTATTATACCCAATTCCCATTCTCTTGTAAAGAAAATGTAAAATATAAATCTCCAAGCATGCTTTTTCTATCGTCGGTCTGCATTGATATGAGAATAATCGATCTGGTAGTCCAGCTCTTTCGTAAAATTGGGATTATAAAAAGGATCTTTTCGAATTACCTCGTTATCCTTCCACTGCGCCAGAAAATACTGTCCATCTTCTTCTCGCCATGCTTTACGCTGTTTTTCCAGATCTCGTTTCCGGCTGGGCTGTGTATAGTACCCTTCCGCATACGGTGTCAAAACGTTGAGGAGATTTTTTTGTCGAAGTTTGAGACAAAAATCCAGATCGGCAAACGCAGCCCGATAAGCCGGGTTAAAACCACCCACTGCGTCAAAATAAGCTTTCTTCACCATAAGACAATCTTTGGTAACCGCACTTACATCTTGTGAATGTAAAAGTCTTCCCATATACCCCAAATATTCACGTGGCATTTTAGCATGGCTAACCCCCGCAATGTGCTCCTTACCAATTCCCAGAATATAGCCCGCATGATAAATGGTTTGATTGGGATAATACAATAACATACTTACGGCTCCTACATCGTCGCGCTGCGAATACATGAGCATTTCTTCAATCCATTTAGGACTGGTTATCTCCATGCGCTCGCTTAAAAAGATCAAATGCATTCCTTTTGCGAGCGATGCGCCATAATTGTCTGTCTGTTCCCCTGATTTAGCAAAAACAAAACGTACCTGAAAATTCTTTTTGTACTGTGCAAATTTAGTTTTGAGTTCCCGATCAATTTCCCGGGTAATAACCACAATAATTTCATATGACGCATAAACCGTTCTAGCCAAAATTGTACGAAGGCACTTTTCAAGCGCAGCAGCGTCGTCAGAAAAGGAAATAATAATAGAAACCAATGGTTTTTCTTTTAACTGATATCGAATCCGATATAATGTGGGAGAAGCCGGGATGCTCTCCACTTCACACGGTAATCCAAAATGACATAAATTATCATGGACCGAATTAACCCCTGCCTGAATCGCATATGGCTTAGACCCCAAATTCTGTGCCACGGAATTGGCGTGAGAACGCCAAAAATAAAGTAATTTAGGAATATGATGCACATGCTGCGCGTAATGTGTAAGCCGTAAAATTAGATCATGATCTTGACTGCCATCATACGCACTCCGAAACAGACCGCTTTTTTGCAGAAGTTCTCTCGAAAACGTTGAAAAATGACAGATATAATTATTGGCTCGCAAATTATCGATAGCAAAATCTGGTTTAAAATGGAAGGTGGTAATTTTGGTTATATCTGTTCCTACAAAAACCGCTTCATCTGTATATAAAAAATCGGCTCCCGTTTCTTGTATGGCCTTCATGTTTTCATACAGAACAGAGGGGTGCAATAAATCGTCATGGTCAAAAAGACAGATATACCCCCCAGTAGACATGCTAATGCAGGCATTAGTATTCTCTGAAATACCTAAGTTTTTTTCTAGTTTTTGATAACGGATTCGTGAATCCCCTTCCTGATACCGCAATACGCATTCTCCTACCTCAGCATGGCTGGTATCGCTCCCATCGGCCAAACAAAGCTCCCAATTAGGGTACGTTTGTGCCTGTACAGACTCGATCATTTCTTTGAGAAACTGAATTGGGGTATTATATAACGGCACCAGAATACTGAATGTAACTGGATTATCAAACACCTCGGACTCCTCTCTTCTCCGAGTTTCCTCCGTGATTTTCATATAATTAGTTGGAATACGTCCTTTATACTTTTGCATCACTCTGCGCAGCAGTTCTCCGGGGCCTTGCGTAAGCAAGATCTTGGTCCCTTTATAGGCAAAACGCAGCGGTAAAAAGGCCATAATCACTTTCTTGACGCCGTCCACTACCCTGCGTAAGGGTTTGGTCAAACGCCAAAAATGTGAAGAAGTAACTGAATGGTACAGCTGCATCAGAATATTAAGCTCTGTGCGCAGATCTTCCTCTTCTTTTCTCAGCTGTTCTGTTTGTTCCTTTTCCAGCTCCAACTGTCTTTCTAATTTAATTATTTTTTCTTCCAGCTGTCGGCGCTGTAAATCTTCACCCATGTGAACCTCCTTACATATAACTAACAATATTGTATAATGGCTAACTGACTAATACTCCAAGCAGCCAGAAAAAGACTGGTTGTCAGAGCCGTAGCATGATACCGCTTCAGATCCCAATTATGGTGCACTTTTGGCGATCCGATAACCATGAAAAACAATGAAAAAAACGGCAAAAGATATCGCGGCTGGCAGCCCTGAATCGTTTGATATCCTAAGGGAGTAAAATCAATATACATCGTGGTAGCGATCATAGCCGCTGTAACGACGATAAGAATTAAAGACATGCCTTTTGCCAGGCCAGCTCTTGGATACGCATCCATTTCATTTTTATCTGTTAATGCAACAACCACCAAAAGCATAACCGGAAGTAAGCGCAGGCTCGAAGTTCCTAAATATGCCATAGATCCAACATTACTGATCCATCCCGCACTGGAAGAATATGAAAAATAGACCGTAACTAAAAATTCGCCTAAAATTTTAAGGTATGCCAATGGATTTTCTAAAATGCGAAGCAGCTGCTGACCTGCATTCACGGCGCCTCCCCGCAAATCACCTATTCCGAGCATTCCCGGTACTACACGATATACTAAAACCAGAATAACCGCAGCTCCTACAAGCAAAACTACACTCGCGATTATAATCTGCGTTTTACGGCTCATTTTTTGTCCAAGCCAGCCTATTCCTTTAGCTAAGCCGTAAGATGCAACCCAAATGAACGGTAAAACCATGACGCCAAGCACCATACCGGCTGCTAGGGTTACCATAGAAGCGAGAATCATACAACGATATGAAAGTGCCCACCGTGGATCTTCCATACGCTGAGCCGGTAACAAAAATAGTACGGCCAAAATCGGAAAATACACTGATTTGGCAAAGGACCCCACGAAAAACGCCCCCCATGCAATCAACGCGTCTTTTTTACGAATCGGCTCGCGGCTTTGCATATTTCCAATCCAGTAACAGGTTCCTAAAAGATAAAAGGAAATAAGCCAAATATCATACCCATAACGAACAGCTAAAAACAAGGGAGTAGGCAGCAGCGCTACTACAGCTATAATCATCTTACCCGACTTTAGCTTTCTCATACCAAAGAAAACTGCCGCTACATAGACCAATAAATTACAATATCCGCCTAGAAGAAATAGATAACGATGCGGTAATTGAAAAATCCTGCCCAAAGTAATACCAAGCGCAGAGGGAATATAAGTGACTGTCCAAAGCTTTTCTAAATTACGACCGGCCACTACCGTTGTGCCGCTGGTTTGCCAAGACTGCTCAAAAAGCGCCTGTTTCTGAGAAAGGATTTCCATATTATACCAGTCTGGCGTCAAACCATTGCTTGTGATTAACGTCTGATCTGCTAATGACATTCTCCCGTCCATGCAGTTAGATAAGGCCAAAGTACGCGAATAATGAATTGCCTCATCCCAAGAAACAAAAACTTCAGAAGGAAGAGAACATGCATAGACTGTTCCCATTAAAAACACCATAAGCGCTACCAAATATTCCGGTTTATGCCGAAGTGTATGATGCCCAAAACCAAGCGCAATGCCTAAAGTACCTATTGCACATACGCAAACAAATCTACTCTGTTTGGCAAGGCCAATCGATTCTATATGAAAGAGTACAGGAAGTGCCCATTCAAGTGCAATGGCAAACAATACAACTGCGCCTTCCGCTAATACAATATAAAGCAATTTTTGCCGGTGTTGCCCTATCTCTTTGCTCTGGCGCTGCACTGTTTGTACAATAGCCTTTCGTGTTCCAGGCGTGATCCATAAAGAGAAAAATAGAAAAATAACAAAAAGAAAGAAACCGCTATATATATATCCGGCATAAGATACCGCGGCCTGCACATTAGAAAGAAGAATTAACTGATCTTCTTGCTGCCTGCCATTGATACTCAGACTCCCCTCATAATAGGAAGGCTGCGTCGTCCAAAGCGTAATAGCATTTTCCATGGTTGCATTGGAAGCAATGGTTAAACTAAGCGAACGCCCTTTTGCATTGTTTAACGGTTGATCTAAAAAGAGCACAAGCAAGCTATTATCGCTATAATTTTTCATTTCTATGCTCCACTCCTGAATCACTTCATGCGTTGCAGCATCTTCTAAAGACACAAAAAGAAGCGAGTCCCTGAGACTGGCAAACGTAGCAATTTTTACACCTACCGAAGCAAGAGAATCCTCTTCCACTCGAAAGGTTTGCTGAATTGTTGTCTCCTGTGTAATCTCGCCTACATGACCGGTATTCTCAATTTGATTTTTTCCATCATCGTCTTCATTAACAATCGGTTGTAAAAGCCCTAAACCATGTAAGATTCCTAAACAGGCTAAACATAGAATCAAGCAACAACCGATCCTAATCCATAGCGTCTTATTTCTCTCTATCCACTTCATTTCATTTACCCTTTTTTATATGCGTTACAAACTTCTTCTGTTTCGCCAATCATTTTTATGTGCCCATGCTCCAGCCACAGACAATGCTTACATAAGCGCTCAATCTGATCTATGGAGTGAGAAACAATGAGCACCGTCGTATCGCCTTCCAGCATTTCCCGAATACGATTCTCGCATTTTTCCTGAAACCGAAAATCACCTACCGCCAAAATTTCATCCACAATGAGTATGTCTGGAATGGTCATTGTCGCAATAGCAAACCCAACCCTCGCTACCATACCCGATGAATAGTTTTTCATTGGCGTGTCTAAAAAATCCTGCATTTCTGAAAATTCAACAATCTGATCGAACCGTTCTTGCATATATTTTTTAGAGTATCCTAAAACCGATCCATTGAGGAAAATATTCTCTCTGGCCGTTAACTCCATATCAAATCCCGCTCCTAATTCAATAAGCGGTGCAATTTGACCACGAGTAATCACACTGCCGGTAGTTGGTTTTAAAATACCAGATATTACTTTCAGCAGTGTCGATTTACCAGAACCATTCAGTCCAACAATACCAAAAACATCTCCCTTTGCAATTTGGAAAGATATGTCTTCTAGGGCCGCAAATTTCTCATAGCGCAAATCGCGTTTCATAAATTTAATAAAATATTCTTTTAGATTTTCCAGCTTTTCTTTATTCATATTGAAATGCATAGAAACATCCTTAACTTCAATTGCATACGGCTCTGCCATTCTGGTCCTCCATTCCGGTTCATCCATAGTTTTCCCTAATGAACCTCTCTTACTCGTCTCTTTCCCTGTATCTGGTCTTAAATGTGTAAAATAAACTTGTCCTGTGTCTTTTTGAATACTAATAAGCCCAGCGCCAAAGCTCCTAACGAAAAAGCTATACAAATCAAGTTAAAGCGCAAATCGGGAATGGTATTATACATAAGCAGATCTCGAAAATATCCGACATAATAATACATTGGATTACACTGAATAATACCATAAATCAGTGCTGAATCCTGCACAACCTCAATCGGATAAATAATCGGCGTAATATACATCCAAATCGTCAATACAATACTATACAAATGAACGACATCTCGAAAGAAAACTGCCAGTGCGCTTAAAATGAGGCCAATCCCTACAGAGAATACAAAACAATACAAAACGGGAATAAAAAATAATAAGGCTGTCGCTGGCGGTACAAACCGCTGAAATAGCATAACAATCACAACGGCAATTAAGCTGAAAATAAAATTCTCTAACGCAAACAAACATTTTTCCAAAGGAAAGATGTACTTGGGTACATAGACTTTCTTAATGAGTGTAGAAGCACCCATAATCGATGACATCGACAAATTCGTTGCCTCTGAAAAAAAAGTCCACATGCTGGAACCCACAATATAGTATACCGGAAAATTCTCTACCTGAATTTTCAACAGCAAACCAAATACCTGGGTTAAAACCAGCATCATTAAAAGTGGATTTAAAATACTCCAAGCGATACCCAGAAATGAGCGTCGATATTTCAGGGTGAAATCCCGACTTGCCAAATTCCACAATAAGGGACAATATCTGCGGAATGTAATTAAAATATTTTTAAGCGCCAAAGCAGCTTTTCTCCTTTAATTAAAATTTGAACTCTAAATCTTTTAATAACGGATTCTTTTGATCCTTCTCGCTAAGCAGTGTCGGTACTCCTTCTACTAAAGGCCACTGAATTCCTACCTCAGGATCGTTCCAGAATAAAGCGCCTTCATCTTCCGAGTGGTATAAATTGGTAACCTGATAAACAAACTCTGCTACTTCACTGGTAACATAAAAACCATGAGCAAATCCTTCTGGCACATAGAATTGTCGTTTATTTTCCTCAGACAAATATACTCCTCTCCACTGGCCAAAAGTCGGACTTTCAGCCCTTAGATCAACCGCCACGTCATAAACCTCACCTTTCGTTACTCGTACCAGTTTGCCCTGCGGATAGTGCTTCTGAAAATGCAAACCACGCAGCACTCCTTGACTAGAGCGCGATTCATTTGCCTGTACAAAGCGCATGGTTAACCCTGCCTCGTGAAAATCCCTTTCATTATAGGTTTCCATAAAATATCCGCGCGCATCGCCAAAACGCTTGGCTTCAATAATATATAAATCTTGAATTCCTGTTTCAATAAAAGTAAACTTTCCCATTTTCTTCATCCTTCCCTATCAATGACTCAGCATATGCCATAATGGCAAAATTATAGCCGTTCCCTACAAAAAAGTCAAGTTAAGCGGTAAACATAGCAAGCACCTCTGGCTCTATCTGCTGCGTAGTATGCCCAGCTAGTACTTCTTGCCGTGCTGCTTCTCCTATGCGCTGCCGATACTGCGCCGAGTCAATAAGCTCCTGTAATTGTTTCTGCCACTGCGCCGTATCACGACACAGCAAACCGGTCTCGCCATCCCGAATGACCTTGGAAAGCTCATCGTTATAAGACGCTACCGTTGGCACGGCCACTAACGCTGCCTCTAACCATTTGTTTTCCGATTTGCACTCGTGAAAAACACTTGTTTGTAATGGCATCAGGTTGATATCAATCCCGGCCAGCAGCTTCGGCAGCTCCTGCCAAGGCCGGAATGGCCATATTGTTAACCGATCTGCAAAAACAGCCAGTTCTTTAGGCACTTCCAGCGCGCCTCCAAGCCAAATTCTAAGCTGCGGATACTTGCGCATAAGCTCTGTCAATACCGGAACAATTAGCATAAGATCGGCATCATGCGTATGAGAACCGCTAAAATACCCTAAAACTACTTCCTCTTTTTGTCTGTTTTTTTCCTGATAAGCTTCTTGTGACAAAGCAATCATTTCATAACTAGCCACATTGCGTTGCACAGTCACAGGAATATGCCCGTTTCTCTGTTGCAATTCTCTCTTTAACGCCTCGGTAGAAACTAAAACGCCATCACAGGCATTCATGCAGGTCTGAATTTTGGTACAGACTTTTTCAAATCCCCGGTACTCTCTGGTTTGCGCAAAATCCAAGCGCTTAACGGTTTCATAATCAAATACCAGGTCGTCAACCGCATACCAAACCTTATGCCCAATTCGATGCGCTTCTCGGATCCAATAGCGTATTTTAGGCTGATCTTGACACCGATATAATACGGTCCATGCATATTGCCGCGCTAAACGGCCTTTCAATTCTACAACCTCTATTACATCGGCAACGATGCCTTCATGAAGCAGCTGTTCTTTTAAATGTTCGGCTCGATACCGACTCGCATACGACTCTTCTTGTATGACAATGAGTCCTCGTTTCGTTTCAGCCAGTGGTTTTTGCTGCTTCTTTCCAAACTCGATCAGCTCCTCCAAATTTTTGCCAGCCTCCGGCGACGACAAAACCTTTCCCTTTCCGTAACGCTGCACCCGTTCAGCCGGAGCTCCCAGCGGCAAACAGGCAACTGGCATTCCCATTTCCATCGCTTCCTGCGTGGTATATGAAAAAGTTTCCGGACAAATAGACGAAATGAAAAACAGATCGATATCATACTCTAAAATCATGCTAGGAAGCATGGCAGGGTGATATGCGCCAGTCTGTTTAAAATACCGGCTTCGTATTGGATCCACACTGCTGCCGCACAGAATAAAACGAACATTCGTCTTCCGGTTTTCTGCAAGCGTTAGCATTTGGCGTACTAGCTGGGCTCCTTTCAGGTCAGTCAAAGTTCCCAGCAGACCAATGTTAAGAGTTTCTGTCGTTTTATATTCTTTGGCTACCACGGGAAGAGAGGTATGCTGCACATCGAGTACTCTCACCTGATCCAAGCCTCCATATGCCTTTTGAACCAGATGCATAGAATCCTGTGAAAAAACTCTAACCTCCTGACACGCCTGCAAAAACGGCTGCCAAATCCGCCGCCACTCCTCAATTGATTTTGTTTCAAAATTATCGCAATTCGGATTCTGCTGAAGACATGTCTGACACTCTGCCCTAGACGGCAGATGACAAAACGTTTGTTTTTCGTTTAACAGGTAAATACTGGGGCAAAGCACATAATAATCATGCACCATCATCATGATACGGCAGCCCTTATCCTCGGCAAACTCACGAATTTTTGTCAAATGCATCTGTAAATTCGGATACGTAACCATTTGATTGATAATCACCTGATTCATATCCATTTGATAACTGAAGTCAAACACCTCGTCCAGCGTTTTCATGTCGAAAAAAACGCGAATATCCTGATATTGATACTCCAGCTGATACTGACCGCGTTCCCGGATATAACGAACGAGTACCGTTACGGCGTTTTCCGCCCGTCTCTTTCTTGCATAGTTTTGTATATATGCATCGGCGCCGCCCCCTAGGGTATGATGAAAAATGAGATATCGTCTGGCACTCATTGAAGCCGTAAGCCTGCAAAAAACATAGGCACGAATCGGCGCCATAGGATCTCGTGCCAAATAGGAACCTACCTGGTTGGCATAATCCGGGTGTTTGGCTAACAGCTTTTCCTGATTCATACGAATTAACCGGGTTTTTTCTTCCGGATGGAAACTGCTGCCATGGTTATGGAAAACATATAAATTTTCCACCATAACGTTGCGAAATCCCTTTTCAATTGCTCTCTGGCACCAGTCGTTTTCTTCTCCGTATCCCTTGCCAAAGGTTTTTTGGTCCAGAAAACCAACCTCATGAAGCGCTTTCTTGCTAATTGCCATGCAAAAGCCAACACCGGTTGGTATATCGGTATACAGAGAGCGAATTTCCTGAAAAAATCGATCGATCTGATCTACAGGAATCGCATTAAACAAGGTGTTATTTTGATTAAATAAAGGAAAGCTGCAGATCGTACCACTATTCGTAAACGGAGTCGCGCTCGCCACCGTAGTATCTTTGACAATAGGCGCGATCAATCTCTCGAGCCATCCGACTGGCAGCTCTACATCGGTATTCAAAATAACCACATGACCGCGCGCCATCGCCAGACCGCGATTGACGCTGCCTACAAAACCTAAATTCTGCGCATTGCGCACTAACGTAGCCTTCTCGTGACTCTGCACATAGTGCTGTAAAAACTCTTTGGTAGCAGAATCCGGACTTGCATCATCAATTAAGATCAATCGATAGGAAATCTCTGTTTTTTCAATGGACGCCAGCAGCCTTTCTAAATACTTCATGCCATCGTAAACCGGCACAATAATATCGACGTCCACGCCCAGCATTCTACTGGTAATCGCGTTTTTTCGCCTCAGATACCGCTCTTTAATCATAGCATAAGTATAAGAAGCTTCCATCAATGATTCCGGCTGTTTTAGCTTTCGTATAATGCCTCGTAGTGCCGGCTGCCATTGGCCCTGCGCCAGCATTCGTTTCACCTTATTCCAGTTTTTTCTGGTTATCAGCTGCCCAAACAACTTCCCTGACGGCTCGCTTTGCCGATTCGGCATTCCCATACCTGCTACCTCACCTTCATTTTTTCTTTACTGAATCCGTCCCTGCTGCATGGCTGTTTCGTAATATGTTTGATACTGCCCGCTCATTACATTCTCCAGCCAGTCTGTATGAGACACATACCACTGAATGGTTTTCTGAATTCCCTCAGCAAATCGGGTTTCCGGAAGCCACCCCAGATCCGCATGAATTTTAGCGGGATCAATGGCATATCGCTGGTCATGGCCTGCACGATCTTCCACAAAAGTAATCAGCTCTTCGCTTTTTCCCAGCGCCTGTAAAATGATTTTAACAATGTCGATATTACGCATTTCGTTATGACCGCCAATATTATAAATCTCTCCGACTTTTCCTTGGCGCACAATCAAATCAATCGCGCGGCAGTGATCTTCTACATATAGCCAGTCTCTCACATTCAGCCCTTCGCCATAAACAGGCATCGGCTGATTAGACATAGCCTTAGAAATCATAAGCGGAATCAGTTTTTCCGGGAATTGATAGGGACCATAGTTATTAGAACACCGACTAATCGTTACCGGCATGCCAAACGTTCTGTAGTACGCCCCGACCAAAAGATCGGCTCCCGCTTTGGAAGCAGAATACGGACTGGAAGCATGAATCGGAGTCTTTTCCGTAAAAAACAAATCAGGGCGGTCCAGCGGCAAATCACCATATACCTCATCGGTCGAAACCTGATGATATCGTTGCACTCCATATTTGCGACTTGCATCCAGCAAAATCTGTGTTCCCATAACATTGGTCTCGACAAAAAGCCCCGGATTATGAATAGAACGGTCCACATGGCTTTCGGCCGCAAAGTTAATCACAACCTCGGGTTTTTCCTCCTCAAACAGCTTTTCCACTGCTGGCCGGTCGCTAATGCTGGCCTTAACAAACCGAAATCGCGGCTCATCCAGCACTTCCTCTAAGTTATGAAGATTTCCCGCATATGTTAACGCGTCCAGGCAAATCACCCGATCTTCTGGGTGAGCCTTCATAGTATATAAAATATAATTGCTACCAATAAATCCGGCGCCGCCGGTTACAATGATTGTCATACTGCTTCTCCTTCTATCTGATCCAGATGTTCTATAAAATAGTGCAATGCTTCTTCCCACGGGCGAAACGCATAGCCAACCGTTTTTTCAAAGTGATAATGATCCAGCGCCGAATACGCAGGGCGCTTAGCCGGCGCCATGTACTCTTCCGTAGTACACGGCGTAACCGTTGCCTGAATGCCCGCATATTCCATAATCTTACAGGCAAACTCGTACCAGCTGCAGATGCCAAGGCCTGTGCCGTGATAGATTCCATATGAATCGGACGTTACCAGCTTAAGCAAATGATAAGCTAAGTCCGCCGCATTCGTCGGATTTCCATATTGGTCATTAACCACGCTGACTGCGCCGCGCTCTCTGCCCAGCTTCATCATGGTTTTTACAAAATTATTCCCCGTATAGCCATAGAGCCAAGCGGTCCGTACAATAAAATAACGGCTACAATGCATCATGACGGCCCGTTCTCCGGCCTCTTTGGTTCTGCCATAGGCGCTTTGCGGCGCTGTCGCTTCGGACTCTAAATATGGCCGGCTGCCATTGCCGGCAAAAACATAGTCCGTCGATACATGAATTAACTTCATATTATAAGCCTGCGCTGCCTTCGCCAAATTCTCAGCCCCCACCTTATTCACCTGGTAGGCTTTTTCTTCCTCGCTCTCGCACAGATTTACATTAGTGAATGCCGCACAATTGATAATGGTTGTATACGCGCCCTG
>CALWPV010000091.1 GCA_944383515.1 uncultured Clostridia bacterium
TTCCGGTTTCTCTGTTACATAGGTAAATAAATCAAAATCGAGAATTTCATCCGGCGAAACCTGCAGCTCCTGCGTAAGCGCCTCAATAATTAGCTGACTATGAGTATCGGCAAGGCCGGATACCAACGCTCCCACCGGCAGCATGTCTACCTGCGCATTCAGCGCGACTCCTTCATTAACGCCCCGGTTCATATGGACAGCTAAATTCGGAATCACCAATACCGGTTTTTTTAAATCGACAAGCTCTACCCGCGGCTGAAAGACATGATCACTCTTTAAGGTTACCCGCCCCGCCAGCGAAAGCGGGCGATCCAGCCAGGTACTAAAAATCGGTCCGCCATAGATCTCGGCATTGAGCTTGCAATACCCATTTTGCTGAATTTCCGCGCTGGGTTTAATCCGCAGACAAGGCTGATCCGTATGCGCTCCGATTAGGCGATACAGCGGCGCCTTGGCCTGCTTCATATTGTTAGGAATCACAAAGGCAATACACGCCGAATCCCACAGCGTCACATAATAACGCCCGCCTTCCTGAACCGTCCAAGGTTCATGCAGCGGCAGCTTTGTGAACTGATTGTCTTCCAGCATTTGAGTTAAATTTTTAACCGCATAAAAACTCACCGGCGACTCGGTGATGTATTTCATAAACTGCTTCATTGGTAATTTCTCCTTACTTCGTTTATTTTAGTCCTTCCCTGCCGCATGGTACTCGCATAATGCCTGAAGCGGGCAGAGACTACATTGCGGTGCTCTTGCTTTGCAGCAGCGCCGCCCGTGAAAAATAAGTAGGTGGTGACACAGCGTCCATAAACCGCGATCGATTGCCTCTTGGAGCTGCTGCTCCGTTTGCTCTACCGTAGACGCATGCGCTAACCCCAGCCGGTTGGATACCCGAAATACATGCGTATCTACCGCAATCGCCGGCTCGCCAAAGGCATTGGACATAACTACGTTAGCCGTTTTACGCCCGACTCCCGGCAGCCGTGTAAGTTCCTGCATGGTCCGCGGCACCTGACCGCCGAATTCGTCATGTAGCTGCCGAAACATTAGATACAAGTGATCGGCCTTCGTATTATAAAAGCCAAGACTTCGTATATATGTACGGATTTCTTCTTTTGTTAACTGCAGCAGGCTGTCTAAATCCGGGCAATCCGCAAACAGGCGCTCCGTCACCTTATTTACCTGTTTATCGGTGGTTTGCGCCGAAAGCACCGTAGCAATTAAAAGCTGAAGCGGTGTTTGAAAATCCAGTTCGCAATGCGCATCCGGATAGGCCTCTTGTAAAATGGTTATGATTTTGGCTACGCGTTCTGTCAAAATATCGCCAGCTCCTGTTCAAAAAATATTCCCGCCGTTTACGGCATAAATCTATTATACACTGGCCTTTTACGGAGTTCAAGACTCATTTTGGGGATTCAAACTGTTTTTCCAGAAAGCATATGGCCTCTCCCACCGGATCGGAAACGGCCGGATGAATGATTACCATAGTGCCCTCTGGCATTTGTTCATAAAGCCACTGCGCGTCTTCGTCTTTAAGCCGAATGCACCCGTGGCTGGCGGCCGTGCCGATTTTATCCAGTTCACTCTGTATCATGTGTTGCTGCTCATCGCGCGGCACACTATGGAATAAAAATTGATCCTGAATCCGAATCCAATACCGGGCTCCTTCGCAAAAACGGTGAGAATAAAAGCTTTCGCCCCGCTCCTGCAACTCAAAGACCCCCAGCAGTGAAGGAGAGTCTGGCAGCCCTCCCGAACAGGGAAATTGCTGTGTAACCTGCCCTCCCTGCCAAACCTTGACCCACTGCTGCGTCCCCAGAGAAACCTCAATCCATTCATCGGGAAGCGCCATAGCGCTCACTGTAAAAAAGTGAGTCATTGCGGTTCCGTTGACCTGAACGCTCCATTCATATGTGTGTCCCGGCTGTAGCACCTGGTAGGGCCAGAACCGGGCGCCGGTTCCGTCGACAATTTCAAATTCGCCGCCGATGATTTCTCTTTCTTCCGTATAGAGCGCTCCCTGTATTTCCTCTATCGCTTCCGCGCCGGTCAGGGTAAGCACCGGATAAACATGAACGTCCTCACTGCCCTCGCGGGGAAGGATTTGCCATTCGTCTATTTCCGGCTCTGCCGGCGCTGCGCTCTGCCATGCCTGGTTGCTTTGTGTCTTTTCCAGTCCCATACTGACTGCCGCTAGCATGCCAAGCACAAGTAGCGCTATACTTATCTTCTTACGCATGGCGCCTCCAGCTCCTTCCTTTTACAATCATTTCATGACCGCCTACCATAAACACGAGGCCGATATCGCCCCAGAGCGGATGATTTTCGGCAAGCAGACTAATGCCTAACAACAGGAGCGCATAGAGGGCAATGAGAATGCCGTTTTGTAGGTGGCGGCGCTTCACCTGTTCTTTTTCTCCCGATAAATCGGAATACCCCAAGGTTACGGCAATGGGCAGCAAGCCTAATACCGCTTGCTGCATGGCATCTGGCGCCGTTTTCAGCAGCGGCCACCAGCCGGGCATAGACAGCTGTGCCAGATCCAGCCACTGCTTTCCGCTGATTAACAGGCAAACGGGAACGGGCCAAAACCGATAGATCCCGCTGACGGGAACCAGGCGGCGCTGTCGCTGCTGATAAATGGTGACGGTATGGCGGCCGCCAAACAAAAGAACCAACAGGCCTTCGGCCAGATGCAAAATGGCTACCAGCGCCATAATTCCCGGCGCATCGACGGGAAGTCCCAGCACCCGTCCTAACCCCAGCGTAATCCCCGCGCCGTATGCCATACAAAGAAAGCGTGGCCGAATCAGGGAGAGCAGCATAGAAACCGGGCCCATGCAGTACAGCGCCGGACTGGGTATTGTCATAAGACCTAAACCGGCCACCAGCCAGACTACGAATAAACCGGCCAGCAGTCCTTCCCAAAAAGAAGCCAGCGCTAATCGTCTAGCGCTGGCTTTATCCCATTCGTATTGCCTGTAGTACCGGTAAGCAAACCACAGCGTTAACCAAAACAATGGATTCACCGCTACCATTGTGATTGTTTGCACGCTGAGCTGCAAGATTAACCATAGAGGCTGCCACATGCGAATTATTGTCCCATTTCGGTTTTCAGAGCCTCAAGCGCGGCCTGCAGCTGTAAATCCTCGTCTCGCGAGGTGAGGTCTGCCAAAGACTTGCCATCTGGCAGTTCAATGACAATATCCGGCGTAATACCAATCCCGTGAATATAGTTTCCATTCGGCGTATAATACTTAGCCATAGTCACTTTCACCGCCGTTCCGTCTGTAAATGGCATAGTTTTCTGAACAATGCCTTTGCCAAAAGTGGTTGTGCCTACTAAAATGCCAACCTCCCGGTCTTGTATCGCGCCTGCCATAATTTCTGCCGCGCTGGCCGAGTTTTCATTGACAAGCACAACCAAAGGTAAATCCAGGAACGGCTCTTCCGTGGCATCATACACCTGCCTATTGCCATATTTGTCTTCTGTATAGGTAATAATCCCGGCCGGAACCAATTCATTCGTGACTTCCTGCACAACATCGACGCGGCCGCCCGGATTATCTCGCAGATCAACAATCAGTCCCTCTAGGCCTTGTTCTTGCAAAGATTGTAACGCCGTTTTAAACTGTTCCGTAGTGACTCCTTCAAACCCCTCAATGCGAATATAGCCGATCCCGCTCTCCAGCATTTCTCCGCTCACCGTTTGCTCGTCGATTGTGGCCCGGACTACGGCCGTCGTATTTTCCTGCTCCCCACGCCGATACGTAATAGCCACCTCGCTGCCTTCAGGACCTTGAATCACTTCCACGATATCCGTTAGCTCCATGGAAGTCAGGTCGGTATCGTCAGCCCGGATCAGAATATCGCCGGCTATTATGCCCGCTTCTTCCGCCGGCCCGCCTTCGGCCACCTCGGTAATTTCAGCGCCGCCGCCTTCGGCCTTTTTAACGGTTACTCCAATGCCTACATACTGACCAGAACTCGACTGCTGATATTGCTCGTATTCTTCCTCCGTATAATACCGGCTGTACTGGTCGCCCATGGCGCTGACCAGGCCATGGTAGGCGCCGTCTAACAGCGTGTCGGTATCCACTTCTTCTAAATAATTGTCTTCTATAGAATGCAGCAGCAAATCTATCTTACTGACCACCTGAGACGCCTCTCCCGGGCTTAAACCGCCGCTTTTCCAAATGGTAATGGCTCCCGGCTGCACAACATAACAAAAAACAATAAAGAAAACCAGACATAACAGAGCTCCGGCCAAAAACCCCCTCCACCAGCTCCGCTTTGTTTCGTCCGCGGGTTTCGGTATCCGTATCAAACCTTATTCCTCCTACTCATAAAAAATAATGCATCTATTATAGCTAAAATGCGTCCCGCTGTAAACCATATCTTATCGCTCTTTTTTGATTGTATGAGGATACGGAGCAGAATATGCAGCGCCGGCGCCTTGCTTTCCGGTTTCAAGCAGGCGCATGTATCTGAGCAAAAACGTATGTTTTAATTCCCAATAAAAAAACTGCCGTATTGATAAAAAACATCAATACGGCAGCCCCATTCAGTATGCTTTTAACAAGATACAGGCGATATCAGTTGGTAATAACCATTTCGGTTTCTTTATCGAATACGTGAATCCGGTTCGCATCCAGAGCCAGTTTTACTTTGTCGCCGGTCTTAACCTGGAGTCTCGGATTAACTTTTGCGATCATGTCGGTATCTTCGATGGACAGATACAGATGAAGCTCAGCACCCAAAAGCTCAATAGCGTTAACTTCTGCATTGATCGTAGAATCAGCAAACTGAGCAAGAGCAGCCTCGGTCTCATGAATATCTTCAGGACGAATACCCATAACAACTTCTTTGCCCAGATAACCGCCGTCAACAACCTTCTTAGCCTTCTCAGGAAGCAGCAATACTTTCTGATTGTGGAAATGCAGATATACGTTGTTGCCTTCTTTCTGTGGAACGGCATCGACAAAGTTCATCTGAGGAGATCCAATGAAACCAGCAACGAACAGGTTCTGAGGCTCGTTATACAGTTTAACCGGAGAATCTACCTGCTGCATCAGACCGTCTTTCATAACAACGATACGGGTACCCAGCGTCATAGCCTCTACCTGGTCGTGTGTTACGTAAATAATGGTTGCTTTCAGTCTCTCATGCAGTCTGGAAATCTCAATACGCATCTGTACACGCAGCTTAGCGTCCAAGTTAGAGAGCGGCTCATCCATCAGGAATACTTTGGGCTCACGTACAATAGCACGACCCATAGCAACACGCTGTCTCTGACCACCGGAAAGAGCTTTCGGTTTACGATCCAGCAAATGCTCGATTTCCAGAATTCTGGCAGCTTCTTTTACTCTTTGCTCGATTTCAGCTTTAGGAGTCTTTCTCAGTTTCAGACCGAATGCCATGTTATCGTATACCGTCATATGAGGATACAGAGCGTAGCTCTGGAATACCATAGCGATATCACGATCTTTGGGAGCAACGTCGTTCATCAGTTTGCCGCCGATGTAAAGCTCACCGTCGGAGATCTCTTCCAGACCAGCGATCATACGAAGGGTCGTAGATTTACCGCAACCGGAAGGACCAACGAAAATAATAAACTCCTGATCTTCAATATCCAGATTGAAGTCATTAACAGCGGTGATACCGTTGCCATATGTTTTTTTAATGTTTTTTAACTGTAAACTTGCCATAATAGCCTCCTTAGAATAATGGGGTGTTACTGTTTTAATAACTGTACTCTATCATACACCTTTTTTTCGATTTCGGCTATTGGATAAATTCACAAAAGTATCGCTGCTATTTTATACAAATTGCATAGCTCCCCTGCATATTTTGCTATTTTGAGCTCCCCAGCCAGTGTTTTTTATCGATTATAGGGAAGAAAGCCTTCGCCCAAAACTTCGCGCGCGTCGGAAACAACAACGAACGCTTTAGGATCTAACTCATAAATCAGTTTTTTCATTTGAACCAGCTCTTTGGAAGCAATCACGCAAAAGAGAACCTGCTGATCTTGCTTTTTATATAATCCCTTTCCACTCAGTCCCGTAACGCCGCGTTCCATTTTCTGCATAACAGCATCGGCAATTTCGCTCCACTGATCGGAAATAATGTATACCGCTTTTGAGTAATGAAATCCTTCCACCACCCGATCGGCAATTTTAGAGGTTAGGTAAATGCCAATGACTCCGTACATAGCAATCTCTACACCGAAAACAAAACTGCCGGCAATGACAATGCTGGCGTCAATAATAAATAAAAGCCAGGCCACCGAAATATGCCGAATGAAATGCTGTACAATGGCAGCCAGAAGATCCGTTCCTCCTGTCGTTGCCGAAGCCGATAACACCAGTCCCACACCGGCTCCGCAAACAATACCGCCAAATAGCGCCATTAAAATCATGTCGTCGCCCGGAATGCGAATGCCCTCGGTTACATATAAGAAAAAAGTAAGCAACAATGTTCCGGCTACGGTTTTTGCCATAAATTTTTTTCCTTTAATAACCAAGCCTAAAATAAGCAGCGGCGCGTTGATCACAATATTAGACAGATAAAGCGGCACTTCGTATCCGAATAATCGCCCGCTTACTTCTTTAACAATAACGCCAAGACCCGTTACGCCTCCCGTTACAATATTGTGAGGTTCCAAAAAGGCGCTGAGCGCTAATGCCAATAAAAAAGTCCCTAATATAATTTTTCCTGTGTCTAAAATGATTTCGCGACGCTTCATTTTTTTAATATCCAGTTGATTTTGTCTCTCTGCCATTTGCCTTCTTCTCCTTCTTTATGATAAAATACCCTCATAGGACGACCGCAAGAATTCCGAAGGGATTCTTGCTAAGTTGGCGCGTTTACGCGCCAACTTATGATAAAATGCCACACAGAACAATACGCTTAGCCACATAACTTGCTAAGCTGACACAAAAAATGAAAAGGGGGAACTTCATGAAAACCGCACTGGTCACCGGCGCTTCGCGCGGCATCGGCCGCGCTATTGCCGCCACACTGGCACAGCACAATTATCTCGTGTTTGCCGTAGCTAAAAACTCTCTCGGCGCTTTGCAATCGCTTCAGAAAGAAAGTGGCTGTATTCCTATTCTAACAGATATTTGTGATCCAAATCAAGTAGAATCTTTATTTTCTAACATTTGCAGTCAGACCCACCATTTGGACGTATTGATCAATAATGCCGGTATTGCTTACCATGGGCTTTTGCAGGATATGAGCGTTGCCCAATGGGATGCCGTACTCAATACGAATCTGCGCGGCGCATTTTTATGCGCCAAAGGAGCGCTCTCTTCTATGATTCGGCAGCATAGCGGCGTGATTATCAATATCTCTTCCATGTGGGGACAGCGCGGCGCCTCCTGCGAAGTCGCCTACTCTGCCTCCAAAGGGGGGCTAGACGCTTTTACCAAGGCACTCGCGCAGGAAGTCGCGCCCAGCGGCATTCGCGTCAATGCCATTGCCTGCGGCGCTATCGATACCGAAATGAATGGCTTTCTCACTCCGAAAGAAAAAACGGACCTAGAAGCCTCTATCGGTCTAGGTCGCTTTGGCACCCCTCAAGAGGTTGCCGATTTAGCGCTCTTTTTATGTAGCGAAAGCAGTTCATATTTAACGGGGCAGATTATTACGCTTGACGGCGCCTTTATCTAGCCACTGGATTTCTAGCAGCGCTGCCCTTCTTTATTCCAAAGCCAGAAACACTCGGTCACGGGGTCTTTTTCCGTATAATCTACGCCAAACTCCTTTCCGCCGGCAAACCGAATGACCATTTTTCTTTGCCGGCGCCCCAGCCTTCTAAGCAGGGCCGCAGCCCGCTCTTTTCGGTCCGCCGGCTCCATGGCCAGCGCCTTTAGCCTGGCAGGCACCCGGTCTCCGGAAGTGGCGGTATAATAATCTAACAGCAGCGCCGTTTGCAGCCTACGGCTGCGTGGTAATGACGCTAGCCATTCAAACAGCTCCAGAAGAGCCAGAGACTGAAAAATAATCCCGTCTTGCCACGCGCGGCGCGCGAGAGACGCCATCATGGCGAAGGGGCCGTCAAAGTACGGCAAAAGCGCTGCCAAAAACCGCGTAAAGCGCCCTGAATTATAGAGCCGCTCTAAAACGTCTTCCACACATTTAAGGCGGAAAAGATCGTCTTGGCTCATATATCGGTTTTTTAGTATCTCATAGGGCGGGTGCTCGGCAAATACAAAGGCGTGCTCCGCGACCATATTTTCCATGGGCGTGCCGGTTAGCAGTTTAAGAAAGCCTAACTGAAATTGCTGCGCGCCCAAGCGGTATACGTCGTCAAATGATTGTTGAAAGCGCCGGTAATCCTCGTAAGGCAGGCCGGCAATGAGATCGACATGAATTTTCATATTGCCCGCCTCTACCAGGCGCCGGATATTCGCCATAACCGGTTCTAATTGATCGCTGCGCCCACAGGCACGCAGCGTTTTTTTATGTGTGGACTGAATGCCGATTTCTAGCTGCACGCGCCCGCGCGGAAGGGCGGTCAGTCCCTCTATTAGCTTTTCGCTCAGGGTTCCGGCCTCGATTTCAAAGTGAAAATTGGTGGGGCAGTCATCCGGCAGATCCTGCAACCACTCGACCAGCGCCAGCGCGCGCGCCGGATGGCAATTAAACGTGCGATCTACCAGCTTAACCTGAGGCACCCGCTGCCCGGCCAAAATGGAAAGCTCACGAATAACCCTGGGAAGCGGCAGCTCGCGTACGCCTTTTTCCGCTGAAGAAAGACAGTATGCACAGTGAAAGGGGCATCCCCGGGAGGCTTCATAATATATAATTCGATTTTGAAAAGGAGTCAGATCGTCGTATAAAAAAGGCAGCTCATTTAAATTGTCTATAGGGGCGCAAGAAGCGCGGCGCCCTTCCTGTGTAAACTGCCAGCTGCCGGGCACCTGGTCCCCATGCTCCCTGGCCAGCAGCGCAAACAGTACCCGTTCGCCCTCCCCTTCCATTACTACATCGAATGTCAGATTCTTATGCTCTGTTCCATAGGATACTTCCGGGCCGCCCATCCACACTTTCAGCTCCGGTCTGACCGCTTTTAAATCGGCCGCTAGGCGGCGAACCACTTCCAGATTCCAAATATAAACGGAAAATGCAACAATGTCGGGATTTTCTGCTACTATGCGATAATATATGCTTTCATGACTCTGGTTGATCGTGTACTCTTGAACCAGCACCTCGCCCAGCTCAATACCAAACTGCCGGCTATATTGCCGGCAGCTTTTTTGCAAACTATAGACCGCTGGGTTGGAATGAATATATTTTGCGTTAATCGCAACCAGCAGTGTTTTCATTGACGAAGCCGCTCCCATAACGGCCGCAGCGCTTCTGCCTGCGCCTGCTGATATACAAAGAAATTCACGGCGTCTGCGCCGCCGGCCATGGTTTTCTGAATGGCTTCTTCTATATCGGGCGCGTCAAGCTGAATAATTGGCACCAGCTGGGTATCTGGCCCCATAATCCGCGCGCGCTCCGTCTCCCGTTGCAAAATTCGATTAGAAAGACCGGCCTGCAGGCTGCTTACCGATTCATATCCGGTTAACTCGTGCCCGGTTAAACCGCTGAGAAGGCGAATGCGCTGCTCTGTCGTTAGCCCACTGGCGCCTTCCAGCATTCTCAGCATAGTAGCCAGCTCCACATTTAAGCAGGCCGGGCCATTTTCATCGGCATAACAGTGGTAAAGCATGGGAGCCATAATATCCATATGCCGCGCCAGATCCCGGTAATGCTGCCCGACCAGATCGGCCAGCGCCGGTGCAAAAATGTAAATTCCTGTTTCCAGCTCCGGGTTTACTTCCTTCACGGCTTGTACAAAATCCAGCAGGTGCTCTGTTGTTGCCGCCCGCCGAAACTCAAACCACTCTTTGAGGCCTGCGTAATACGGCACCAGATCCAGCGGCTTGCCGTGCTGAAAATCATACAGCATAGAAGCCGCTATTCGCATTTCTTTATCGTCAAAGCCCATGCGGCGCGCTTTCTCCATGCAGTGCGGGCAAAAACAAGTATAAAACGCCTCTGGCTCTCCCGAGGCCGGCGAAGCAAACCGCGCGCCGTCGATCAAAATACCTCGAATGCCTTTCGTCGCCGCCAGGCGGCGAACCTGCTGCAAATTATACTGCCTTACTTCCTCCCTGGTTGGACAGGTAGAAGAAAACCAGGCCTGCTTACGTCCCCACATGTCTTCGGCCAGCCACTCGTCTCCCTGAAACTGCGGGCCGCGATAGGCACCGGTGCAAATATAGTATTCCATTCCCTGGGCCAGCACCGCCTCCGCCGCGTCCTGTCCGCCAACGACCACAGAAAAACCCAGATCTTTCAAATGCCGTGCTCCCTCCTGCGGGTTAGGGCCACAGCCATGCATCCATAATTTCATAATACTAGATATCCTCTTTCAAAGTCAGTTCTACAACGGTATCTTTTTCGTCCGGCAAAGGAAATGTAAGGCAGTTTGCGCTGTCAAAAAAGAAAAAGGCGTCCTGTGGATATTCTTTAATATTCCAGTAATCTGTCAGCTGAATCTCGGAGCCGTCTCTTAACAGACGCGCGCTTTCAATTTTGCCGGCCAGGCCGCGCAAACAAATGGGTCCCATGCATTCCTCGTAAATATGCGCATACAGTTTATTTCCTTTTTGCGTGTACCGGCCCCATTCCGGCTTAGCATATTCGGCCATGCCACAGCCATAAATGCTTTCCCTATTGTCCTTCATCCAGGCTCCCACTTCTTTTAAAATCTGTACGGATTCTTCGGGAATACGCCCTTTGGCGTCGGGACCAACATTGAGAATTAAATTGCCGTTTTTACTGACGCATTCTACTAAGCTGCGGATCACCATGCGCGGACTCTTATAGTGGTGATCGGCACTATAATACCCCCAGTGGTCGTTCAGCGTGATACAGGCCTCCCACGGAATGGAGTGTCCGGCGTCATCGGTTAAGCCACTGGGCGGAATCATCTGCTCCGGACACGCAAAATCGCCGGCATATACCGATGGGTTTTGCGTTTTAATTGTGCCGGAGTGCTGACCGCTTCCTTCTAGGCGATTATCGATAATAAGGTCGGGCTGCAGCGAGCGCGCCATATTCACCAGATCGGTTGCTCGCCAGGTTTCGCACTCCATACCAGGATACGAAAAATCAAACCACATAATATCGATTTTTCCATATTGTGTCAGCAGCTCGCGCACCTGCGCATGCATGTACTCCAGATAACGGTCAAACTGCCGTCCTTCGTTGCTATAGGCCGGATTGTCCCGCATAGGGTGGTTTTGATCGCCATAATGCGGAAAATCTTCATGATGCCAATCAATAATGGAAAAGTACAGACCCACTTTGAGGCCTTCCGCCCGAAACGCTTCCACGTATTCACGCACCAGATCGCGCCCACAGGGCGTATTGGTTGCCTTATAGTCGGTCACTTGGCTGTCCCACAGGCAGAAGCCGTCGTGATGCTTAGCCGTTAATACCGCATATTTCATACCGGCCTCTTTGGCCAATTTGGCCCAGGCGCGAGGGTTGTAATCAACCGGGTTAAAAGAATCAAAAAAGGGCTGATACTGCTCAACCGTCAGCTTTTCATAGCTGCGAACCCATTCGCCCCTAGCCGGGATCGCATAGAGCCCCCAATGAATAAACATTCCAAATCGGCTTTCCAAAAACCACTGTGTGCGTCGTGTCCGATCGGCAATCCGGGGATTGATACTTGTTTGTGTCATGGCACTCTCTCCTTTTTAACTAATACTGTGTTCCTCTCGATTTATGAGAGTTTAATGCGCCGGTTTTTTTCTTTTGAAAAACCTGTACGCAGCTTTTAACAATCTGATAAACCGCGCTCCGCTCTTCCGCGTCGCATCCTTTCAGCAGCTCCGCAATTTCCTGATCCTGAATGGGCTGTGCCGCGTCAACACTACCGCATAATAAATAATCGGTAGACACATGTAACGCGTTAGAGAGCCTAACCAGCGTATCCACCTTAATTTTTGTTTTACCGTTTTCAATATTGCTAATATGGGGAATCGAAACCCCGGAAAGCTCGCTTAGATCTTCTTGGGTTAGGCGCTGCCGAACACGGCACGATGCAATTCTTTTTCCAACTTCTGCATAATCCATACGACTTCCTCCTTTGCATAGTAGATTCACGTAACAGATATCCTTATTGTACCGATATCCCGCCACAAAATAAATAAACTACTCGCTATAAATTATTTTATCCGGTATATTTCTATGCTTTCCTCTATGTTTATATGCTTGATTGCCCTTTCTACATTCGATTCTACCGACTTATAAAAAAAGAGACGCCTTAACCTCGGCGCCTCCCTTTGTCTATTGGTTTACAGCTCTCCATTGGATTGCAGCGTAGCTAGCAGTACCGCTTTAATGGTATGCATACGGTTTTCCGCCTCGTCAAATACCACGCTTTGCTCTCCTTCAAATACGTCGTCCGCCACTTCCAGTTCCGATAACCCAAATTGTTCATGAATTTCCTTGGCGGTTTCTGTATTTAAATCGTGAAACGCAGGAAGGCAGTGCATAAAAATTGCTTGTTCTCCTGCCATCTGCATAATCTGACTGGTTACTTTATAGGGACTCAGTGCTTCAATACGTTCTTTCCATACTCTGGAGGGCTCGCCCATAGATACCCATACATCGGTATAAATCACGTCGGCGCCGCTAACTGCCGTTACCTGATCGGTTAACGTTACGCTGCCGCCCGACTTTTCCGCCTCTTCCTGGCAATACGCTACCAGCTCGCTGCCAGGAAAATAATCGGGGTGCGTGCAGGCTACAAAGTTCAGTCCCAGTTTCGCACAAACAATCATGAGAGAATTTCCCATGTTATAACGCGCGTCTCCCATATAAACCAGTTTTTTCCCTTTAAGCTCCCCTATGTGTTCGCGTATGGTCAGCATGTCCGCCAGCATCTGCGTTGGGTGATATTCGTTGGTTAATCCATTCCAAACCGGAACGCCTGCATACCGCGCCAGCTCTTCTACCTTAGCCTGTTCAAAACCACGGTACTCAATCCCGTCAAACATACGCCCCAAAACTCTGGCCGTATCGGCAATGCTTTCTTTTTTGCCCATTTGACTGCTGGCCGGATCTAAATAGGTACAGTCCATTCCCAGATCATGCGCCGCAACCTCAAACGCGCAGCGCGTCCGGGTACTCGTCTTTTCAAACAAGAGCGCAATTTGATACCCTTCTAAGTATCGATGGGCTATCCGCTTTTTCTTCATTTCCTTTAGCTTAGCCGACAAATCTAATAAATATTCAATTTCAGACGCCGTAAAATCACGTAGCGTTAAAAAATGACGACCGTACAAATTCATTGCAACAACCCTCCTAATATAAAGTAAGACGTTTTTATCATACACTCCTGCCCGCATTTTTGCAAGGAAAAAATTTTCAAAAAAAGGGTTGCATTTTTATAAATTCCAATGTATAATTATGCCCATCAACGGGTCGCATCCCTAATTGCATACTGCGATCCTGGTTGAATAAATAGGATTTTTATTTTAAAGGAGTATATGATTATGGCTAAAGAAAAAGTAGTTCTCGCGTATTCAGGCGGTCTCGATACCACCGTCATCATTCCGTGGTTAAAAGAAAATTATGATTACGATGTAGTTGCCGCTTGCATTGATGTAGGACAGGGCAGCGAAACAGAAGGGCTGGAAGCGCGTGCGCTGGCCAGCGGTGCATGCAAATACTACCAAATGGATGTAACGGAAGAATTCATTACCGATTATATTTACCCTACGTTAAAAGCCGGCGCGATTTATGAAACAACATACATGCTGGGCACCTCCATGGCTCGTCCGCTGATCGCTAAGGTTTTAGTGGACATTGCGAAAAAGGAAGGCGCTGTAGCTATTTGTCACGGGTGCACCGGAAAAGGCAATGATCAGGTGCGTTTTGAGCTAACCATTAAGGCCCTGGCCCCTGAGCTGCAGATTATTGCTCCGTGGCGTATTTGGGACATGCAGTCTCGTGAAGAGGAAATTGAATATTGTCATGCGCGCGGCATTGACTGCCCCATTAAAACCGGCGAAAGCTATAGCCGCGACCGCAACATCTGGCATATCAGCCACGAAGGATTAGAACTGGAAGATCCTTCCCTGGCTCCCCAGTATGACCGTTTGTTAAAGCTGGGGGTTACTCCGCAGGCCGCGCCTGATGAGGCGGTGCTCATTTCCTTAGACTTTGAAAAAGGCGTTCCCGTAGCGCTGAACGGTGAAAAAATGGATCCGGTTTCTCTACTTAAAGCACTCAATCAGCTGGGCGGCGAAAACGGAATCGGCATTGCCGATATTGTAGAAAACCGTGTGGTAGGTATGAAATCTCGCGGCGTGTATGAAACGCCTGGCGGAACCATAATGTTCAAGGCTCACGAGCAGCTGGAGCATTTGTGCCTAGATAAACAGACTTATGCTTATAAGCAGCAAGTTGCCATTAAGTACGCCGAGCTCGTCTACTCCGGCGAATGGTTTACACCTTTGCGCCAGGCCCTGGCCGCATTTGTAGACTCTACGCAGGACGTTGTTACCGGTACCGTCAATCTGGTTTTATACAAAGGCAATATGATTCCGGCGGGCTGCACTTCTCCCTATTCTTTGTATAATGAAAGCATTGCCAGCTTTACTACCGGCGAACTGTACGATCATAAAGACGCGGAAGGATTTATCAATCTATTCGGCTTACCGCTGAAAATCCGCGGCATGAAAGGTCTCACTAAAATTCAATAAGCAACTGAACAAAAAGGCTGTCTTTCCGTAAGAAGAAGGGCAGCCTTTCTTTATCTAACGTTAATTCTCCGGCTACTTTTTGTCTAAAACTGTCCTCTTCCCGCCTTTCATTGACTTCATACTAGGCTTCCGATATAATGCAATAAAAATAAGAGCAAAGAAAGGAATCGGTCCCCATGCAATACTATAAAATCGGTTATGTTCCGAACGCGGTAATTCCCGACGTAACCCCAGAAGACGTTGGCAAGCTCACTCATATTAATTTGGCCTTTGGCTTAGTAGAAAATGGTCTGCTAGATACGCATAAACTCACTCATATTGACGCTATTCAGAATTTCAAACGCTGGAATCCTCAGCTTAAAGTGATTCTATCGGTCGGCGGTTGGGGCGCCGGCGGCTTTTCCACCATGGCGCTTACCGCCGAAGGGCGCCGCGGCTTTGCCGCTTCCTGCCTTGCCTATGTGCAGCAGCATCAGCTCGACGGCATTGACATCGACTGGGAATATCCTTGTAATGACGCCGCGGGTATCGACGCCAACCCCCGTGATCGCGAAAACTTTACGCTTTTACTGCAGGCGCTGCGCGATGCTTTGGGACCGGATCGCATTGTCTCTATTGCCGCCGGCGCCGGCGAATACTTTATTCGCGATACGGAAATCAATAAGGTAGCTTCCCTTGTTGACTATGTTCAGGTTATGACCTACGACATGCGCAATGGCAATACCACGCAGGCCGGCCACCACGCCGCCCTCGGCTCTTCCGCGGGCGACGACAAAACGACCAGCACCCGTTATATTATGGATCTGTTTCATAACGCGGGCGTCCCTTCCCGTAAGCTCATTGTAGGCATTGCGTTTTACGGCCGCACGTTTACCGGCGTTCCTAACGTTAACCATGGCCTGCTGCAACCGGCAGGCAGCGTGGGTAACTATGGCCCTGCCTTTAGCGAAATTACCGAAGACTTTCTGCGCGAAGGGCATTTCACCCAGTATTGGGACGAACAAGCGGAGGCTTCCTATCTGTGGAACGGCCGCGACTTCATTAGCTTCGAATCTGCTGAGGCTGTGCGCCGTAAATGCGCATATGCTAAGGAAAAAGGCTTTCTAGGTGTTATGTACTGGCAGCATGGATCCGACACAACGCGCGCCCTGCTTACCGTAATTGACAAAACATTATAATAGTCTATAAAAAAACCAAACTGCCGGCTCTATGGCACGCACGCCATAGAACCGGCAGCTTTTTCTTTTACTGCGCCTCCTCAAACAACATAGACTCGGCCTGCGATTCTTCCAGACTTTCCACTTTTCGCAAATTCTTTTGAATCACCTGATTCCGGTGATCGGCTTCATCGAGCGCCTTTCCGGCTTCGTCTACTTTCTTTTTGGCCTTGGCAAGGAGCGCGCCAAATTTCTCGTATTGCGCTTTCGCAGCGCCTAATACGCGCCACACCTCTTCCGCCTTCTGATTGATCGCCATGGTCCGAAAGCCCATGGCTAACGAATTCAGCAGCGCCGTAACGGTTGAAGGCCCAGCAATCAAAATGCCCTCTGCCTGTAATTTTTCAGCCAGCGCATGCGGCGACGCCATCACCTCCGCATAGAGCCCCTCCGTAGCCAGATACATAATGGCAAAGGGCGTGGTGTGCGGCTCGCTAACATACTGCCGAATCAACCTAGCTTCGTCGCGAATTCTCGCTTCCAGCGCCTTTCTGGCTTGTTCAACCGCCTGCGCATCGCCTACCTCCGCCGCAGTCGTTAGTCGAATATAATCCTCCATAGGAAACTTCGCGTCAATGGGCAGATACGTACCGGCTTCACCAGTTTTTCCGGGAATCCGCACCGCGAACTCCACTCTCCCGTTATACGCCGGATTGGTCTGTACATTGGTTTCGTATAACCCCGGAATGGTTTGTTCCAAAATACCGCCCAGCTGTACCTCGGCCCAGGTTCCCCGGCTTTTCACATTTGTAAGCACCCGGTTTAACCCCTTTACATGATCTGTCATGCTTTTAGAAAGCTCTTTCATTTCTCCCAGGCTCTGGTACACGTGGGAAAGCTGCTCTGAAACGCTGCGAAAAGAACTGCTAAGACGCTGGTTCAGCGTCTCGGCCAGCTTTTCGTCTACCGTTTGGCGCATCTGCTCCAGTTTCTGCTCATTACTTCTTTGCAGGCGCTCCACCGTTTTTTCTAGGGTTTCTCCCTGGCTCTTGGTGCTGCGCTCCAGCGTTTCCCACAGCTTAATCTGCTGCTCATAATTCTGATCCGTTAGCTGCTTCATTTGGCCAGCCAACCGCTCCATTCCTTCTTTGCGGTACCGGCCTTCCATTTCCATCTGCTGATGTAAGCGGCCCGCCAGCTCCGACTGCCTCCGGCCACCGCGCCATAAGGCGCAAACGGCGATGGCGAGCGCCAAATTCAAAACAACCAGAATCGCCAGCAAAATCAGCTCAGGATTCATGCGCCATCTCCCAGACGGTTCCCTCACGGGTATCTTTTATGGTAACGCCACGCGCTAACAGTTCTGCGCGAATCGCGTCGGCTTTAGCAAAGTCTTTTGCTTTTTTGGCCTGCTTTCTCTCTTCAATGCGCTCTGTAATCCACGCTACCAGCGCTTCGTCTACCGGCGCTTCCTGCCTGCGCTGCTTGGTCAGATCCAGCGACAGCACCCTGTCAAAATCCTCTGCCAGCGCCAGTTTGCTCGCGTCACTTATCTCTGCCTTCAGCATATCGTACAGCACGGTTAAGCCGCTGGATGTATTCAGGTCACTTCCCAGCGCGTCAATAAATTTTTGCTTGAACGGCTCCATTTCCTGCGCGCTCGGCTCTCCCTGCGGCGCAAGATTTTTCACCCTGCCGAGCAGGCGCTGATACGCGCTGGCCACATTATCCAGCACTTCATAGCTAAACTCCAGCGGTTTGCGGTAGTGAGACTGCAGGCAGAATAAACGGTATACCAGAGGATCATACCCCTTTTGCTCTAAGAGCGAAACCGTTAAAAACTCGCCTTTCGACTTGCTCATTTTACCGCTTTTATCATTGAGGTGCTGTACATGAAACCAATAGTGGCACCAATGGTGCCCCAAAAAGGCCTCGCTTTGCGCAATCTCATTCGTGTGGTGCGGGAAAATATTGTCTACGCCGCCGCAATGAATATCGAGATCTTCGCCCAAATGCTTAATCGCGATACTAGAGCACTCGATATGCCAGCCCGGGTAACCTACGCCCCAGGGGCTCTCCCATTTCAGCTCCTGCTGGTCGAATTTCGATTTGGTAAACCAAAGCACAAAATCGCTTTTATTCCGCTTGTTGACATCTTCCTCTACATCGTCGCGCACGCCGACGCGCAGCTCTTCTTCTTCATGGCCGGTCAGCACGTGATAATTATCCAGTTTAGAGGTGTCGAAATAAATATTTTCGCCCGCCCGGTACGCATAGCCTTTTTCCAGCAGCACTTCAATCATGTGAATAAACTCTTCAATGCACTGCGTTGCCGGCTCCACAATGTCCGGTTTCTTAATATTAAGCTTATCGCAATCGGCAAAAAAGGCGTCGGTATACATTTTCGCAATTTCCATAACCGTCTTATGCTCGCGCTTTGCGCCTTTAAGCATTTTATCTTCACCGGTATCGGCATCGCTGGTTAAATGACCCACATCCGTAATATTCATCACGCGCTTCACCTGATAGCCCGCATAATTCAAATATTTTTCCAGCACATCTTCCATAATATAGCTGCGCAAATTACCAATATGCGCAAAGTGATACACGGTAGGACCACAGGTGTACATTTTGACCTGCTTTCCGTGCAAAGGTATAAATTCCTCTACTTTTTTAGTCAGTGTATTATAAATCTGCATCCCCATTCTCCTTTTCATTTTCTTCAAAACACAGTTCCTGGCTCAGCGTATAGCCGCGCCCCTTCACGGTACGAATTACGTTGACGGGCAGCTTGTGCCGCAAATTTTTAATATGCGCGTCCACTACCCGTTCATCCCCGATATAATCATACCCCCAAACGCTGTCCAGCAGCTGGCTTCGGGTCAAGACCCGATCCCTGCTTTTGGCCAGCGTCCATAAAAGCTCAAATTCTTTCGAGGTAAGCGCCAGCGCCTCACGGCGCCACCAGGCCTGATACGCGGCATGGCTAATAGTTAAATGCCCCAGCGCTATGACCTCGCCCATTTCATACTGCTGTTCAATGCGTCTTTGAATTCGCTTTAACAAGACTCTAACCGAAATGGGCCGCGCGATATAGTCGTCAACTTTTTCATTAAACGCTTCAATTTCTTGCTCTTCATTGGCTTCCGTTTGCCGGCTGGAAAGCATAATAATCAGCGCTTTCGCGCTTTGCGCGCGAACGGTTTTTAAAACCC
>CALWPV010000092.1 GCA_944383515.1 uncultured Clostridia bacterium
ATAATATACGCGCTGTGGCAAAAGCTGACAAAATTTACCCAAAAATCTTGATTTCTGGAATTCTGTGGTCTATAATAGGTATGTTGCGAAAAAGCAACAAGATTTTTTAAACTATTAAAGGAGAATCAAAATCATGAAAAAAATGATGGCTTTACTGCTGGTTCTGGTCATGGCCGTAGCAGTAACGGCATGCTCCAGCGAAGGAGAAGATACGAGCAGCTCTGCTACCGAGTCTTCTAATGCAATCGCTCAAGAGAGCTCTGCCGCCGAAGAAGAAAGCTCCGCTGCCACTGACGAAAGCTCTGCCGCGGAAGCTGACGTAGAAGTAATGACCTACGACGAGTATATGGCCGCTGAGCTGGATACCGAAGTATGCGTAGAAACCTACGTACAGGCTAAACAGTCTTACTACGCTGAGCAGCAGACCGCAACCCTGTATACACAGGATCAGGACGGCGCAATCTTCGTATACGACGCTTCCTGTACCGAGGAAGATTACAATAAAATGGAGCCTGGTACCAAGGTTCGCATCACCGGTTACAAATCCGAGTGGTCCGGTGAAGTCGAGATTATGGACGGCACCGTTGAGCTGGTAGAAGGCGGCGACACTTTCGTTGCCGAGGCACTGGATGTAACCGATCTTCTGGGCACCGACGAGCTGATCGACCACCAGAACGAATATGTTTCCTTCACCGGATTAGAAGTAGTTGCCAGCATCGACGAAGCGAACGGCAATGCTGAAGTTCCGTTCCTGTACAACTACAACGGAGCCGGAGAAGAAGGCGACGATCTGTACTTCAATGTGGCTAAAGACGGCGAGACCTATACCTTTGTTGTGGAGTCCTATCTGTGCGACAGCACCACCGAGGTATATCAGGCTGTGCAGAATTTGCAGATTGGCGACGTGATCGACATGGAAGGTTACCTGTACTGGTATGAAGGTGTAAATCCCCATATCATTTCGGTAACGCCTGCCGCTTAATCCTTTGCAGATATACGAAAGAGCTGCTGCGTCTAATAGAGATGTCAGCAGCTCTTTTTTTATCACATAAAAAAATAAGGAAGAATCGAAAATGATTGAAAATATAATTGGAGAATACAGCCGAAAAATATCTGAACGCATGTGGAACCTACCCGATAAAGGCGAGCTGGAAAGTCAACGCGAGGAAACCTATATAGACGATATTATTCAAAAAAATCATATTGAAAGAAAGCTCCTTGAAAATCTACAGGGGGTTCATACCGTATTTGACGCCGGCGCCGGATGTGGCCGCTTTTCTATTCTTCTGGCCAAGCACGGCTGCCGGGTTACTCATTTCGATATTTCTCGGCCCATGATAGAAAAAGCCAAAGAACTGGCGAAACAAGCCGGCGTTTTAGACAAGATAACCTTTGTAAAAGGCGCCCTAGAAGAACTTGACACTTATACTGATCACTCGTTCGATATGGTTATCTCTTTTGATTCGCCGATCTCGTATACATTTCCCCATCAGGAACGTGTTATCAGTGAACTGATACGAATGGCCCAAAAAAGAATTATAATCAGTGTAACGAGCCGTTTAGGCAGTTTGCCTTATCTTGCTAATCCAATACAAAAAAATCAATTCATATTAGATCCTCACGCAAAGGACCCTTTTGTACAATGGCTTCTTTCTCATAAACAAAAGGCAATCGATGCCTTTCACTTTGAAAAGAGCGAGGCAGAAAAACTGATGGCAAATGGACTTATGGGAGGCCAAGAAGAAATAACAGAATATGAAAAAGGAGGCACACCCTGGTGTATAACGTATACGTTTATGCCCAATGAATTAGAGACAATCCTACGCAGACAGGGGGTCAAAAACATTGAAATGGCTGGACCGGGGGCCTATGCAAGAACCGTTCCCCACGAACTACTTGTGAAAATAATGAACAATCCTGATCAGCGCGCAGATTTTTTAGATTTCTGCTATACGTATGATTCTAACCCGTATGTCTGTGGAATGGGGAAAGATAACTTGCTGGTAAAAGGCGATTTATAAATCTGGTTTACTTGCAATCTAAAAAGAATAGAGTAAGACAGCTATGTCAAATACACCTGATTTATTTTTATCTGGCCGGCGACCAGGCCATTCGGCGCTCGGCGCAGATTTTATCAACCCTTTTCCGCGCTACCGATATTATCGGCCGTCTCGGCGGCGATGAATTTATTATTTTTTTATCGGGCTCCCTTACCGAAACCCTCATTCAAAAAAAGGCTGCGTCCATTTGCGAAAACCTTCAGCTCGCGCTCGGCGCTTCGATCAATCTGACCGCCAGTGTCGGCGTCTATATGGCCACAGATTTTCCGCAGCAGTTTGAAGACCTCTCAGCGAATCTTTTCATCCGGTAAGCGCCATTCCCTTACCCGGCTTACTGGAATATATCAACAGCGGTGTCGCCTTGCTGGAAATGGGAGACCCCATTCGCCTTATCTATGTGAGTCAGAGTTTCTACCGCATTATCGACGCCGATCCGCAGCATTTTCCTTTGCCGCAGGATTTGGCGCAGCTCATTCACCCCGACGACATGCCGTCGCTAGAACGGGCGCTGCGCCAGGGATTGCAGCAAAAACAAGCGGTAGAGCATACGCACCGCCTGTCAGCCAATGGAAAAACCTGGGCCTGGTGGCATATCCGCGCCGTACAGGTACAATACGATAATCCCCATCCTGTTATGCTGGTCACAACTACCGATGTTTCTCAGTTTAAAGAAAGCGAGCTGCGGCTGCAGGAAGCCAATCGCCGACTGCAAACCGCTTTTGACCAAACAGATCAGCATTTATGGGAGGTCGATCTAGCCTCGGCCTTTTTTCGTCTTTTTAGCAGCGGCGAAACCATTCCCCGTGAATCTGCCGCCATAGCCTTTCCCGAAGGGTTAATTGCTCAAGGCTGGATTCACCCCGGTTCGGTCCCCCGCTTCCGCGACTTTGCTAACGACCTGTTACAAGGGCAAACACAAGGCAGCGGCAACTTCGTAATCCAATTCCAAAACACCGGCTGTTATGGGTGGGCCTGCCTCTCTTACCGCCTGCTTACCAGTGAAAACGGCGCGGCAGGCAAAGCGATTGGCATTATTGAACCACTGCCTCAAACTTTTCTGGACCCCGAGACGCCGGCTTCCCTTAGCCCCGCTCTCCCTTCGTCTCTGACCTCCGATCTTGTCGCCGTAGCCGCTCACTTTAGCCGTGACCAGCTGCAGACCCTGCACGGGCAGGGCGTTGACTGGCTCTCGTCCCCTGCCTATCGCCGTATCGACGCAAACGGCGACATCCGCTGGGTTTGCCATACCCTTCATTTAACCGTTTCTCCGGACACCCAGCACCTACATCTCGATTTCTACCAGCTGCGCGCCGATCAGCGCTGCTGCATGTCGGCGGGCTTGTTAAGCGTTACGCACCGGAGCCTCGCCGTTTCAATCAGCTGCGTCTGTATCTAGCTTCCCTTCTTTATTTTATACTGGGCGAGAGCTGTTTAATGGGACAGGATCAACCAGATCAGTTTCTTCTCTTCTTTCCGAAAGTACAAACCCGTTTCGATCTTCGCAAACGCTTAGAAGAAGCGCTGGCCTTTACGCGCCAGGCGCTTGCCGGCCCCGCCCCGTTAGATTCACTGCGGTTCATTGTCGGAGCCGTTTGTACAACGCCCGAGGAGGCCCGTTTCACGTCTCTGCTTTCTCAGGCCTCTCATGTTTGCCGGCTTTGGCAAAATGCCTCTGAAGATACGGTTGCTTTTCCCTATGAGGACGACGACTGGACTTTTAGCGAATTGCAAACTATCGATCCCTACGACCATGTAACCGTGCATCAGGCAGAAATGCGCCGCCCCTTAACGGAAGAAGAAAAAGACGTCGCATTTCATTGTGTTTCCTCTATGCTCTCCGCGTCTTCTCTGGAAACATCGATTCAGGGGGTTTTGCAGCATATTGGGTCTTATTACCATGCCGATCGCGTGTATATTATTATGCTGGCCGAAAATCGTCATATTGTCACCATGCCCTATGAGTGGACAACGTCTCATGAGCACAGCATTCAGCAAGCGGTTTCCGGCCTGCTGATAGACCGCTTTCCGCTGCTGAAACGCTGCATGCAGGAGCAGGCCCCTGTCTTTTTAACGCGTACACAGCCGCTCTCCTTCTCTTCGGCTTCGAGCTCGCCCGGCCCCTGGCATTTTACCGCCTTCCCCTTACTTGACGGCGAATCCTTCCGTGGTTTCCTTTGTATCGAAAATTCCCGCGAGCATCCGGAGGACGCAGCGCTTTTCAGCGTATTAATACCTTACCTTTTGCGTGAGCGCGAGCGGTTTCAAGGCAAAGAGTCCTTGCCGGGCGACGCTTCCCGCTTTCGTCTGCTAGAAATGCCTAATTTGCGTTCTTACATGAACATAATCCATACGCTAAGCTCTGACCACTATAGCGCGCTTGGCTCTGTTTGCTTAGACATTCCCCATTTATCCGACATTAACAGTACCCAGGGGTTTGAATATGGAAGCAAACTGCTGTGGTACGTATCCAAATGCTTGGCCGATGTTTTCGGCCCTTCTCTGCTTTTTCGAACTTGGGACTCCGAATTTGTGGCATTTTGCCCTAATACCACCTATCAGGTTTTTCTGGGCCGCTGCCTGCGCCTGCGTACCATGCTACAGCGCCGCTACCCCAAAGAGTTGCGCATTGGCTATACCTGGAGCGACGGTGTGTTCAATGGTAAAACTCTGGTAAGCGAAGCGCGGGCGATGATGCACTGTGAAAAACCGTTTGAAGATTCTACCATGCTTCTCAAACCGGCAGGGATGCCCGTAATCCGGGAGAACGAAGGCCCTTCCAGCGGTTTAACAGTGTTTCTGCAGCCTAAAATTGATATGAAAACCGGCGCTCTCTTTGGGGCGGAAGCCCTGGTACGCGGGATCGACGAAAAGGGCGGGCTCATTTCTCCCGCTCAGTTTATTGAAGAGATGGAGCGAGACGGAAGTATCCGCGAACTGGACTGGTTCGTGCTGGAGCAGGTTCTTTCGCTATTGGATCGGTGGCGCCGGCAGGGTTTATCTCTTATTCCCATTTCCGTTAATTTATCGAGGATTACGCTGCTAAACTCGGCTACGCTGGCTTCGGTGCTGGCCATTCAAAGCCGCTATCCGGAGCTGCCGCCCGGTATGCTGGAACTGGAAGTGACGGAGAGCGCGGGCAACATAGAGGTGGCGCATCTGCAAGACATTGTAGATCGCTTTCGTGCTCTTGGCTTTCGCCTCAGTCTAGATGATTTTGGCTCGCAGTACGCGAACCTATCGATTTTTACCAGTATTCGGTTTGATACCATTAAGCTAGATCGCATGCTCATTGCCAAATTGGTGTCGAACCCTATTAGCCGTACGCTAATTGAAGACATTGTACGCATTTGCGACACCTATGGCATGGAGTGCTTGGCCGAGGGCGTTGAGACGGCGGCGCAGGTAAAGGCGCTTAAGGCGCTGGGCTGCCGCTATGCGCAAGGTTTTTACTACGGCCGGCCGCTTCAAATTTTCGCGCACAGCTTTCCCGATGAACAAATTGAGGAAGACGCTAAATCTGTGCTAAAAACGCTTTCCTCCATTGATCGCGAGGTGACCGCCATGAACGGCCGCTTCTATACGCTGCGCATTGCGCCGTATCGCACTACGGAAAACAGTATTCGCGGATTGGTCATTACTATTATTGACAGTCTGGGAACCAATTAAATAGAGCCGCTCCGAAAGGGGCGGCTCTCTCGTTACCGAATCGATTTTCCCAAACTCTCTGCCTCGTGCAACGCGGGTTTTCCGGCTATATCCCCCACCTTCATATTGCCTCCGGCAAGAACATGACCTAGGTTGTTCCACTTCAGATAGTGCGTCAGATTATTGTAATAGTGCAGCACTTCTTCAAAGCCTGTGCCTTCGGCGGCCATTAAAAGCACCGAGGAGCGGCCGTGACCGCGCAGCAGATTTTCGTCCCCCTCTTCCAAGGCAAAAAGACGATCTACCGCTGTGCGAAGCTGACCGCTCATATTCCAGTAATATAGCGGCGAGGCCAGCACAATGACGTCGCACTCTTTTACAGCGGGGTAAATGCGGGCCATATCATCCTTTTGGACGCAAGGACATACCTTATTGCTGTTACCGCCAAAACATCCCTTGCAGCCATGAATTGTCATACCGTCTAAAAAGAATTCGGTTACGCTGTGACCAGCGCTTTGCGCGCCTTCTGTAAAGGCCTTTATCAGGTTCGCGGTGTTGCCGTTTTTGCGGGGACTTCCGTTTAAAATCACAATTTTTTTCTGCATAGTAAATAGGTTCCTCCTTATAGGGTTTATTATGAGACATTGGCTACTTGACGCCTGCTGCTGCCTTAGCTATAATGATACCAGGAACGAAACAAAAAGCAAGTACGCACATTCGCGTGCGATACTAGCTTTAACACCATATACTTACTTTAGAGAAAGTGCTCATTTGTAACTATTGCAGAATGGAGGATATGCTATGAATCAACGCTGCATTGCTAATGAATCTTTAAACGCTACTGGATTTAGCTACACGCTTTCGTTAATTAACGGAAAGTATAAAATGACAGTTTTGTACACACTAATGGAATTCGGAGTTGTTCGCTTTAATGAAATGAAAAGATATATTGGCGAAATCTCTTATAAAACGCTGAGCTCAACGCTCAAAGAGCTAGAGGCGGATCAGCTGATTCACCGCGAGGAATATCCCCAGATTCCGCCTAAGGTTGAATATAGCCTGACTGAGCGCGGCAAATCGCTGATGCCCATTTTGGACGGCATGTGTGAATGGGGGGACAATAATCGGCTTTAACGGCTTCTCTTTAATCCCTTTTTTACAATGATTTAACACCGGTACGATTGTTTCATGCTCCTTAATCGTTTATCTTATTAGTAAGAACGATTGAGGAGCTGTTTTTCGTTACTTTCGTAATACTTCCAACTGGAGGGGAGCCTATGCAAAACTCACTGTTTAAATGGACGATGCGTGTGGGCATGGCCGTTCTTATTGCTCTGCTGCCCATGCTGCTTTTCTCATTACTTCCCATAGAATCCACACAGCGCTTCTTACTGCGTCATTATTTGGCTATTCCGTTTTTTCTTGTATTGAGTTTGTTTTTCATTCTTTTAGCCCTTTATATAGGAAAACAAATCGCAATGAATTCTCGTTGCCGCCTTAGTTCCCGTTTGCTGGCTTCTTTTCTCGCGCTAGGCCTAATTTTCTTCGGTCTTTTGGGGGCTAACGCCAAAGTCCTGTCGCCCTTGCGCGATATTCCTTATTTGTCAGCCCCCTCCACGATCCAGCTGCAAAACGTCACTTTCATCTATAGCAGCACCGAGCCTGGGGTTACTCTTCTGCAAGGGCAAACGGAGCAAGGGGATTTTCTCTCTTTTTCCATTGATTCAGGTATATATGCCCGTGGGGAGGCCATACTTCACTCTAATGCAGCGACTTCCCTCTCTGCTGAAATTGCTTATCTTCCCTATTCTGAAACTGTTGTAACTGCTACTTTCACCCCTATTTCACGCGCATAGAAAGATCAATCTATTATGAAACATAAAATTACATTCCTCATTCAGCAATTAAAGTGTAGTAAACGTCGCTTTTATGGCACACTTCTTGTCCTTATCGGCGTGCTGCTAGGCGTCATTTCTCGTTTAACCACCGGCTCGGCTCTTCCAGATTTCTATTGCGGATTGCTCATGGGACTGTCTGTTGGTATTTTATTAGTCGGTATTTTATTTTTTGTTCTTTCTTTATTTGAGTCGTAAAATCTTTTATGGTTAAGCCCTGTACAGAACGACCAATTTGACACAGACAGTGTTAAATATAACTCTCTATAGCAGGATGTCATGCATGACATCCTGTTTTTTGTGCAGTTTCTACAAAGATTGTTTTTTTGTGAAAAAGAGTGAACCACGGGCGAAAAAAATACGATAGTTATATATAGAGGGGGATTTTTAGGAAGTAGGCTCGATGGAAAAATGAAAGGAAAATGTCCATGGATTACTTAAGAGAGGTATCGGTTACTCGCTTGAAAGAGGACTTTTTAACGCAGTACTACGGTTTGCTTTCGCTGCAGGAGCAGCTGGTGCATTCGCCGGGCTGCCTGCTGTGGAAGGGACCCAAGCGGCAGTATGTATTTTGGCAGTACTATCGGCACGGACGCC
>CALWPV010000093.1 GCA_944383515.1 uncultured Clostridia bacterium
CCTCCTCGAAGGCCCAGGGTTTTCTAACATAGTTTTTCTTTTTCAAATCGAATTCCTCCCTCTATATATAACTATCGTACAAAAAACAGGAAGTGTCCTCGATTTTACAAAAAGTTCATAAAAAAAATTGAAAAGAGGGAGAAGGCTGTCGTACTAAAAAACCGAGTCGCCGCCCTGCGATTCAATTACAGCTCTTTTCCAAAAAGCATGTAGCTCTTCGGCTATGCCTTGGTGTTCCAACAGCGTCAGACCCGGGTCGGCCTCCATAACCGTATGCGCCAGCTGCTGCGCTTCTCTTAGAATTTGTATATCGCGGTACAAATCGGCCAGTTTAAAATCCGGCAGCCCATGCTGGCGCAGACCAAAAACATCGCCCGCGCCGCGCAGGCGCAGATCCTCTTCGGCAATAAAAAATCCGTCGTTACTATCTACCAGCGTTTTCATCCGCTTGCGGGTTAACACCTGACCCTGCGTTTGCGACGTCTGTGATCGAGCGGCGTAATCCGTTACCAATACGCAAAACGACTCTTCCCCGCCGCGTCCTACGCGTCCCCGCAATTGATGCAGCTGCGCCAAACCATAGCGCTCTGCGTTTTCAATAACCATAAGCGTTGCATTCGGCACATTCACGCCAACTTCCACTACCGTAGTAGCTACTAAAATCTGAATGGAGCCGCTTACAAACGCTTCCATTACGGCTTCTTTTTCCGCCGGCCGCATTTTCCCATGTAATAGTCCTACGCGTAAATCCTGAAAAATCATCGACTGTAAAAAGTCTGCATATTCTACGGCTGACCGCAGATTTGACTCTTCATTTTCTTCTACCATAGGACAAATCACATATACCTGATGCCCGGCCTCTACCTGTTTGCGCATAAACGCATAAAGCCTGGCCTCATACGAGCGATCCACGCAAAAGGTTTGCACCGGCATGCGACCGGGCGGCATTTCGTCGATCACCGAAATATCCATATCGCCATATAGAATCATGGCGAGTGTGCGCGGAATCGGAGTTGCCGTCATAACCAAAATATTGGGCTCCTGCGCCTTGCCGGCCAGCGCCATTCGCTGCCGTACGCCAAACCGATGCTGTTCATCTGTAATGACCAGCCCCAGCCTCTGATACGCAACCGGTTCAGAAATGAGCGCATGCGTTCCAATTACCACCTGAATGGAGCCGTCTTCCAGACCGCTGAGCACCCCCTGCCTTTCTTTTCCTTTAACCGTACCGGTCAACAGTCCGACCCGCAGCCCCAGTGGCTCCAGCAACCGAACCGCCTGTTCCGCATGCTGGCGAGCCAGCACCTCTGTAGGCGCCATCAGGGCCGCCTGATACCCATTTCCTGCCGCGATAACCATAGCCAAAAAAGCAATTAACGTTTTACCGCAGCCTACATCGCCCTGCACCAAGCGGTTCATGGCCCGGTCCGAAGCGAGATCCTGCTGAATCTCTGCCCAAACACGCTGCTGGGCTCCGGTCAGCTGATACGGCAGCTGCCGCAAAAGCCCCGCTTCCAGCTCAGGCCGCGGTGCAATGCGGCACCCTTTTTGCTCCTCTTTTACGCTGCGCCGCATTTTTTGCAGCGCCAGCTGCTGAACAAAAAGCTCGTCAAATACTAAACGCGCCCGTGCCTTTTCCATTTCCTCAAAACTAACCGGAAAATGGATGGCCCGCAAAGCGGTAAAATAGTCCATGTAATTCTGGCGGTAGGTTGCCGGCAGCGGATCCCTGTCTTTTTCTACATAGGTCAGTGCCTGCCGTATGGCGCTTTGTACCATTTTTTGCGTAAGACCACCGCCCAGCGGATACACCGGCTGAATGCCCGGCGCTTCTTCTCCGCTTTCCGCTTTTTGCACCTTAGGGCTGGTGAGTTGAACGCGATTATAATTTCGCTTTACTTTTCCTTTAAACCAGTAGGTTTCACCTTCCACTAAATTTTTAACTAAATAGGGCTGGTTAAACCACACGACCGATAACTCACCCGTTTCATCGGCAATGCGGGCATTGGTAATGGTCCAGCGCCCTTTATGAAAATTGCGCGGCGCAGAAACAAGCTGAGCGCGGATGACTACATCCGCGCCCAGCACGATTTCGCTTATAAGCGTCTGATCCCTTTCGTCTACATAGCTGCGGGGATAATAGGTCAATAGGTCTTGCAGCGTTTCTACACCTACATGGAAAAACAGCTCGGCCCTGCTTGCCCCTACGCCTTTTAACTGCGTAATCTTAATCTGACTTAAATCGTTCATAGCCTTATTCTGCAGATAATAAGAAGTAATACAAGGGCTGACCGCCGTTTTGAATTTCTACTTCAATATCGGGATGTGCCGCTTCTGTCTCTTCTTTCAGCGTTTCCGCCATATCCGGCGTTACGTCGCTTCCATAATAAATCGTTACAATGCTGGTTTCTTCTTCAATCATGTCCTCCAGCAGCTCACGCGTAGTCTGCATCAGGTCTTTTCCTACAAAGTCAATTTCGTCATCTTTTAACGCCAGTACATCGCCTTGCTGAATCGCAAATTCTCCCATATGCGTATCCCGAATGGCATACGTAACAGAGCCCGATAGCACGGTTGTTAAGCTCTGCGCCATAGCCTCTTCATTAAACTGCGGCGATTCTCCCTGAATAAAACTAATCATGGCCGTAATGCCCTGCGGTACGCTTTTGGTTGGAATCACATGTAATGTTTTATCTTCTAACAGCTCGGCCGCCTGCTGCGCAGCCAAAATAATATTTTTATTATTAGGCAGCACGAAAATATGGGACGCATTCACCTGCTGAGCGGCTTCCAAAATATCTTCCGTACTTGGATTCATGGTTTGACCGCCGCTAATAACATAGTCGACGCCAA
>CALWPV010000094.1 GCA_944383515.1 uncultured Clostridia bacterium
GGCGTCCGTGCCGATAGTACTGCCAAAATACATACTGCCGCTTGGGTCCCTTCCACAGCAGGCAGCCCGGCGAATGCACCAGCTGCTCCTGCAGCGAAAGCAAACCGTAGTACTGCGTTAAAAAGTCTTCTTTCAAGCGAGTAACCGATACCTCTCTTAAGTAATCCATGCACATTTTCCTTTCATTTTTCCATCGAGCCCGCTTCCCAAAAATCCCCCTCTATATATAACTATCGTATTTTTTTCGCCCATGGATCACACTTTTTCTCAAAAAACCAAATTTTGTCCACTCCAACCAAACATAGCGCCTCCAGCCCCGCTACACTCCGTCATTCTTTACCATAATTTCATAACTACCCGTTGATTTTCTTTTAAATTCTCTCTATAATGATCCAAGATCACCCAATCAGGAGGAACGCCCATGCAGGCGATTGATATCGAACATCTGTCCAAAACATACGCCGGCGGCCAAAAGGCCGTGCGCGATCTCTCGTTCACCTTCGGTGAAGGCGAGGTTTTCGGCTTTCTTGGCCCCAACGGGGCCGGCAAAACCACCACCGTCAAACTACTCACCGGTATGCTCACCCCCACATCCGGCCGCTGCCGGATTCTGGGCATCGATCCCGCCGCGCAGCCCGAACAGGTCCATGCGCTCTGCGGCGTCGTCACCGAGCACGCTCAAATGTACGACACGTTAACAGGGCTGGAGAATCTGCAATTCTTCGCCTCCCTCTACGGCACTGGCCCTGAGCAAAGCCTCGCTCGGGCCCGAGAGGTGTTGCAGCTGCTCCGCCTCGAAGACGCCGCAGACCAAAAACTCGCGACCTACTCCAGCGGCATGAGGCAGCGCCTATCCCTGGCCCGCTGCCTCATGCACCGTCCCCGCATTCTCTTTCTCGACGAGCCCACCGCGGCGCTCGACCCCGAAAGCGTTCAAAACGTCAACCAGCTCATACAAAACCTAGCCCAATCCGAAGGCATCACCATTTTTCTCTGCACCCACCAGCTGCGCTACGCCCAGGAAATCTGCACTCGCTACGGCCTTATGAGCCATGGCCGTCTGCTCGCCCTCGGCACGCTAAACGAGCTGCGCGCCCGCCTCTTTTCTCACAGCACACTGCGCATCCGGGCCAGCCACATACAAGAAGCGCCGCAGGCGCTAAAACCAGACGCAGACGGCTGCTTTACCATGCCGATTGCCTGCGAGGAAAAGGTGCCGGAAGTCGTGCGCCAGCTCGTGCAGAGCGGCGCGCATATCTATGAAGTAGAAATCATTCGGCCTACTCTGGAAGATATTTATTTTTCCTTAACGAAGGAGCGTTAACCCATGAACCCTGCCATAAAAGCCATTATTCGAAAAGATTTCCGTTCCATAACGGCTAACCGCAAATTATTCAGCACCATGCTCATTGTTCCCCTCTGTTTAACCGTACTTCTTCCTTCTATTTTCATACTCGTCAGCCATTTTGCGCCCGATGATCCCGATATGCAAAAGCTGCTATCGCTGCTGCCGGCCGGGGCCGGGGCGGAAAGTCTGCAACTGACGGTGGCCAGTCTCATTTTGAATTACATTTTGCCTGTCTTTTTTCTCATGATTCCCATTATGACCTCGTCCATCACGGCCGCTAGTTCTTTTGTAGGCGAAAAAGAAAAACGAACGCTGGAAACGCTGCTCTACTGCCCGCTCTCTGTGCAGCAAATTTTCCGGGCCAAAGTGCTCGCCAGTTTTTTGCTCAGTATGCTGGTTTCGTTTCTCTCTTTTGCCGCTATGCTTCTTTTCGTGGAGCTAGAAGCGTACTTTCTCATGCACGGACTGCTGCGTCCCAGCCTGCACTGGCTGCTCATATTATTGCTACTGGCCCCCTCCCTTTCTCTCATTGCCGTCACGCTCATTGTTCGCGGCAGCGCGAAAGCGAAAAGTGTGGAGGAATCTCAGCAAAGCGCCGTTTTTCTAATTCTTCCGCTTATTTTGCTCATGGTCGGCCAGTTTTCCGGCGCGCTCTTACTCAGTACTTTATTTCTTCTTGGTCTCAGCGTGCTCTGCCTATTTCTCGCCGTGCTGTTGCTACGAAAAGCACTCCGCCGCTTCACGTATGAAATGCTATTACAAAATACTTCTCCAAGCACCCAATCCCGGCACTAAAGAAAGGAGCCCTTTCTATGTCTACTACTCATGCCGCGCCGTATCGCATTCGCGCCATGGTCTCCGTGTACTTCACTTCCGGAAACCGTATTAGCTGCGCTATCTCACCTGTCGTCTAAAAGATCACGAAATTCGCCAAAATTACTATTATTTTGCTCAGCTTCAAGACGAAACTCTGCCGCTTGCTAGTAATGAAGGCACGCTGCATTGGTTTACTTTTGAAGAACTGGCGCCCTTGCCCATGCCCGCCAGCGCCAAAGCGGCGCTGCTTCACTATATTCGGGAAGGTCGATACACCGATCGGCTCTATGCCGCTATTACTTCCGAAACCCCGGTTCGCTTCATTCCACTCCATTAGTTTGACACGCTCCTAACCGTTTTGCCATACACTAAAGCAAAACACATGGTTAGGAGATTTTTTATGCAACCCTCTCAACACTTTTCTAAAGCAGCGTCTGCCCTGCGCGTGGCCGCCTTGCTGCTATGCCTCGCCTTAACCCTGGGTCTGCTGGCTGGCTGCGGCAAGACTGCTCCCGGCGATCAGGAAGACGCGAAGGAGCTGGTCGATCTGACTCTCAGCGAAGTGGTGCACTCCATTTTCTATGCGCCGCAGTACGTAGCCATGCAGCTGGGCTATTTCGAGGAAGAAGGCATTAACCTTACCGTTGATCTAGGCAACGGCGCGGATAAATGCATGACCGCGCTGCTTTCCGACAACGCCGACATCATTCTCTGCGGCACCGAGGCCGGCATCTATATCCATGCGGAAGGCCGCGAAGACGTGCCGCTGGTCTTTGCTCAGCTCACCCAAAGAGCCGGTAACTTTTTGGTTGGCCGCGAGGAGGATCCTGATTTCACCTGGGACGACGTGCGCGGCAAAACCATTATCGGCGGACGCCCCGGCGGTATGCCGGAAATGGTTCTTGAATATATCCTGCACCAGAACGGCATTCAGGTTGGAACCGATGTCGAGGTTATTACCAACCTTGACCTTTCTGCCACCGGCAGCGCGTTCGTATCGGGTACGGGCGATTACACCGCCGAATTCGAGCCGGGCGCTACCACACTCGAATCGGCCGGCCAGGGCTACGTTGTCGCTTCGTTAGGCGTAGATTCCGGATACGTGCCCTACACGGTCTATATGACCACGTCGTCCAAAATAGAGGAAACCCCCGAGCTCGTGCAGGGATTTACCAACGCGATTAACAAAGGACTGGAATGGTGCGCCCAGCACACCAGTGAAGAAATTGCTAAGGTCATTCACCCTCAGTTTTCCGAAACCAGCCTCGAAGACCTGACAGCTATTGTCGAGCGCTATAAAGCGCAGGACACCTGGGTTACCTCTCCGGTCATGACGGAAGAATCCCTGACGCTGATCCAAGATATTTTGCAGTTTTCCGGAACGCTAACGACTCCCGTTGACTATGAAGACATTGTAGTCACCCAGTTCGCCGAGCAAGCGGCGGCCTCTAAATAAGAGGCGCTAAAGGAGGCGACGCTATGACTGCGCTCTTGGAAATTGAGCATCTTTCTCTTTCGTATCATGAGCCTGGCGGTGAAACCACGGCGCTAAGCGATATTAGTTTCGAGGTGCAAAAGGGTGAGTTTATTAGCATTTTAGGGCCGTCGGGCTGTGGCAAATCCACACTGCTCTCGGCCATTGCCGGGCTCGAAAAACCCTCTGGCGGAAGCATTACTTTTCACATGCCGCCAGGCCTTGTCGGCTATATGTTCCAGCATGATTTACTTCTGGAATGGCGCAGCGTTTTTCAAAACGCCTGTCTGGGCCTTCAGGTGCAGGGCCGCTTAAATGAAGAGACGAGTCGCTATGTCAAAGAGTTATTAGAGTCCTACGGACTTGGCGGCTTTCTCTCTCACAAGCCTTCCCAGCTATCGGGAGGCATGCGGCAGCGCGTCGCTTTAGTCCGAACGCTTGCGTTAAAGCCAGAGCTTTTATTACTCGACGAACCGTATTCCGCTTTAGACTACCAAACCAGGCTCACGGTATCTGACGAAATCTGGAAAATTCTCCGCTCCACCGGTAAAACCGCGATTCTGGTTACGCATGATATTTCCGAGGCCATTAGCCTGGGAGACCGGGTCATCATTCTTTCCAGGCGCCCCGGCCGCATTTTAAAAGATATTCCCATCGATCTGGGAGCAGATCGGACGCCGCTGGGCGTTCGATCCAACCCGGATTTCCAGCACTATTTCAAGACCATTTGGGAGGTGATGCAGCATGCCTAAATCAAGTCCTTCTGCGGCGCAGCAGGACTACCTGCTGCGCCTTGCGAGCCACCGAAAGCGCATTCGCCTTGCGCGGATTCTGATTTTGGTCGTGTTTTTACTCTGCTGGGAACTGTCTTCCCAGCTTGGCTGGATTGATTCGTTTATATTTTCTTCCCCTTCTTCGCTGATTCGCACCGGCATCGATATGCTCTTTCACCAGCAGCTGCTGCGGCATATTGGAATTACGCTGGGCGAAACGCTGATCAGCTTTATCATAAGCACGCTGCTGGGAATTTTTCTATCGGTTGTGCTTTGGTGGTGTCCCTCGCTGTACGAAGCCACCGAGCCCTACCTGGTAGCGCTTAACAGCCTGCCGAAGTCGGCGCTGGCGCCCATATTGATTGTTTGGTTTGGTAATACTGTGAGAACTACCGTCATCACCTCCATTCTACTCACTATTATTGTAACCGTTCTCACCGTGTTATCGGGTTTCCAAGAAACGGAAGACGAAAAAGCCCGGCTTATTTATTCGCTGGGCGGCAAAAAACGGCAGGTGCTGACCATGATTTTACTGCCCAGCAACATTCCAGTCATTATGAACGTGCTGCGCGTTAATATTGGTCTCAGCCTGATCGGCGTAATCATTGGCGAATTTCTCTCGGCCAAAGCCGGACTGGGGTACCTGATTATTTACGGCAGCCAGATTTTCAAAATGGACTGGGTACTGCTCTCCATTGTGCTGCTCTGTCTCATGGCGGTGCTGCTTTATCAGGGTCTTGGCTTACTCGGCAGCCGTCTTTCTCGCCGCTTTAGCTCGTAAGTCTTTCTCAAAGTTTACGCCATGGGCGTAAAGTATGACCACTGCGCCCGCTTTAGGGCAAAAAGAGAGAGCCTCTTGCCACCATGCACTGCCTAGTGACAGTGCCGTATGACAAAAGGCTCTCTCCGCGCGCTTCATATCAAGCACACGATCGGTCCTCGCACTACAGATCAAAATCGGTCTCTTTATGAATCAATGTTGAAAACTTAATCAACAGCCACTACGTTAGCCGCACGCATCTTGGAAGGATTCTTAGGATCTTCTTCAATATCGAAGGTTACTTTCTGTCCTTCGTTAAGAGTTTTGAACCCTTCGGCCTGAATAGCGGAAAAATGTACAAATACATCGTCGCCGCCGTCATCGTTCGCGATGAAGCCGAATCCTTTCTCCGGATTAAACCACTTAACTGTACCCTGATTCATGATAGGTACCTCCTGTCTTTAGAGTAGCCGACATAACGCCTGGCCGAGTAGGTGAAAAAAATCACATACTTTTGTAAATCATCTGCATCAAATGACTTACAAAAACATGTGATTGCAAAAGAAGTAACATAGTGCATATACAATAGCATACAAAAGAAGGACTGTCAAGCATTTTTCCAAAATTTCCAAAAAATCATATGTCGCTCCCTGGTGGGTCAGATACCAGGGAGCCCTGTTGTTTATGAAGTACCTTTCCATTCGGCAATTTGGCGGTTTGCTTCTTCTATGACGCGTTCAATCCCTGCCTCTTCCAAATCTACCTGCAGCGCGGCCAGATCGTCTGCCCAGCTTTGGTTGCTATACCCGCTGCCGACAAAGCGCGAAGCCCGCTCACTGCGAGCGGCCACCTGCTCGAGCGCTTCTATTTCTGCCGCTACCGGCTCGCCATTAAATACAAACCCCGCTAACGAAGGAATTTGCGCTTTTTGAAAACTGTCCCATACGACAGCATTATAGGGTACCGCTTCGCCGCTATCCTGATACCAAGTGATTTCGTCAGAAGCCGCGAGCTCGTAACTGCGCGCCGGAATTAAATAAGCCATAAAAACCTGGCGATAAACTTGGCTGCGTAGCTCTGCGTCTTCGCCCAGCTTCTTTAGCAGTTGCAAAGCCTCTGCGCTATGCGCCGCGCCGCGCGGAATGGCAGTATAAGACAGCGGCATGTTATCTATGCTTGCCGGATACCAAAGAGCGCCGTCTTGCACAGAAAAGCTCCATCTGGCGCTAGTCCCCCGCGCGGTGGTATATTCCCTGCGCTCCGCCGCGGCTTTTCCCCCTCCCTCGGTAAACCCTGCAAAAACCGCGTCTTCATTTTCTCTGACCAGGCCTTCGTCTATCCACTTCTGGTATCGTGCTATACGCTGCGAAACTGCCTCCAGCTGAAACACATTAACGGCGCGGCCACTCTCGAAATCTAAGATTACGCCTGGTGCAATGCTCTGTCCCTGCGTTTCGGGCCCCAAAAGGCTCAGAAACCGAAGCTCCACCGATTCAACCGAGAGCGCCTTTTGAGCCGCAGATGGCTGAACTGCTTGAAAAACGTTGTGCCACGCTTCCCAGTTTCCCCCTATCAACGACTTAACCTCTTCCTCTGAAAACCCCTGCCCCGTTTCCGCATCGGCAACGACGGAAAAAGACAATGCGCCATGTAAAGAAAGATTGCCTACCAAAGCTAAAACTCCGTTCATTTGCGTTTGCATGTACTCCCAGTAGCGCTGCGGCAAAAAGTCAAAAATAGCAGACAGCGTACTGCGCGCCTCCCCTTCCGAAAGGTCTAGCCACTCATACAAACGCATCTGGTTCCATGTGGTTAAAGCATACACCAGATCCATAGATTCCTGCATGCAGGCGGCAAGCGCCGGGCCGCTTTCTCCTTCCTCTATAGGAATCCAGATGTGCAGCTCCACTTGCCACCCCTGGTCGTGTAAATAAGTATTGAGTGTTTGCTGCAAGGCCGCGTATTCTTCTTTGCTTTCGCCACCCATTCTATCTTGCACAATGCCAAACCGTATAGTGGTTAGGTCAGCCTCAGCAGCTGGAACTAACCAGTGCACCACACCATTTTTCACTTCTTCCTGCACCAGAAGACTTTCTTCAGGAGAAGAACTCAAACTGTTTTCCGGCTCTGCCGGCAAACTGGTAGCGGGCTCAGAGGTAGGGGTGCAGGCAAATAAACCTAGGCTAAGCGCAATCACTAGCCCTAGAGCTCGTATTTTTATTTCGCGAGAACACCGTAGACCTTTCATATTTTCTCCTTTCCGCTTCTAGCCTTCTTGTCAGGGCGACTCCCAGTAGAAAGAAAACACCTGACCAATAGCCTCTGTTGCTTCTTCTAGGCTTACCTTGTTCATATAATACGCTTCTAGCTGTTCTTGCATAACCTCCATAGGCTGCGCATAGGGCAGTGAATCTCCTGCTATTTGGTCTAGTATATCACGTAGCTGCTGCGCCACTTTCTCTTCCATAGGTTCAAACCAATATGCGCTCTGCTCAAAGACTTCCTGCTGTATTTCGCTACTTTCGCGCGGATTGTAATTAGGCCAAATATAAAGTTTAGTAGACGTCTCCGTGAGCGCATGCAAGCACGCACTGACATTGTCGCGATTTACCGAAATGCCCAGTTCTGGAGGGTATTCATAATCTAACAAATACTGCGCCAAACGCCCCGCGCCTTCTATGTTTGCCGCTCCGCTGGGGCAAAACGCCAGCCCGCTTACACACGCCGCATAATGCTTCGGATCTGTTTCTATGGGAATCCCTCCCAAAACCATATGCTGCTCTATATTATGAAAATACGTTTGTAACGCATAGGCTTGCATAATAAAGCTACTATTCACTAAATGACCGCCATAACCGCCGTCTAACAAAATGCCCAAACTCTCCGTCTTGTATGGTTCGTCCTCTAATATGGTTGGACCAAGATTAAAGCGGTCATATTTAGCATTATCGGCTGTTATATTTTCTTCATAGGTATTCTCTTCATAATTTGTAATCGTCATGAAATCCTGCTTTAAAAACTCAAGCATTAACGGCAGAATCTGCTCCACGGCTTCGGCCGAAACTGACTGCTGCTCTTCTAGGCCATTATAGCCCGCTGCCGCCGTTAAACATTCATAATATAATGCTGCCAAATCGTAGTTCCTTCATATAAAGCCAGCTTTGACGCATTACCTTGCATGGCTATGCACGCGTCTTCTAATAGCTTCAATATTTCTTCATATGTTGCTCCCTCTGGAAGCGGCGTCCGGCCGATCTCCTGCAAAAACTCCTCCGAAGTAATATATCCATTGACATTAAACAAAAAAGGGACTACATACTGCTTTTCCTGATAGACACCGCTTTGCAAAACCCGCGTATAATACCGCTCCTCGCTTACCTGAAGAAAAGGGGATAAGTCTTCCATAGCCTCTTCATTTAAAAGCTCTTTCCAATCACCGTCAAATTGCTTAAGAGCAATCACCAAGTCTGGAGCCTGCTCAGCTTGTTGCTTCTGCTGCATTTGATAAACCATATCGGCTGTATTATTAAAAAAAGTAACCTCTACTGATTGTCCCGTTTCGTCTTGAAAGTCCAAAATGGCTTGATATACTGCATTGCCATACGTATACCCCGGCAAATACCAGCTGCGCTCTAGGCCCAAATTAACCTGAGTAGAATATTCTTCTATTTCCACACCATCAGGGTAAGAAAACACATTTAATTGTCCAACCATGTAAATTTGGAGTGGTTGCTGAGTAATGATATCGGTTGCATATGAATTTTTTCCCGTTATGCTTGTTGAATTATCATTCACAATATAGTGACACCCTATAACGCTAATCCAGGAAAGAATTGAAATTAAAGCAAGCAAATACTTAAAAAAGCGAATCATCAGGTACACCTCCCGACAAAAAGCAATTTCTTTAACTCATTTTACCCCAATATACTTCGTCTGTCAATGTATTATATTGGATAAAACAAAAAAACACTTGACAGCCTCCTTTCCTCGCGATACAATAGCGATACCGAACATATATTCTCATATTTCCAAACAGAGGTTCTTATTATGGACACGCTCGATAAACTCCGCATTCTTACCGATGCCGCCAAATACGATGTTGCCTGTACTTCCAGCGGTTCCGACCGCAGTGGTCGCGGCCGCGGGCTCGGAAACGCCGTCGCCTGCGGTATCTGCCATTCCTTCACGGCCGATGGCCGCTGCGTTTCTCTGCTCAAAGTGCTCATGACCAATTACTGCGTATACGACTGTCAGTACTGCGTAAATCGCCGTTCTCACGATACCCGGCGCACCGCGTTTACGCCGCGCGAGCTGGCGCATTTAACCATTGCCTTTTATCGCCGCAATTATATTGAAGGCTTATTTTTAAGCTCTGGTGTGCTTCGTTCTCCTGACTACACCTGCGAACGCATGATCGAAACGCTCTCTCTTTTGCGCTGTGAGTATCACTTTAATGGGTATATTCATGCCAAGGCTATTCCCGGAGCCGACCCCGCTTTGATCACACAACTGGGGCTTCTTGCCGACAGGCTCAGCTGCAATATAGAGCTTCCCTCCCAGCAAAGTCTCTCCCGTTTAGCGCCAGATAAAACCAAAACTTCTATTTTAAAACCCATGTCGCAAATTCGCGACCAGATGCGTCAGTCTCAATATGAAGTAGCGCACTATCATGGCGCGGCAGCGTTTGCCCCAGCAGGCCAAAGCACGCAAATGATCGTGGGCGCCTCACCGGAAACAGATTTCCAAATTTTAAAGCTTACCGAGGGACTCTACCAAAAATACCGCCTAAAGCGCGTATTCTTTTCCGCTTATACTCCTGTTATGGAGGGTCCGCTGCTTCCGGCGCTCACCACCAAACCGCCGCTTCTGCGCGAGCACCGCTTGTACCAAGCCGACTGGCTGCTTCGCTTTTACCGTTTTAAAGCGGACGAACTGCTCAGCGAAGAAAACCCCAGCTTTCACCCGCTGCTGGACCCCAAATGTAACTGGGCTCTTCACCACCCCGAAGTGTTTCCCGTTGAAATCAACCGGGCTCCGTATGAGCTGCTGCTCCGCGTTCCCGGTCTCGGCCCCCGCAGCGCGAAGCGCATTGTCAAGGCGCGCCGCCTCGCTCCCTTAGATTATGACGCGCTGAAAAAAATCGGCGTTGTGCTCAAACGCGCCCGCTATTTCATTCTTTGTAACGGTCGCGCCGCGGACGGGCTAAACTTAACGCATGACGCGGTGCTTCGCAGCCTGCTTACTAGCCAGGGTCTCGCCTATCGGCACGCTTTAGAGAGCGCCGAGCCCGAACAGCTTTCTCTCTTTGATCCTTCTTCCCAAACACTTCGTTCTTTACTCAAGGAGGGCATTGCCCTATGATTCCTACCAACGATACCCCCTGGCTCTACGACGGCAGCTACGAAGGTCTGCTCAGCTGCGTTTTCGAGAGCTTTCGTCTTCATGTACTCCCCTGCTTATTAGAAGCCGGTGAGCCGAGTCAGCTTTCCCTGACTCCCCCCAGAGTCATGCTAACGGATCCTCATAAGGCCGCTCGTGTCCAAACCGCTTTGCGCCATAAACTCGGCCAGGCCGTTACTGAATTTTTCCAGTCTTGCTTTTTAACTTGTTTAGAAGACAAAGAACTTTACATGCTTCGTTTCATGCATCTGGCCTTTCACGTAGGCCCTTCTGTACTTCACTTTCTTTCCAACGAAACGGTAGCTACGCTGTGGAAAAGCGTGCGCCATTTAGAAAATGAGGCCCACCTGCTGAAAGGATTTCTTCGCTTCTCCGACTATCCGCCCTACCTTATTGCCGTCATACACCCTAAAAACTTTGTACTTCCGCTTCTCACCGCTCATTTTTGCGACCGCTTTCCCGAAGAAAACTTCCTTATTTATGACGAAACCCATGGCTGCGGACTGCTGCAGCAAAAAGGAAAGATCCGCATTCTTCCCATTGATTCTCTTGCCCTGAGCCTCCCCAGTGAAACCGAACAAAAATATCGGGCCCTCTGGCAGACGTATTATAAAACCGCCGCCATACAGGCCCGATATAATCCGGCATGCCGTATGTCACACATGCCTAAACGCTATTGGAAATACATGACAGAACTGGGCGCCGCCGCGCTCACGCGCCACGAAAGTACTGCTCCAGAATCGTTGCCGCCTGCGCCGCCGCGCCAGTCACCGTTCCCTGAATCATAGCGGCGCTGCCGCCACCGCGACCGCCCAGCTGCTCTGACAATGTTTTAGCCAACGGCCGCACATCCGTTTTGCCGCTGCCTATCACATACTGATACAACGCGCTCCCTTCTTTGGGAAGAAGCACGGCGGCCAGCGGGCAACCTTTCTCCACCAAAGCATTGACTAATTTACGTGCGCTTACCGTATCCAAAGCCGGCTCCACCAAGCACAGCGGCGTATCTGCCGTCACCTGCGCCGCTCTGGCTTCAATCAGCGCGTCAGAAAGCGCCGCTATTCTGCTCTTTAGCTGCTGTAACTCCTGCTGTTCTTTCAGTACCGCCTGCTGCACCTGAAGCGGCGCTACCGAAAACTGAGCGCCCAGCTCGCGCAGCATCTGGTGTTTGATCGCATAATCGCCGCGCGCTCTTGCTCCGCACAGAATCGTCAGACGCATACCGCCTTTATAATGCTGTGCGTCCACAATTTTAAGCGCCCCCACTTCGCCGGTTTCTTTCACGTGCGGCGCGCAGCAGGCGCATAAATCCGAGCTGCCCAGCGCGACAATACGCACGCGACCAGACAGCTCCTTTTTACTCCGGTACGCAAGGCGCTGCAGCTCTTCCTCGCCGGGATACAAAATCCGAACCGGCTCATTTTCATAAATCACCTGATTGGCCTTCTGCTCCAGATCCTCCAGCTCTTCCTGCGTCAGCGGGCCGTCAAAGTCAATGGTCGTCAGACTTTCATTCATATGAAACCCAACATTATGGTATCCCTTCAGGGCATATACCAAACCCGAAAGAATATGCTCGCCCGAATGCTGCTGCATATTGTCAAAGCGGAAGGCCCAGTCAATTTCTCCCTCTACCTCACTACCCACAGGTAGTGGCCCAGGCAGCACATGATAGATATGGTCCCCTTGCTCCTGCACGCCCAGTACCGTTTGGCCTCCCAGCCGGCCCCGGTCCGAAGCCTGTCCGCCGCCTTCGGCAAAGAAAGCAGTCTGGTCCAGCTCCACCCGGTAGGCACTGCCTTCTGCCTGACAGGCTACCACACGCGCCTTGAACTGACGAATATGCGAATCCTCGTCATAGAGTTTTTTCGTCATAGCCTGCCGCCTCCCGTGCTTCTAAGATCTTTTCTCCAATACTAATATCTTCCGGCGTGGTAATCTTAATGTTTTCGTTAGAGCCCTCCACAATACGCACGGGTAAGTCCAGATATTTTTCAACCACCTGACTGTCGTCGGTACAGCCGTAATCTCCCATAACAACCGCATGCCGATGCCCTTCCAAAATATCAGGATACCGAAACGTTTGCGGTGTTTGCGCGCTCCACAAATTTTTACGGGCCGGCGTGCGCTGCACAAATCCCTTTTTATCAACCACTTTAATAGTGTCCTTTACCTGTACGGCCAGCAACGCGCCGCCATACAGGGCCGCGGCCTCAATGGTTTCTTGAATCTGCCGCACCGTTACCAAGGGTCTGGCTCCGTCGTGAATTACCACCATATCGCAGTCCTTGGGTAATGCGCTTAATCCGTTTAAAACCGACTCCTGGCGGGTACCGCCGCCAACAATAATATCTTTTACTTTCTCAATCTGATAGTCGTGAATCAGGTGCTGACAAAGATCCAAATCGTCACGGCTAACAACCAGCAAAATGCCTTCAATTTCTGGCACTGCCGCCACGGTTTCCAGCGTTCGGATCAAAATCTCTTTACCGGCCAGGCGAATAAACTGTTTTTTAACCGCCATACCCATTCGTTTTCCCATACCCGCCGCCGGGATAACCGCCCATATCTTTTTCATTATTACTTGTTCCTCTCTTATTTGGTTCCAAAAATCCGGTCGCCGGCATCGCCTAGCCCCGGAACAATATATTTATGCTCATTCAGCCCTTCGTCCAGCGCGCCAATAATGACATGCACGTCCGGATGCTCGCTAGTCAGCTTTTCTACTCCTTCCGGAGCCGCAATGATGCATAAAAAATGAATATGCTGAATTCCGCGCTCCTTCAGCATGGTAATGGCCGCCGTCGCCGAGCCGCCTGTTGCCAACATGGGGTCCACCACAAAAACTTCCCGTTCGCTGCAGTCAGCCGGAAGCTTGCAATAATACTCAATCGGCAGCGCCGTCTCCGGATCCCGGTAAAGACCGATATGCCCAACCTTTGCGCCCGGCACAATCGTTAAGAGCCCGTCCACCATGCCGAGTCCAGCGCGCAGAATCGGTACAATCGCCATCTTTTTCCCGCGAATTTCTTTCACCGTAGTTTTGCAAATGGGGGTCTCAATCTCCACCTCGGTCAGCGGCAAATGACGCGTAGCCTCATAACACATAAGCATGGCAATTTCACTCACTAGCTGCCGAAAGTCCTTTGACGTTGTTTCTTTGCGGCGCAAAATACCTATTTTATGTTGAATCAAAGGGTGATGCATAATTTGTATGTTTTTGTTTTCCATGGCTGCCTCCAAAATTCTGTTAACTTTGACTCCATTATAGCAAGTTTGCCTTCAGAAGGCAAATACTTTAACAGACTTTACGCAAAAAGAAAAAAGACAAGATACAAAAAAGTGCTTGACAGCCTGTTTTTTATTTAGTATAATGAGATTCGCGTTATGGATGGCGCTGTTGGAGAGGTGTCCGAGTGGTCGAAGGGGCTGGTCTCGAAATCCAGTGTCTCCGTAAGGGGCCGTGGGTTCGAATCCCACCCTCTCCGCTTTTACAATTTAATTTGTTGATGTTATCATCCATATGGAGAAGTACCCAAGTGGCTGAAGGGGCTCCCCTGGAAAGGGAGTAGGTCGTTAATAGCGGCGCAAGAGTTCAAATCTCTTCTTCTCCGCTCAAGGTCGTTTCGTTTTCTTAGATTGCGGGGCGGCTTTTATTTTGCCAAAAATCAGGGCGTATAGCTTGCTTTTCTCGCTAAGCAAGCTATACGCCCTTTTCGTTTTTCGCCCCTTGTCCAAAGGTTAATCCATAATGTCTACGTCTTCGCCGCGTAAAATCTTATTCATGTTGCGCACCGCGCACATTTTGCCGCACATAGTGCAGGTGTCCTCGCGCTCCGGCGTCGACTCCGCGCGGTACCGCCGCGCCTTTTCGCCGCCGTCAATGGCCAGGCTAAACTGCTTCTCCCAGTCCAGCTCCCGTCTGGCGTCGCTCATGGCATAATCCCAGGTCCATGCCTCTGGATTGCCTTTGGCCAAATCCGCGGCGTGCGCCGCAATTTTCGACGCAATAATGCCTTCTTTTACGTCGTCCACATTCGGCAGGCGAAGGTGCTCTGCCGGCGTCACGTAACAAAGGAAGCTGGCTCCATAGGTAGCCGCAATCGCGCCGCCAATGGCTGCCGTAATATGATCATAGCCCGGCGCTACATCGGTTACCAGCGGGCCCAGCACATAAAAAGGCGCCCCTTTGCAGATTGTCTTTTGAATTTCCATGTTGGCTTTAATCTGATTCAGCGGCATATGCCCCGGCCCCTCGATCATAACCTGCACGTCCTTCTCCCAGGCGCGCTGCGTGAGCTCGCCCAGCGTAACCAGCTCTTCAATCTGCGAAATATCTCCCGCGTCCTGAATGCTGCCCGGCCGGCATGCGTCTCCCAGACTCAGCGTTACGTCATATTCACGGCAAATGTCTAAAATCTCGTCGAAATACTCAAAAAACGGGTTCTCATGTCCGGTCAGCATCATCCAGGCAAAAATAATACTCCCGCCGCGAGATACAATGTTAGTATGGCGCTTGCAGGCTTTGAACCGCTCTGCGGTGTTTCGATTGATCCCGCAATGAATAGTCATAAAGTCCACGCCGTCTTCCGCATGCATGCGAAAAACGTCGATCCATTCATGGGGCTTAATCGCTTTGAGCGCCTTATTGTAATACACCACCGCGTCATAAATGGGAACCGTGCCCAGCACCGCCGGGCACTCGGCCGTCAGTTTGCGGCGAAACACCTGGGTATCGCCATACGAAGACAGGTCCATAATCGCTTCGGCGCCCATGGAAACCGCGCTCATGACTTTCTGCATTTCTATGTCCAAATCCAGGCAGTCTTTCGACGTACCCAGATTCACATTGATTTTTGTTCTTAGCCGGCTGCCAATGCCACAAGGCTTAACGCAGTGGTGGTTACGGTTCATGGGAATAACCACCTGTCCTTCTCCCACCAGCTTCATCAGTTCTTTCATATCCATATTTTCCTCGGCCGCTACCGCTTGCATGGCCGGGGTCACAATGCCGCGCCTAGCCGCGTCCATCTGGGTTGTATACATGCGTGACTCACTCATACGTACTTCCTCCTATTCAACTAAAAAAAGAGCATGCCCAACGCGGCATGCTCCTACTGCTCCCAGTACATTCTATTATATGCATCCCTACGTTGGCATTATCCAAATCAGGTTCTTGGGTCGAAGCGTAACAGCTTCCTCTCAGCCCACTTCCATGAGCTCCCCTTTGTGCTGGTTCTATTATAAAGCGCTCCGTATGAAAATGCAAGTTTTTTCTCCCCGGCGACAGCCATTTTTAGTCTAGCAGCGTCTTCCACTGCGTACTGTGGTGCGCCTCAAAACACATGGCAATCTCTTCTTTAGTATTCTTTGCCTCCGCCAAAGGCGGCAAAGCGTCCAGCGCAAAATACCCACTCTCGCTGGTCTCCAGATTGGGTATAAACGCGCCGCCTTGCGCCGTGCAGTGCACAAAGACAATACATACTTTATAGGCATACCGCGGTTGATTATGTTTATCTCGGTCTAGCACGGCCACCACAAAATCCGCCGATACGTCCAGCCCCGCTTCCTCTTTCGACTCTTTAATCACATTTTCCAGTGCCGACTCCGTTACGTCTACCCAGCCGCCAGGCATCGCCCACAATCCGTCGCGTTCACGCACTAATAAAATTTTGTCGCCGTCAAAGATAGCGGCGCGCGTCGCCAGCTTGGGCGTTTGGTATCCCATTTCGTTGCAAAACAGATCTCGAATTTTAGCCACCGGCTCCTGCGTCTTGTATGCCATAATTTCCGCCGCGATCTGCCGTATTTTTCCATACCGCTCTTTGTCGAAGTCATCATGCCCATAATATAGTCCTGCTTGTGCCAGCTGCTGTAGTTCAATGGCCCAGCGCAGCCACTTTTCTCGTGTTTCCATATGTTCTCTTCTCCTCCCCTTGCTATTTTCCTAAACAAAGATTATAATGAAAAACGTTTGAAACTCATAATTTTTACTTTGCGCAGCCTGCTGCGCTTGGAGGACATATCGTATGCCATTACCTAAAGGAAGATTTCCCTACCTGTTCGGGCTCGTATGCGCTGCCATTGTGGTACTCGCCGTTCTCTATGTGCCCGGTCACCTTGCCGACCGCCGCGCCGAGCGCTTTGCCGAGCCTTTCTATAACCACCTGCTCCCCGAGGGAGCCCGGCTTCTGCAAACGTCGGCCGCCGAAAATGACGAAAACGGCGTCACCACCACCAGCGCCACAATACTGCTGCAAAGCGAGTGGGACCAGGCCGCGTTATTTGACTTTTATAACGACACCACTTACCCGCCGGCGCGGGAAAACGACCAGGTTACCCTCTCTGTTTTGCCGCTTGACGAAAACAGTTTACAAGCCGTGCAGCAGGCCGGTCTCTATGAGGAAGAGGGCGGCTCCTACTGGTTTATCTACTTGTATAGCGCTCCGCCGAGGGCAGCACATACTTCTGCAGAATAGCAAACGGACAGGGGCCGGTTTGCAGCACGCTTTCATGAAAGGCCACTTCGTCAAAAGCCTCTCCCTGCGCCTCCTGGGCCTTGGCATATAGCTCTTCCAGTTCCAGCCAGCCCAGACAGTACATTTGGTAATTGACGGGCTCGGCAATCACATAGTTCATAATATCCTGCGCGGCTGAAGCATCCAGGCCCAGCTGCGTTAAAAAGGCCTGCGTTTCTTCCAGGCTCCACCCTTCATAATTCACTCCAATCTCAATGCGGGCGCTGACTAATAAATTCAGCTCCGCATTGATTTTTTCTAAATCGCCGTACAGCTCCCGTTCAAAGGGATAATACGCATACGACGTCATTTCCACATACGTAGCCCAGCCTTCGCTATAGCCCGAAAACGTAAGCACGCTGCGCAGCGGATGCGGATTGTGCGATAAAAAGTAAACGGTTTGATACATATGCCCCGGAATCCCTTCATGCGCCAGGGTAGCCCATAAAGATCCCATGCTGCCCCCGGCCTCATTGATATAAATAGAGTTTTCCTGATACGCGTCAATAGGCGGAATCATATAAAACGCCGGACTCACGCTGTCTTGCAGCGACGCATGCACCGGAGTTACCGTAAACTCAATGGCAGAAATTGCGGGAAAACGGTCGGTCACCACCTCCTCCAGATAACGAATATCTTCCTCCGGATCCGACGCGGCATACAGCGTCTCCTCCTGAAAATAAGCGGAATACTCTTCAAAATTCGCAGAGACCAGCGTAACGAGTTCTTGCAGCGTATCTTGCAGCGCCTGCTCCAGCACCGCAATAACTTCTTCCGGGGTCTTATCGGTTCCTACCGTGCTTGCGAGAAGATACTGATAGTACTCTTTTCCCCTCTCATACCCCGCGAGTCCAAGCTCATTTTGGCCGCTGCCCTTCAGCGCTTCAAATACCTCAATGATTGTTTCATAGGTTGGCGCTACCGATTCCAGTACGGCGCGGAGATTCCGGTCTTGCAGCTCTTCTTTTTCTTTTTCGGACAGTCCTTCCATGCTTTCTATGCGGCTTTCAAACGTTTCAATCAGGACATTGTGCGCCGGATCGGCAATAAACTCTTCGCACTGGCGAATCACCTCTTCCGCATTACTTTCCGACATAAAATAGCCCTTTTCTGCTTTTTGCCGCTCAAAATCCAGAAAGGAGCCGACATACTCCGGCAGAAACGTCAATAGCTGTAAATAGTCTTCTACATCTTGCCTATCATAAAACGGATACTCCGACAGCGTAATCGGAAGATTCATCTGCAGTCCGCTGGTATACGCAAACGGTTCGTATAAATCGATATACTGATTAAATGAAAGCTCTGTCTCTAAGGAATACTCCAAAATTTCATACAGAAGCCGGTCTTCCGAAGGCAAATCTACCGTTTCATAGCGCCTAAGCTCTGCCAGCGTCTCTTCCATTTCTTTCTGTTCTTGCTCCAGCGCTTCTTCTGAAAAGTCCACCTGTCCCCAAGTGACCTCGTCCATCGTTATGCCCATGCGCTCCGGCTCTTTTAATGTATAATGAAACGTAATTGTATCACTGGTCACGCTCTGCTCAAATAGCTCCCAAACGAACGCGGAAAAATCTTCGGCGTCTGGCTGCTCCTGCCGCATACAACCGCTTACAAACAGAGTAAGCACAAGCAGCACCGCGACGATACTTTGTCGCAGCGCTCCCCAAGGAAATCGTTTCATGCCTTCTCTCCTTAAAAATACTTTTTTATTTTTGGGTATTGACTTTTATATCACTCTGCGCTATAATACATTTCGTTGATGCGCGAATGGCTCAGTGGTAGAGCATCGCCTTGCCAAGGCGAGGGTCGCGAGTTCGAATCTCGTTTCGCGCTCTTTCTTTTAAACATTCAGGCTTTAGCTTGGATGTTTTTTTATTTCCTCAAGGCGAATCTGCTTCAGGGTTTCTCCCACGGCGCCTTGAATCACCAGGTCCGCTTCCTGATCCAGCGGCGTTGGCGTCTGATTGATAATCACCAGATGCGCTCCCGAAAAATAATGCACAAACCCGCTGGCCGGATAGACCGAAAGCGAAGTGCCGGCCACGATCAGCATGTCGGCCTGTGTGATTGCCTCCAGCGCGCCATGCACCGCCTCTTCCGGCAGAGCCTCCTCATATAAGACTACACTGGGTTTGACCACGCCTCCGCATGCGCACCGCGGAATACCGCGCGAATGCAAAACATACTCCATCGGGTACTGCCGGCCGCAGCGCTCGCAATGATTGCGATGCACACTGCCATGCAGTTCGTAGACCGCCTGGCTTCCCGCCGCCTGATGCAGGCCATCAATATTTTGCGTCACTACCGCCCGGCATATGCCTGTTTGCTCCATTTCCGCCAGTTTTTTATGTGCCTCATTGGGCTTTGCCTGCGGATACAACATATGAGAGCGATAAAACGCAAAGAAGAGCTCCGGATTGTCTCGGTACATCGTATGGCTAAGCAGCTCCTCCGGCGCATACGTCTCTGTTTGAGAGGCCCCTGAATAAGGCCGGCGATACAGCCCGTTGGCGCTGCGAAAATCGGGAATGCCGCTTTCTGTCGACACGCCCGCCCCGCCAAAAAATACGATTTTACGGCTGCCGCTAATCATCTGTTGTAAACGATCCAGCTGACTGTTCACATGTATCCTCCTTTCACCATACCGCCAAACGAATACTCTTGTTTTTACCATAAGTTTGGCGTTGCACGCCAAACTTAGTAAGAAATCCTTCGGAATTCTTACGGTCGTTCTGTGTGAGTATTTTACCATAGAATAACCCAATTGTACATTGTCTTATCCGCGCCGGCCGGGCCTTGCTCAAAAAATAATCTCAAGTTTACCTTTGCTTTTAGTCTGAAACATGATACAATAGCTTTATAAACTTACTGCAAAAATGGATTGGGAGTTCTTACAACCCCCGGGAGCTACAAGCTCCAGAATGGAGGAATCGTGTGAAAATTCAGCTCGAATAGCTGATTTTTCACACAGTTATTTGTGCCGAAGCGCCACAAATAACCTCTTTCGCAGGCGCGAATCTTAAATTCGCGCCGCGACCTCCGCGCTAAAGCGCTTCAGAACGGAGGATACTATGCAACAAAAAAACAAAGACAACAAACTGGCCCTCATTGAAGCCCTTCCCAAGCTGCTGCCCAAAATGAAATTTAATTCCGTAACCATTAAAGACATTACGGATAAAGCCGGCGTCTCCAGACTCACCTTCTATCACAACTTTGTAGGTAAAGAAGATATTATGAACCAGTATTATGATCATATGCTGGATCTATATTTTGAAACACAGGAAGACGCGTCCTTTCCGGATTTTTCCTCGGCCATGATCAGCTGCCTAAGTTACTGGCAAGACCGCGCTAACGATCATACCATTGAGCTTTCCGAGCCATTTGACAACTTGCTGCTGGCTCCGCTGGGCCGCTACATGAAATGGATTTTAAATCGAACGCAAATGACCGATCGTTTATCTTCCCAGCAAACCGAATTTTTAATTGGCGGCTTTTTCCAGGTTATGCTCCAGTGGCTGAAAAACCCCGGAGAGCGCAGCGCTGCCGATGTCGTTCAGGATTTACTGCGCATATTACAGCTGCCCGCCTAATCCGGTGTTACTTCGGAACGCAGGGGCAAACCTTTGGTTTGCGCCGCGATCTCCGCGCTAAAGCGTTTTGAAACGGAGGATGATTATGGATTCAAATACACGATCCCGCAGTGACAACCTGCGGGATTTGTCTAAGGCTGAGCTTCACTGCCATTTGGACGGCTCTTTGCCGCTGCCCACGCTGCGCGCGCTACTCGGCCGGGCCGATCTAACGCCCGATCAGGTGGAGGCGCCGCCCCGATGCAAAGACTTGGCGCAGTATCTGGAAAAATTCGATTGGCCGCTGCAGGCCTTACAAACCGAGGCGCATCTCAGCCGGGGCGCTCACGATTTGCTTTACGCCATGGCCGGCGACGGCGTGCAGTATGCCGAGGTTCGGTTTGCGCCGCTTCTTCATACAACGCAGGGACTGCGCTGCGAAGAAGTGGTTGAAAGCGTGCTCACAGGTATACGCAGCGCGCAAAGCGAGGGGTGCGCCACCAAGGCGCAGCTTATTTTATGCGCTATGCGTCACCATACGCCGCAGCAAAATGAAGTCGTTTTGCAAACGGCTCTTACCTTTCGCGGCAGCGGCGTATGCGCCATCGATCTGGCCGGCGATGAGGCGGCGTATCCCCTGTATGCGCATGCCGCTTTGTTTCGCGCCGCTCGTAAGGAAAACCTTCCTTTTACTATCCACGCCGGCGAATGTGGCAGCGTGGACAATGTACGCTGCGCCGTCGAACTGGGCGCCGCGCGCCTAGGCCACGGAATTGCCCTGATGCAGGATGCGGCCCTGATGAAGGAGGTGGCGCGCCGGGGTATTGGCGTTGAAATGTGCCCCACCAGCAATTTGCAAACCGCGGCCATTTCCGACTGGGCCAGCTATCCGCTGATGCAATTTTTACGCGCAGGCATTAAAGTATGCGTAAATACCGATAACCGTACGGTAAGCGCTACAACGCTAACGCAGGAGCTGGAGCTGGTGCAGCGCACCTGGCCCCAGGAGCACGTAATAGAAATACTCACGCAAAATGCCTTCGACCTTGCTTTTGCATAACCGCAGGGCAAATGAAACGATAAGGGAGAAACATACTATGCTTACACAAGAACTTCTGAAAAGAGTACTGGCCAAGGTGCCAGATTACCAAACGTTTATGACCGTAGACGAGCTGGATGCTAGCAGCCGCCGCTTGGCGCAGGAATATCCCGGCGTTGTGTCTTTAACCGAAATTGGTAAGAGCCGCAGCGGCCATCCGCTGCTTTGTCTAACCATTGGCTGCGGCTCTGAAAACGCGATATTATATGGCTGCCCACACCCTAACGAGCCCATTGGCGCGATGATGCTGGAGGCGTTTTCAAGAATTTTAGCGGAAGACGCCGAGCTGCGGCAGGCGCTGGACTACACCTTTTATATTATTAAAGTATGGGACGTTGACGGTGTGCGCCTGAACGAGCCCTGGTTTAAAGGCCCTTTTAGCATTACCAATTACGTGCGTCACTTCTTCCGTCCGGCGCCCACGCGCCAGGTGGACTGGACCTTTCCGATTGACTATAAAAACCTGCATTTTCATGATACCATTCCCGAAACGCGCGCGCTGCAAAATTTAATCGATCAGCTGCACCCCCGTTTTCTGTACTCTTTGCACAACTCCGCTTTTGGCGGCGTTTACTGGTATGTAACCCAGCCGCTGGAAGAATCGTTTTACGATCGGCTGCGCGGCGTGGCTGCCGGGCAGCACATGCCGATTGATCTTGGCGAGCCGGAAGCGCCGTATATTGAGCGCCTTAGCTCAGCCGTGTATCGAAGCATTAGCATGGCCGATACCTACGATTATTACGAAGCCTACGGGCAGGCGCATCCGGAAGACCTATGCGGCTCCGGTACCTGCAGCGCCGATTACGGCAAGCAAGCCTGCGGCGCCTTTACGCTCTTAACCGAGCTGCCCTACTTCTTTAACCCGGCCATCTGTGACCAGTCCGCTTCGGATATGCTGCGCCGCGATGCCAAACTGTACGCTCTAGATTACCGCAAACGCATGCGGCAGTTTGCGCAGGAAACGCTGGCCGATTCTTGGCACTATATCGATCCAGAAAATCCGTTCAAATTTGCCATGGAAGGCTTTAACAGCATCGACGACGATTCGGCTACTCGCCAGATGTTACAAACGCACCCGGAATACCAAAAGCCGGCCACGATATCCGAAAAATTCTCCAATGTAGATTTGCAGCCCTTCTTCAGCTGTTTGACGCTCTGCCTGTACACGCGGGCCTACGAAACCGAGCTGGAAGCTATGCGGCAGCGCGGCGAAGCGGACCAATCCAAGCAGGCGGCGCTGGAAAAAGCCTACCAGCGCTTTCGCGCCAAGTTAGACGAACAAGCCGCCTTAGCCGAGCAAAACCTGTCTTATGAAGTGGTTCCCATTCAAAGGCTGATTCGCATTCAGCTTGAATCCGGATTTCTCTGCGCCGATCACATCCGCCGGGCTTAATCCGGCGCTCCTAGTTTCTTTCTTATATGCCGAGGTTTCCTCATGCTAGATTCTATTCTTGACGCGCTGCTTGACAGCCTTAGGCTGGTTCCGTTTCTGTTTCTGACCTACCTGCTCATGGAGCTGCTGGAGCATAAGCTCAGTGGCCGTACGTTAACCGCGATCCATAAGGCCGGACAATACGGGCCCGCGATCGGCGGGCTGCTGGGCATAGTCCCTCAGTGCGGCTTTTCCGCCGCCGTAGCCAATTTATACGCCGGCGGCGTTGTCACGCGCGGAACGCTAATTGCGGTTTTTCTTTCTACCTCGGACGAAATGCTGCCGATATTTCTCTCTGAAAATGTGGGAGCCGCGTTCATTTTAAAAGTAGTCGCCGTCAAGGCGGCGGCCGCGATTCTCGTGGGGTTTGCCGTCGACTGGATTAGCCGCCAAAAGCCAAGGGCCAGCGCCATTCACGATATTTGCCTGCACGAGCATTGCGGGTGCAAGCAGGGTATCCTTCGCTCTGCCCTCATGCACACGCTCCAGATTTTCATATTCATTTTTCTTTTGTCGGCTGCCATGAATGTTGTTATCGGTTTTATTGGGCCAGAAAGCCTTTCAAACTTAATTCTAAACCAACCTATAGTAGGAGAATTGCTGGCGGCCGTGGTAGGGCTCATTCCCAACTGCGCCTCCTCTGTAGTCATCACCCAGCTCTATCTGCAAGGCGGTATGCGCGCCGGGGCCATGTTATCCGGCCTTCTCGTATCGTCCGGTGTGGGCCTACTCATTCTTTTTAGAATGCACCACAACCTGCGCGACAACCTGCTTACCTTAGCCATTTTGTTTATCTCGGGCGTCGCACTGGGTAGTTTACTGGGGCTGCTGCCCATTTTTTAACCAAGAACAAGGGTGTCCTCCGATCCATACAATGGAAGGAAGGACACCCTTATTCTTTATTGCATTCTATTTGTGCTCAATTTCTTTTCGGTTAATGCTCTCCACGGCTTCGTAATTTCTGGCCAGTTTATTCTCCACCGTAGTAACCGGGCCCAGTTTGAAGACGGGCTTTAACAGCATGGGGGTAATAATCGTTGTTAACACAACGACAATAATAATCGGACCTAGGAAGTTAGAGCCAATCAGACCCAGCGCCTGTCCCTTGCTGGCAACGATCAGGGCTACTTCGCCTCGCGAGATCATGCCCACGCCAATCCGGGCGCACTGATAATTTTTGTAGTGACAGAGCTTGGCGCCCAAACCGCAGCCTACCACTTTAGTCAGCACCGCGATAACAACGAGTAATACGGAGAACAGAATCAAGGTGCCGTCCATAGCCGGCAGCACTACCTTCAAACCGATGCTGGCAAAAAAGATAGGCGACAGATATAAATACGAAAGCGTATCAAACTTGGCCGCCAGATAATCGGAACGACGGCATTTAGAAATAATGAGTCCGGCAAAGAACGCGCCGGTAATATCGGCTACACCGAAAAAGGTCTCGGCCGCATAAGACATCAGCAGACAGAAAACAAAGGCAATAATCGCATGGCGGTGCAGCGCCCGATTGCTGGATTCGCTCCATTTACGATATAGCTTGTAAAAAATAAATCCAACAACCGCGGTAAAGACAAAGAACAATACAATTTGGAGCAATACAATCCAGACGTTAACGCTTTCATCGGCCATACTGGTAATAATAGTGAGCGCAACAATCCCCAAAATATCGTCAATAATAGCGGCGCCCAAAATCGCGTTGCCCGAACGCGTCTTCAGCTTACCCAGCTCTTTTAACGTTTCTACGGTTATGCTCACCGAAGTAGCTGTGAGAATTACGCCCATAAAGACGTTTTGCAAGAATATGCTGCAATCGGCATCGGATACAATGCGGTCGGGCCGGTTAAAGAACCATGCCAATACAAAGCCGCCCAATAAAGGAACAATGACACCGATTAACGCAATAACAAAGGAAGCTTTACCACTTTTTTTGAGCTCGTCGATATCCGTTTGCATCCCGGCGCAGAACATTAGGACAATCACGCCCAGCTCCGCCGTATATGTAATAAAGTCATTTTCCGCCAGCACGCCCAAGCACGCCGGCCCCATAATTAAACCGGCCAGCAACGCTCCCACCACCTGCGGCATATGCACGCGCTGCGTTAAAATACTCAAAATTTTGGTGCTCAGCAGTATAATCGCAATTTCAAACAGAAAACGATAACTCTCCATGATTGTACTTCCTTTCTCACTACCTTATTATTAGTTCATGTAAACCGGGCTTATTTTAACAAAGAGAAATAGGAAAGTCAATGTGCAGATTCTCTATATTTTCTTCTCATTAAACAAAATTTTCAAAACCTATTGACGAATCTTCATTTTCTATGCTATGCTATGTTTGTTTACTACGGGGGAGTAGTCACCGCGGCCATACGGAATTAAATCAACAGCATGTCTCCCAAAGAGACTGGTTTAATTATAAATGACAAGACCTGTATCCTATCGGTTTAGGATGCGGGTTTTTTCCTTCCCGACGCCTTTCTCGCGGAAGAACTGTCATCGCGCTTGCTCGGACGCTTAGCCCCACGCACATTTAAGGAGGTATGTATGGAGTTTTTGTACTCTGGCATCATGTCCATCACCTGGCAGCAGGTGGTGATGTACCTGATCGGCGCACTGCTCATTTACCTGGCTATTAAAAAGGACTTTGAGCCGTCGCTGCTCTTACCCATGGGGTTTGGTGCCATTCTTGTCAATTTGCCTGATTCAGGCGTTCTCAACCAAACGCTGGCAGGCGTTGGTGAAACCACCGGTATTATTCAGTGGTTATTTGAAATCGGTATCGAGGCATCCGAAGCCATGCCGCTGTTACTTTTCATCGGTATCGGCGCTATGATCGATTTTGGTCCGCTGCTTTCGAACCCAAAAATGTTGCTCTTCGGCGCTGCCGCTCAGTTTGGTATTTTCTTTGCCTTAACGCTGGCCAGCCTGCTGGGCTTCGACTTAAAAGACGCAGCTTCTATTGGTATTATTGGCGCTGCCGATGGTCCTACTTCGATTTTGGTTTCACAGATCTTCCAGTCCAAATACATAGGCGCTATTGCGGTAGCGGCTTACTCGTATATGGCACTGGTTCCGATTATCCAGCCGTTTGCTATTAAGCTGGTTACCACCAAAAAAGAACGCCGTATCAAAATGCCGTACAACCCGGCATCGGTTTCTAAAAAGGCCCGCATTTTCTTCCCCATTATCGTAACGGCCGTAGCCGGTTTGGTAGCTCCGAATTCGGTAGCGCTGGTTGGCTTTTTAATGTTTGGTAACCTGATCCGTGAATGTGGCGTATTGAAAAGCCTTTCCGAGACGGCGCAGAAAGAGCTGGCTAACTTAATTACGCTCCTGCTTGGTATCACCATTTCCTTCAGCATGAAGGCCGAAGCGTTCGTTTCTGTTGAAACGCTCATGATTATGGGCATCGGCCTGCTGGCTTTCGTATTCGATACCATTGGCGGCGTTCTGTTTGCCAAGCTTCTCAATCTGTTCTTCAAGAAAAAGATCAATCCTATGGTTGGCGCAGCCGGTATCTCTGCGTTCCCCATGTCGGCCCGTGTTGTTCAGAAAATGGGTCTGAAAGAAGATCCTACCAATCACCTGCTCATGCACGCTGTAGGCGCCAACGTAGCCGGTCAGATCGGCTCTGTTGTAGCAGGCGGTATGATCATTGGTCTTGTATCCAGCTTATTATAAGGAGGATAAATCATGCCAGCTGAAACATTAGCGAATGTATTAACATCTCTGTCCATTATGTGGAAAGGGATGCTGGGAATCTTTATTGTTATGGCCATTTTAATGGTTATCATTTTAATTCTGACCAAAACTACAAAATAATCTTTGTCGATTCTGACAAATGGCAAAAAAGCGGCAGACCACCGATGCTTCGGCGGCCATGCCGCTTTTTAAGTAACAGCCGCTTGTTTTTCATAGCAGAGGCGATACCAAACGCATAACAGCCTCTTTAATGCGCATCCACAGGGAGCGCCGCTTATATTGCTCTTTCGTGATTTCGTCGCTGAGCTTAAGATCCTGATGGAAAACCTTGGCCAGCTCTTCGGCCATTTCAGGGTGGTACATAAACGCGTTAACCTCGAAGTCTAACTTAAAACTGCGAATGTCCATGTTGGCCGTACCTACCGAGCATAGCACGTCGTCAACTACAATGCATTTGCTGTGAATAAAACCATTGCGGTATTGATAGCAGCGCGCTCCGGCTTCCAGCAGATCGCCCACGTAGGACATATTGGCGCCGTCCAGCATGGGGTGATCCGGCTTATCGGGAATAATAATGCGCACGTCTATGCCGGACATGGCGGCAATTCTCAGATTATCGAGCAGCACCTCGTCTAAAACCAGATAGGGCGTTTCAATGTAAATATAGCGTTCGGCTTCAGTAATTAACTTTAAATAGCCGTTACGAATATTTTGCCACTGCGAGTCAGGTCCGCTGGATACGATCTGCATCACCACATTGCTGAATTTAGGGTGCGCGCCCGGATAGCGGCGCACACAGGGAATGTACTCTTCCTCGCTGCGGTCGCGCCCGTAAAACTTGTCGCGGCGAATTTTACTAGAGCTCGCATAATTCCAGTCCAGCAGAAACCGCATTTCCATATCGTCTACCGCGCCGCCCTGAATTCTGAGGTGAGTATCGCGCCAGTACCCCAAGGAATGTTTGCCCTTGCCCACGTATTCGTCTCCAACGTTAAAACCGCCCACATATCCAACCTTACCGTCGATAATCACCAGCTTGCGGTGATTGCGAAAATTGATGCGGAAGTTAATATAAGGCACCAACGGCGGATAAAACACTGTCACCTTTCCGCCGGCCTCTCTCAAACGTTGAAAAAAAGCTTTTTTCTCGCCCAGACTTCCCATGCCGTCGGTAAGAAGACGCACATCCAGCCCTTCCTGCGCTTTGCGGCATAAAATCTCCATAACCGCGTTTCCCAGCTCGTCGCCGCGGAAAATATAGTACTGAATATAAATATACTCCTGAGCCTGGCGCAAATCAGCCAGCAGGCTGGCAAATTTATCTTCCCCGTCGGTAAATAAGTCTACATAATTATTGGTACTGATTACCGCCTGGCTGCTGCTGAGCAGCATTCTTGGCGTATCCGCGTAACGCGCAAAGCAGGGATCGGCCAGTTCGGCCCCCTCTTTATCAATATGTTGTTTTTGAATCTCGGCAATTTGCACCATATCGTCGGCCTGTTTGTTTTTAAACATTTTCGTTTTTCGCAGATCCTGTCCAAAATACAAATACAGTAAAAAGCCAAGAACCGGCACAAAAAACATAAGTAATAACCAGGCCCACAGCGTGCCGGGATTTTTTCGCTCCACAAACACCAGCACCAGCCCCAGCAGCATATTCACCCAAAGAACATATTCCGAAATAATATTAAATACCTGGACAATGCCGTCCCACAATCTTCTTCACCTTCTCTCTTCTCGGCCGCGGGCCGAAAAATGCTCATAATAAACTTAGTATACGGCATATTTCCGCAGTTTTCAAGAAAAATCTTATTGACTATTGCTTCCAAATAGACTAAACTAATACTTGATTGTCATTCATTAATTGTAAAGGAAGGAGGCTTTTTTTTGGACGTTCTAGGAATTATTTTTGCCATCGTAGTTGCTATAGTGATTATTTTTGTCATTCTATATTTCGTTGGCAAAAAAATGCAGAAAAAGCAGGCAGAATCTCAACATATGATCGATCAAAACCGGCAATTTGTATCGGCGCTGATCATTGATAAAAAACGTATTCGCCTCAAGGAAGCCAACATGCCCAAATCGGTAATGGAGCAGGTGCCCAAGCGCATGTTTCTCATGAAAGTACCGCTAGTTAAGGTTAAAATCGGTCCGCAAATCATCACTCTGTTTACTGATAAAAACACGTTAGAAGCGCTGCCCGTAAAAAAAATTGTGAAGCTGGAAATTTCCGGCGGTTATATTTTAGGGTTCAGCACGCAGAAGAAGGGTGAAAGAAAAGTAGAATTTGAGCGCAAGCTCACCTGGCGTGAAAAACTTGCGAATAAAATTGACGAAATGCAAAGCAAACGATAATAAAACAGGGGCTGTTATCACGGCCCCTGTTTTATTTTGGCGCTTAATCGGCGCACCTCTCCAGCATCAGTTCCATTTCTCCCTGCCGCTCTCCCGCCAGCCAGAGCTCATAGCGCAGGCGCAGCCAGAGCGTTTCCGGCGCCAGACAGCCTTCCATATGCAGCGTTACGAGCTCAACCTCCAGCAAACCCGCCGGCGTTTCATATAAAGACCGGCAGGTCTCCGCAGGGGCAAATTGCAAATGAAAGCGGCTGCCCGGTCTTTTCAGCGAAGCCCGGCAAGGCGCATGCTCGCCGTCTATGTCAACGGTCAAAATCTCCGGCTGCTCCTTCTGACTATCCGGATCCAGCTTCTGTTTATACATGAGTTTAACTTGACTTCCCATGCGCTGATACCGCACGGCAACACCGCGGCGCAGGGTCTGCCCGTCCGCCCAATGACTTGTCATTTGGCATTGTATTTCTTTTTCTTTTCGCATTTTAAAAGGTCTCTATTTGAATTTTCTGTACTGTTAACGGCATTTCCAGCACCTGCTGGCCAAACGCCTGAAACTTTTCTGTATTATCGCTAGCAAAAAACGTATACTGCCCCTCGCGGTCTTCGGTTTGCATGGCATGGCATTCTAAAAAAGCCTTTACCTCTTGCACGGCAGAGCTAGAGGGATTCACCAGCGTTACTTCCTCGCCCATTTCCTCTTGCACAAGCTTTCGCAGCAGTGGATAATGCGTACACCCTAATACCAGCGTATCCACGGTTTGCTTTTTTAGCTCTTGCAAATAGCGGTGGATCACGCTCCGCGTTACCGGATCTTCAAACCAGCCTTCTTCTACCAGCGGAACAAAAAGAGGACAGGCCTGACTAAAAACTTGCAGCGCCGGATTGATCTGCTTTAGCAGGCGCTCATACGCTCCCGAGCGAATGGTTGCTTCCGTACCCGTAATACCAATGCGGCCGCTGCGCGTACTGCGCGCAGCCTCCCGCACGCCGGGCTCTACCACGCCAAAAATAGGCAAATCAAAGGTAGCGCGCAGCTCTTCCAGCGCATTAGCGCTAGCCGTACCACACGCAATAATCACTGCTTTTACATCGTGCCGCATTAAAAAGCGCATAATCTGCTTAGAAAAACGCACAATGGCCTCTTTAGACTTACTTCCATACGGAAGGCGCGCCGTATCGCCAAAATACACCAAGCTTTCCTTTGGCAAAAGCCGTTTCATTTCGCGAACAACAGTGAGACCGCCCAGCCCGGAATCAAAAACACCGATTTTCCGAGAGTCCATGCGCTCACCGCCTTAAGCCCCACTCGATCAGCTCGTCAACAAGATCGCTCACCGCATAGCCCTGGCGCTTCCAAAGCATGGGATACATACTGATCGAGGTAAAGCCCGGAAACGTGTTGATCTCATTAAAAACCACTTCACCGGTTTCCGCTTCCACAAAAAAGTCAACTCTGGCTAAACCATAGCCATTCACCGCTTGAAATACCGTGAGGGCCGCGCGGCGAATCTCTTCTACCGTCTCAGCCGGAAGATTCGGATCTATCACCGTTTTCGACTCGGCATTATGGTATTTCGCGTCATACGTATAAAATGTGTCGGCCGCCAAAATCTCGCCGACGCCGGAAACCTTGGGAGTCTCGCCGCCAAGCACCGAGCACTCCACTTCTCGCCCTACAATGGTTTCTTCTACCAAAATACGGCTATCTTGCTCTGCTGCCAAATGCAGCGCCTGCTCCAGAGCGGCGCGGTCTTCCGCCTTCGATACCCCAACCGAAGAGCCGGCGTTGGCCGGCTTTACATACACCGGATAGGAAAGCGCTGCTTCTACCCTGTCTAATACGGCCTCCATAGACTCAAATTCCCGGGCAAAAACGGCAACATACCTGGCCTGGCGAATTCCCGTCGGCATGACAAGGCGTTTCGTTGTTAGCTTATCCATGGAAGCAGCCGAGGCCAGTACGCCGCAGCCCACATAAGGAACCCTAGCAATCTCCAGCAGGCCCTGAATGGTGCCGTCTTCTCCGTTTTTACCGTGTAAAACCGGAATCACAATGTCCATGGGAAGCGCTGTCCATGCATCCTGGCGAAGCACCATAAGCTGCGCCTTTTTTTGTCCCGGTAAAATGGCGGCCTCCGGCGCCTGCTCACTGACCGCCCGCGCATCTATGTGCTCGATATCTCCTTCGTAATATCGCCACAATCCTTCTTTGGTTATGAATACCTTCCGCACGGTATAACGTTCGGGGTCCAGTGCTTTCACAATGGTGGCTGCCGACATACAAGAAATTTCATGCTCCGAAGAACAGCCTCCAAAAATGACAACTACATTGATTTTCAATCCAATCCTCCCCTGCCGGAGCGGATCTCCGGCGCTTTCTAAAGTCTTGTATATTCTACTCCTCTTGCCCTGAAAAAGCAACTCCGTTTCCTGCAGGCTCTCTTAATACACAAAAAAAGTGCCGGCACACGCTGCCCGGCACTTTTTAATTGGCGCTGCTTATTTGTTCCGCAGGAAATCGAACAGTGCTTTGCCCTGCTCGTCCGCAAATTTTTTCGCACCGTTAATCTGCTCGTCTGTCAACTGACCTTTCGAGAACAAACCTTTCTTAACGCTAATGCTATGCGTTCCGCAAACATTAACCTTGTTTGCCTTAACCATAGAGCCCAGTTCATCCAGTCCTTCGTTTCCGGTATTGGAAATTTCGATAAATGCAATGTTCTGAGCCTTGTTGCTGTCCATCTCTTGCATGTAATTAACCAGTTTTTTATCCAGTTTACCGTATTTCTCGTAAACAATAAAGATCAGCTTTTCTTTATTACATTGATAAGCCGGCGGAATCTGGTCGCATTTGCATCTGAACATGCCGCTGAGTTCGTCAGCAATTCTTTGTGCATAGCCATATTTGCTATACAGAAATACTTGCAATTTCATTGGAGACACTACCCTTCATTCATAATAATATTTTGGCACATTTCGCCAAACATTAGTATGATGATATCATGTTTTTAGTCAAATGTCAATTCGTTTTATCTTGACTTTTGTCTTTTTTTCCTTTATAATGAGGATACCTTTTTTCTGGAGGAGTGTCCGAGTGGTTTAAGGAGCTGGTCTTGAAAACCAGTGAGTCCTTCGGGGCCCGTGGGTTCGAATCCTACCTCCTCCGCTTATGGCCCGTTGGTCAAAAGGTTAAGACATCGCCCTTTCACGGCGGTAACGGGAGTTCGATTCTCCCACGGGTCATTCTTTTCTGACAATTCATATGTCAGAACCGTCCATGGCAGTTTGAATTGCCATGGATTTTTTATTTTCACATTTTTAAGCGGGAGGAACCTATGGCAACTACAACCGATACAAATAGCTGGGATCGCAGCCGCGATCACTCCAATCTCGAAATTTTTGACATTCAAACCGGCCGGCGGCAGCTATTGGCCCATTTTGATTACCTGATAGAAGCCCCCAACTGGACGCGCGATGGCCGCGCCCTGATCTACAACAGCGAGGGACGCATGTACCGCTTCGATCTGGATACGCACGCTTCGCAGGTAATCGATACCGGCTTTGCCACGCATTGCAACAACGACCACGTTCTCTCGGCCGACGGCCGTTTTCTCGCCATTAGCCACCAAGACCCCGGCTCGCGCATTTATACGCTTCTCCTCACCGGCGGAACGCCGCGTCTGATCACGCCGTTATCCCCTAGCTACCTGCACGGCTGGTCTCCCGACGGCGCCTCGTTTTGTTACTGCGCAGGCCGCGGCCAAGCCGCGCAAAATGGCGATTTTGATATCTTTATCAGCGACGGTCAGAGTGAGAAGCAGCTCACCTTCAGCGCCGGCTTGAACGACGGCCCCGAATATAGCCCCGACGGCGCCCATATCTGGTTTAATTCTGTTCGCACCGGTCTTATGCAGATCTGGCGTATGCGCTCCGACGGCTCAGACCAAGAACAAATCACCTTTGACGAAGAGTTCAACAGCTGGTTTCCCCATGTTTCTCCTAACGGTCGCTTCGTTGTTTTTCTGTCGTACCATACAGGAGACACCTTACCTCACGAACACCTTCCCCACCGCCATGTCGTACTGCGCCTTTTAGATATAACCACAGGCCAGATTCAAACGCTGTGCAGCGTGTTTGGCGGGCAGGGCACGCTCAATGTCAATTCCTGGGCGCCGGATTCGCGTTATTTTGCTTTTGTTAGCTATATCGTCCATTGACTTTTTCTGCATGGCTGTGCTATGCTTTCTGTAACTTTATACAATATTAAGCTGGAGGATACTTCTATGGTAGTACACACGCCCCCTTTGGGCTGGAATTCTTGGAATACATTTGGCGAAGAGATTAACGAAACCGTTATTAAAGAATCGGCTGATATGCTTATTTCTACCGGTTTAGCCGCGCTGGGCTATCGCTACGTTGTGCTAGACGACTGCTGGTCGCTCAAGGAACGCGACGCAAACGGTCGTTTGGTCGCCGACCCGGCTAAATTTCCCCACGGCATGAAGGCCGTAGCCGATTATATTCATGGCCGGGGCCTTAAATTCGGTATGTATTCCTGCGCGGGCATGCATACCTGCGCAGGCTATCCGGGCAGCTTTGACCACGAATGGATTGACGCGCAGACACTGGCCGAATGGGAAGTCGATTTTCTGAAATATGATTACTGCTTTCACCCTCAAACCGTTCCGGGGGCGGTGCTCTATAAACGTATGGCGCTGGCGCTGGCTAATTGCGGCCGTGACATTCTGTTTTCTGCCTGTTCCTGGGGCGCCGACGCAACAAAAACCTGGATTAAAGAAACCGGCGCTTCTATGTGGCGCACCACCGGCGATATTAACGATTCCTGGCGCTCCATTAAAGAGCTTTCTCTGGTGGCCGGCGACGCCACTCGCTACGGCAGTATAAACTGCTTCCCCGATATGGACATGCTGGTTGTTGGAATGAACGGACGCGGCAATGTCGGCTTTGCGGGGTGTTCTACAGAAGAATACCGCACCCATTTTTCTCTGTGGGCGCTGCTCGGCTCGCCGCTCATGATCGGCTGCGACATCCGGTCTATGGATCATGAGACGCGTTCCATTTTAATGAATCGGGACGTGCTCGATATTAACCAGGATCCGGCGTACCACCAAGCCTTTGACGCCAGCCCGTCGGCGCTGAAAGAGCATAATGAAATGCCCATTTATGTGCGCCTGCTGAGTAGCGGCGATCTGGCTATTGGCTTTTTCAACTTGACGGATGAACCCAGCAGCCGCTGGAACATGTATCTACTGCTCGATGGCATTGGCCTTCCGGAAAGCACCGGCAAAACCCTGCACCTGCGTGAACTTTGGACCGGCGATGAAAAAATCGTGACCAATGGCATTGTGACCGAGCAGATTCCCCCCCATGGCTGCCGGCTGTACCGCGCACAGATCATTGACCGCTAATGTCTGTCTGTTTTCAGTGCGGCCATCCGCTGACTGCTGACGAAATTGCGGTTTATAAAAAACTGGTCAGCCGCAGCGCCGACCGCTTTCTTTGCAAGCCCTGCCTGGCCCGTTATTTTTCTGTTGACGAGGCCAAAATCGATGGTAAAATCGCGCAGTTTAAGCGCCAGGGCTGTTTATTGTTTGTACAAGACCAAAAAGATTCGGAGCGAAATTTTTCATGATTACAATACAAGAAGCGAAACCTATTGTCGCCAAATATATTACACAGGAACATTTACTCAAGCACTGCCTAGCAGTGCAAGCGGCTATGGAAGAAGCCGCGCGCTATTTTGGAGAGAATCCCGAATATTGGGGGGCCATTGGCTATTTGCACGATATCGACTTCGAGCGTTTTCCCGAGGAGCACTGCCAGCACGTGGAAGAACTGCTGCGGCCCGAGGGCGTTGCCGAAGAAGATATCCGTGCGGTAATAAGCCATGGTTACGGCCTAGTTAGCGATGTAGAGCCTCAATCTACCATGGAAAAAATGCTGTTTACCGTAGACGAACTTACGGGCATTATTATGGCAACGGCCTTAATGCGCCCTACCGGTATTACCGATCTTACGGTGAAGAGCGTCAATAAAAAATTTAAAGACAAGCGGTTTACCGCCAAATGCAATCGCGACGTTATTCGCCAAGGGTGCGAAATGCTGGCCATGGACCTTTCTGAAGTTATGAATATCTGCATTCACGGCATGCAGCAGTATGCGCAGCCTCTTGGGCTTATGGGGTCTGGGTCATGAGAATAGATCGACGGGCCCGCCGGCGGCGTCGGCGTATTTTTTACCTCTGTACTGTTTTTTTTGTACTCCTAGTGGCCGCTCTTATCGTTTGGATTATTCGACTGCTCCCTACGAAAGCGGCGTCTGATTCCTCGTCTTCCGCGCCGTCAGTTTCCGAGTCGTCTGCTCCTGCCGATCCGGTAGAGAGCGAGCAATCGGTCGCTATTTCCGGCTCTGCCGGCGAATCCTCCACGGGCGAGTCTTCTACGCAGGAAAGTTCGGCCCTGCCGGCCGTGCCGGATGGCTATGAACTGCTTCCCGTATCGGAGGAGGCCCTGCATCAGGGCGCTTTAATTTTAGTGAATAAAACCTATGCTTATGAATTTCCGGCCAGCCAGGATCTGATTTCTATGTACGATTTGACCGACGGATTATATTCTGTATCTGGCACGGACGTGATGATGGATGCGGTGGCCGCTCAGCCGCTGGACAATCTGCTTTCGGATTTTTACGCGGCCACGGGAATTGGCAGTATCAATATTTTATGTGGCTACCGAACGCTGGAAGAATCACAGGAGCTGTTTGACGCGAGCGCCGAGCAAAACGGACTAGAGCATGCGGAGCGGTACGTTATGCTTCCCGGCTATAGCGAGCACCACTCGGCGCTGTCTGCCGATCTCGGTATTTTGCTGGACGGCGGCGGCCTGGACTATTATTATCCGACCGACTCCTATGCCTGGATTACGGAGCACGCGGCCGACTATGGATTTATTTTACGCTATCCGGAAGATAAAACACAGATCACGGATATCGATTATGAAGCCTGGCATTTTCGCTATGTGGGATTCCCCCATGCGCAGGCCATGAATGAGCTGGGCTTTTGTCTGGAAGAGTATATCGATTTTCTCAAACAATATACGGTAGAGGGCGAGCATTATACCGTAGGATCCTATGAAATTTATTATGTGCCGGCTGCCGAAAGTATTCCGGTTCCCACCGGCCGTTCTTACGAAGTATCCGGCAATAATGTAGACGGCTTTATTGTCACGGTAGGAGGTGCAGCATGAAACTATTAGAAGATCGCATTCGGCGCGATGGCGTGGTTGCTCCCGGTCAGGTTTTAAAAGTGGATAGCTTTTTAAACCACCAAATGGACGTGGAGTTATTCTGGGCTATGGGCCAGGAGTTTAAACGCCTTTTCGCCGGCGCGCCGATCAATAAAATTGTTACCATTGAGGCCTCGGGCATTGGCATTGCCTGTATCGCGGCCGCCGTATTCCATGTACCCGTGGTTTTTGCTAAAAAGTCACAGACCAAAAATATTGACGGCAACCCCTATCAGGTAACGGTTGAGAGCTTTACGCACGGGCGACAATACCAGGTAATGATATCGCGTAAATATTTAACCAGCGCCGATCATGTTCTCTTGATCGACGACTTTATGGCCAATGGCAAGGCCATGGCAGGCCTTATTCAGCTTGTGCAAATGGCCGGAGCCACCGTGGAAGGCGCCGGCGTGGCTATTGAAAAGGGCTTCCAGCCCGGCGGCGACGCTATTCGCCGTATGGGTATTCATGTAGAGTCTTTAGCTATTATTGAGTCCATGAATGCCGAGACCGGCGAAATTATTTTTAAAGAGAACCGCTGATCAGAGTAAGCTTCAAAAAAGAACCGGATCTGGCTGCAGGGCCAAACACCTGCGCGAGATCCGGTTCTTTCTTTATTCGGCAACAAATAACACCATTTCGCCTTTCATTTCATTTTTGTCGCTTTGCAACACAGCGCGGTACTGGTAGGTTACGCCTTTTTCCAGCCCGCTCAGCGGCAGGTCATAAAGGCCCGGCCGCGTCACTTCTATACTGTGACAAAGCCTGCGAAAATCGTCTTCATAGGAAGACAGCGCAAAACCAGGATACACCCTGTACTCAAACGAGAGCTGCGCCTTGGTAAAGCTGCCTAGGCTAAGCACATGCGCCTGCAGCGTGGCACGGCCGCCGGCCGTTTTCAGGCCTTGCTTCTCGGTTTGCACCAAAAGCGGCTCAAAGGCAGGCACCGCCTGCGTGATCTTAAGCACCAGCGGGTTGCGCCACTGAATACCGCAGTATACTCTTTGCGCATTCATCGCCGAAATATGCAGCCCGTCTTCCTGCTGCTCCCACTCCGTATGCGCGTCTAAATCCGGCCGGTATTCCGTTAGCTCGCCCGATTGGCCTAATACCGAAACCTCCGTCTTATCCGTCGCTTGCACAGACCGCAGCACCACCTCCCGGCGCACGCCGCGGTCCCAGCCTTCCATGTCAAAACAAACGGCGTACACCGCGCTTTGATCTTTCGCGCGCAGCAGCACGGTAGTGCCCTCATTAGTTATAATCCAAGGCCGCGTCTCATGCACCGCTTCGTGATTGATAAAATGCCACAGCGCAAACTCCCGCAAAATATTCTCCTGCACCGCGGGCAGCGCCCCCCTCGCATCCGGGCCCACGTTAAGCAGCAGACTGCCGCCCCTGGCCCGCGTGTCCATGAGCAAGCGAATCACATGCGCTCCTGTTTTATAGGTTTCATTGGTCGGCTGGTATTGCCATGCCGTTCCCAGCGTAATACAGCCTTCCCAGGCCATATCGGCCCCTACGCCCGGCAGCTGCTGCTCGGGCGTGGGAATGGCTCCGCGTGTAATCAGCGTACTCGGCTGCAAATCCCAGGCCAGCTCCATACAAACCTCTTGCAGAGACTTTCCGTCGCCTGCGCGCATTGTCTCTCCACCGTCAAAAAACAGCACGTCCACCGGCCCAAACTCCGTCAAAAGCTCCGTCATTTGCGCGCGAAGCAGCGCGCGATACCGCTCCATTACCTCCGGCGCAAACGGCTCCATAGCCGTGCGCGTAATTGTCAGACCCTCGCCGCGCAAAAACAGAAAATCCTCCGGCGAATAATAAAACCCCACACGAATTCCCTGGCGCCGAAACGCGTCTGTATACTCTTTCACTAAATTCCGTTCTGTATGAAACGCAGTTGTCTTCGTAGGCCATAGGCAAAAACCGTTGTGGTGCTTGGTTGTTAGCACCGCATATTGAAAGCCCGCAAGGCGAGCTAGCCTGGCCAGGTGATCGAAATCCCAACCGGACTCGTCCAGAGTTTTGGGCAGCTCCGTATAATAACGCTCCACATAGTCCTGCGAAGCGCCCACCAGCGAGTGACTAATCACGCACCCTAGCTGCGCATCCAGCGACCAATGAATAAACAGCCCCAGCCCTGCGTTTTGCAGCCACTCCAGCTTTTCCGGCTGATTCCGGCTCGTCTCACTGCCTAGCTGCCCGGGCTGCAGCGTTGTATCCATTACCACCGACTCATCTACCGCCGGCTGCAAATGCGAATGAACATGTAACATACCACTTAGCTCCTTTTCATAATCGCTGCCCGCTCGCTTACCTTACGCGAAGCATAGCGATAGCAAAACAGTAAAATAATAGTAGCAAAAATCCAAGCCGTTGGGCTGGCCAGACTCACGCCGATAAAGCCCCACAGCGCGGTCAGGCCAAAAGAAGCCACGGCGCGACCTGCCAGTTCGCTCACGCCGGCCAGCATAGCCAGCGTGCTAAATCCCATTCCCTGAACCGTATAGCGATAGACAATGAGCAGCACAATCACCGGGTAGAACGCGGCATTGATCCGCAGGTACTGCTGTGCCATATCCAGCAGCTGCCCTTCCCCTGCATCGAGGAACAACGTGCAAAGCGCGCGGCCAAACGGCATAACAATAAGCAGCAGCGCTGCACAAATGCCAAACGCAAACAGCATGGCTGACTTCATGCCCTGGTGAACTCTTGCAATTTTACCGGCTCCCACATTCTGACTGCTATACGTAACCAGCGATATACCAATCATTTCAATGGCGCCAATACAGATTCCGTTAATTTTTTCCGCGGCCGTTACCGCCGCTACAGACGCGGCTCCTAAACCGTTAATAGCGTATTGCAGCAAAATACTGCCAATCGCGGTAATGGAAGACTGAAGCGCCATAGGAATGCCTACGCCTAGCAGCTCGCGAAACCGGGTCAGCTGCAGGCGCATTTCTTCCCGGGAAGGGCGCAGAATCTCATACTTGCGAAACATATATAAGAAACAAATACCGCCGGCCGCCGCCTGCGAAACGATTGTCGCTACCGCGGCGCCGCGCACGCCCATATGTACATACACAACCAGAACAATGTCCAGTACAATATTCACCAGCGACGCAATAATCAGCATAATCAGCGGTGTGCGGCTATCGCCAATCGAACGCAAAATAGCAGCCGATACATTGTACATCATGGTAAAGAAAATACCTGCCAGGATAACAATAAAATAATCATACGCCTCGCCAATAATTTCTGTCGGCGTGTCCATCAGCTGCAGCATACCGCGGCAGCACAGCATGGTAATAGGCGTCAAAATAGCAGAAATAATGAGCGAAAGATAGAGCGAATTCATGATATAGCGCCGCATGCCGTTATAATCCTTCGCGCCAAATCGCTGGCCATAGAGAATACTATACCCGCTGCAAATGCCATTGGCAAACCCAATGATTAAAAAACTAAGAGAACCTGTGGCCCCTACGCCGGCCAGCGCATTCACGCCGACAAAGCGTCCCACGATAATGGAGTCGACCATACTGTAGAACTGCTGGAATATATTCCCAAACAGCATAGGGATATAAAAGGCCACAATCAGTTTAAGCGGGCGTCCTTCTGTCATGTCTTTAACCATGTCTATTTCCTCCAGAAAATGAATAATGGAAACTCAAATCCTGCATATTATAGAAGACCGCCCGCCATCTGTCAATATTCTTTTTTTAAAATCGGATCAAACGAATGACTAACGCGATAAGCGCTGCCACCAAAATAACGCCCAGCATGGCGATAAGCACACGGCTGACAATCCAGACCAGACCGCCGGCCGCCAGGACAATGCCAATTCCTAACATAATCTTACCGGCTTCCCTCGTTTTCTGCGAACGCTCCTGGGGACCCAGATCTACATAGCCGCCGCCCCCTACCGGAATGTCGCCATTTTTAGGCCGCATCAGCTTGAATCCGGCAAAAACAAGTCCGGCGCCTACCACCAGCATGGCTATTGCATAGAACATTCTCTATCTCCTCTCCATAAAATTACACCCAGACCCCAGCCGGTTTGACCGCCGCCGGCCAGAAAATCAGCAAAGCCGCGCTGCAAGGAGGTACGGCGCGGAAGATCCTTTACCGGCTTTTGTGCCTCTGCGCCAAAAACCCGCCAAGCGTCATGAAATGTTTCGTCTTTTCCTGTTTTAATAATGTTAAAATCGCGCTGAAAATCTAGGATATTGGAAGACGCCTGCAAAAAGCTCTGATAGTCCGGATCCAATAACCAGGAAGTACAGACCAGCGGCAACAGGTCGCCGGTTCGCTGCGCCGCGAAAAAGTGATACGCCTTTTGATACGCGTCTTCTCTGAGCTGTCTGGTTAGCGGTCCCGCCGAAGGAATGTGCATGTTCACCACGGCGTCGCCCTTTTTCAAGACAATGCCGCCGGCTTCGTACCGCTCTTCTGGAAAGGGGATAACCTCGAACTGTAAGCGTCCCAGCGCAAACCGTTCCATGGTAAAAAATTTATCATACCACCAGGCCGCAAAATTTCCCCAGACCCCTTTGACCGTATGACATTCCATGAGCTTATATTTTAAATCCATCATGGTATGCCAAAACAGCTCTTCTTCCAGGCCTGCTTTTTGGTATCGCGCTTTGAGCTCCGGCAGAGCGGCCAATAAAAAGCATAAATACTGCTCCCACTCTTCTTCTCCCAGACTCGCCAGTGCTTCTTTCAGCGAAATCTCACCCTCCATATACCGGTGCGCCAGCACCTCTATTTCCGGTGTCCACCTCGCCTTTACGCTTTCCATTGCTTCCTGCGGAAAAGTAAGGTGCTGCATATATACGGTTAAATCTTTCATACTTTCTCTCTCCCATCGCTTACAAAAATCTTGGGGCGGCATAGCCCACAGGTCGATTTTTTCTTCCCCAAAAGGCTGCTCAAACGTAATCCTCACGGAGTGAAGCGCCGCACGGTTGAATCCCTCTTCCGCGCCGGCGCCGTACAGCGCGTCTCCCAGGAGCGGATGACCAATCGCTGCCATATGCGCCCGGATCTGGTGTGTCCGGCCCGTTTGCAGCCGCAGCTCCACCAGCGCCGCATGGTCAAACGTATGCCAAACCTTGTACTCCGTCAGACTGGCTTTTCCCTGCTCGGCGGGCTCTACTTTGAGTAAATCGCCTCTTTTTTCTTGTAGCGGCATGTCAATATAACCACGACCGCTCAGCGCCCCCTTCACTAGCGCCAGATAGCGCCGTGTCAGTTTACCTTGACTGCGCTGCTGTTCTAGCCGGGTTTGTGTAATCGCGTTCTTCGCGCATAGAATCAGTCCCGACGTATCCTTATCCAGCCGGCCGATTAAATGCACGGCTTCATGCTGCCGCGCCGCAATTCGATTGGCCAGCGTGTCTGTATAGTGACCATGGGCCGGGTGGCATACAAGCCCTGCCGGCTTCTGAATGGCCAGCAAATCCTCGTCTTCATAGAGAATCTGCAGCGGACCAGCAACGGGTATGACCGTTTCTGGTTGCTGCGGAAAGGAGACGGTAATGACGTCACCTTGCCGCACCGCGGCGCGGGTGGTAATGAGCCTCCCGTCGCGATAGCGCTGCCCATTAATGGTAAGGCCGCCCGGTACAAATTTGACAGTGCGGATTTGACGCGTGGTTAAGCCCAATCCGCTTTTGAGAACGCTGCCTAGCGGCTGGTTATGATCGGCCGGCCCGGCTATGTAGTTTACTATTTTACTCATGCGGCGGTTTTATGCCACATGCTGTGGTATTCGCTAATGTAACCCAGTAGGGTAATTACCATGCAAAGACCGCAAAAAATGATTAGACCGTTAGCCAAGCCCTGCGGCATGGTGGGGAAGGCCAAGAGAAAGAGCAGTACAAAGTCGGTAATGGCGGTTCCTACCTTGCCGTACCACTTCGCACCGTCGAGTTTGCGGCCCAGTTTGCGAATGGTAATGGCTCCGGCGATCATCATGAAGCTTTCTTTAATAAATTCAATAACAAACATGGGCCAGAGAAGGGAATAGCGAAAGGCGAGGCAAACGACAACGGAGGCCTGCGTTAACTTATCGGCCACCGGATCGAGTAGTTTGCCGAGCTCGGTAATTTGGTGGCATTTTCTGGCAACAATACCGTCAAAAAAGTCGGTGAGAACGGAAACGGCCAGCGCGATCACGGCCGGCATAAAGTGATCTGTTAAATATAATATAATAAATACGGGAATAAGAATTAAACGGATATATCCCATAATGTTGGGAATGGTTAGCAGTTCTTTCTTACTGATTTTCATGCGGATTCTCCTTTGTTTACGGCATTCTGCTACCAATATACAAGCCTTTTTCCGCTTTGTCAACTTAGTTTATTTTATCTTAAGAAAATCTTTCCTTTTTAGGTTGAGTGTAGTATACTAGACGCAGCTTCACTTCGCTATGGGTTCTAGCGACTGCGCTGCGTCTTGCGTTCGCCGAAGCGGCGAACGCCGCAAGGGGACTGAACGGACTACGCAGCTTCACTTCGCTATGGGTTCTAGCGACTGCGCTGCGTCTTTCTTTGACGGACACTG
>CALWPV010000095.1 GCA_944383515.1 uncultured Clostridia bacterium
AGCCGCCGGGCGTCGATCGCCTGATCCGCCTGGGGAATGCCGGCCTCCATGGCAATTTGCGAAACCGTCTCCACGCCGTCGCCGGAAATGACTTTCAGCTGCACTCCTTGCTCGCAAAAATAGCGAATTGTCTCCGGCGCATCCTCGCGGATCTCGTCCTGAATGAGCACAAAGCCTAGCATTTCCAGCTCTTCCGGCAAAGCCTCCTCTGGCCCAAAACCACTTCGGGAGCGGGCCAAAAGAATGGCTCTACGCGTTCCCATTTGATTTCTCAATATGTCTTCGCCCTGCTGACCGGCAATCATTTCGGCAGCTCCCATGACATACGTATACCCATTATCCAGCAAGGCGCCCGACCACTTTCTCTCCGAAGAAAAATCAACAATATCCACGGCTTTCCATATTGCAGCAGTATCTTCCGCCAAAAAATATGCCCGAATCGCCTCAATGGTGGCTCCCTCATCGCGCGAACAGACGGCCAAAGACCGAAAGGCCTGATACACCTCTTGCTCAGACGCGTCCGGCAGCACCTGTACCTCTTCTACCTGCATCCGGTCGCAGGTAATGGTTCCTGTTTTATCTAGACAAAGCACGTCAACGCGGGCCAAGGTTTCTATGCAATAGAGCTGCTGTACCAGCACCTTACTTTTGGAAAGCCGAATTACAGAAACCGCCAGGACGCTGCTGGTTAGCAGCATAAGACCTTCGGGAATCATGCCAATAAGCGCCGCAACCGTATTGACCACAGCGTCATGCAGGGTTGCCTCCGGAATGGTAAGCTGATTATAAAATAAAAACGCCCCGAGCGGTAATAAAATAATAGAAATATAGCGAATAATTTTCTTTAGCGTCGACATGATCTCCGAGTGAACTTCTTTAACCATTTTCGCTTCACTGCTGATCTGCGCCGCATAGTTTTCGGCCCCTACATGAATCACCCGGGCAATACAGTCACCAGAATTAAAAAAACTGCCCGATAAAAGCAGATCGCCTTCCTGTTTATGAATCAGATCAGACTCTCCCGTAACCAGGCTTTCATTCAAATAACCATGACCCTGCTCAACCCGGCAATCGGCCGGTATCTGGTTGCCCCGTCCTAGGTGCAGATAATCGTCCTTCACAATCTCTTCCACGGGTATTTCCTGTTCGACACCGCCTCGAATCACACGCGCCCGGTTCGACACAACAATAGCCAGCTGATCTACCATGTGTTTCGACCGAATTTCCTGTATAATGCCAATCGCCGTATTACAAATCACCACACCCATAAAAAGCATGTTTTTAAATGAACCCACCAGTATTAATGCCAGGGCCAGTCCTACATTCAATAAATTAAAAAGCGTAACGGTATGCTCTAACACAATCTGGCCAATTGTCTTTGTTTTTACGCCAGTATCTATATTCACCAGTTCCTGCTGTTTTCTCTGGCGTACTTCTTCTTGTGAAAGCCCTTGTATTTTCATTCTTCCTGTCCTTTTATTCGTTCTCAGACCAACCCTCTTGCCGGCCTTCTGCTCTTTATTTTATCATATTCTTCCCGGATTTCCAGCAACTTTCCATAATTTAACCAGATATTTAAAATTTCTTAAAGAACCGTTTTCAAAACCAGAAAAGCCGCCGGGAAGATCATTCCCAGCGGCTCCGAATAACCGGTAGTGCGGCAACCTAATTATTTCTCTTTTTTCTCTTTAAAAAGATATTCGTCAATCTTTTCAACAATATTTTGCGGAATCGTGCGCGGTACCGGCAGTACACCGGCATTAATCATTTGCTGGCTAAAGAGCAAAATTTTCTCCGTTGTTTTCTCTAAACTTTCTGCCGACAAAAAGCTAAGCGTATCGCGCCGATCATGAATAAATGCAGTGCCAGGAGCGCCAAACCGGCAAAAGTTAATGGCCGGTACGCCGGCATCGGCAAACGGAATCGAATCGCTAGAATAGATATCTTGTTTCACCTTTACGGCCATACCGGCCTGCTTAAAAAGGTAATCCGTATAATCCACCAAGCTCTGCTCCGCACTGACAATGGCTGAATCTGTACCCAAAATCGCGCCGGCTACATCGACATTAATCATAAGCTGATAGGGCTCCAGCTCTTCTCGGTGCGCCTCAACATAGGCTTTGCTTCCCAAAAGGCCCACCTCTTCCGATCCGTACCACATAAAACGCAGCGTCCTCTTGGGCGCGTGCTCTTTAAAATAACGCAGCAGCTCCATTAAAATAACGGAACCGGCCCCGTTATCGTACACACCGGTGCTAAAAGGAACGCTGTCAAAATGCGCGCCAAAGGCAATAATCTGCTCCGGCATTTCTGTGCCCGGCACCGTCACGACCACGTTGCGGCTTTCCAGTGTTTCCGCCGCGCTTTTAGCCGTAAAATGAACCATGGACGCCCGGTCCCGTACCAGCTCCATGGCGTCTTTCGCTCGTATATTAAGCGCCGGCATTAACCCGAACTTAGTTAATCGCTCCCGCATAATCGGCGTGGGCAAATCTGTTTCTTCTTCCTTATCTTCTATTGTGCCGCTAAAGGTTAAATATCCTGCCACCTTCGCTTTTAACAGCTTTTGGTATAGCTCGGGAGTCATACGCCCCTGCACCAGCACCAGTTTACCTTCAATGCCAACCAGGTTGGCCTCTAACATGTCTTCAATATAAGCAAAACCGGCGGTCACTCCTTCGTTCGGCGTACTGCCGCAGCAGCGATAACAAGTTACCGTATACGTTTTTTCATAAGGCTCTAAGACCTTAAGCGTTCCCTCTGTATGGAATGTATCCGTTACCGTAAAGGTTTCTTCTTTTCCCTCAAAACCAATACTTTGAATTTCATCCAGCAAAATCTGTGCTGCCTTTTTTTCTTCCTGTGAGCCAGACACTCTCACAAACCCAATCTTTTTGAGCAATGCAAACTCACGATTTCCACAAATTGTCATGTTTAGCCTCCTGTTATGTTTTAAGGCCTGCGCAGACGCGCCAACCTACTCTGCGAGGGTATACCCCTACTCTTATATTGAGTATAGTCTCTGGCTCACCAAAAGTCAATCCATTACACATAATACTGCGCCTGTGCATGCCAAAGCTCATAATATTTGCCCTGCTCGTTGGCTACCAGTTCTTGGTGCGTTCCCTGCTGCACAATTTGTCCGTGATCTAATACCGCAATTTCGTCACAGAACCGGCACGAAGACAGGCGATGCGAAATATATACCGTGCTGCGCCCTTCTGTAATCTCATTAAATTTCCGGTATACCTCCGCCTCGGCCAGCGGATCCAGCGCTGCCGTTGGCTCGTCTAAAATAATAAACGGACCATTTTTATAGAGAGCGCGCGCTAAGGCAATCTTCTGTTCCTCACCGCCGCTGATTTCAATTCCCTCTGAATCAAAATCGGTATACAAATACGTATGCAGCTTTTTATCCAGCTTAGCCAGCCTGTCGCCAAACCCGGCTTCTTCCAAACAGGCCACTGCCCTGCTCTCATCTACGGTTTGTCCCGCAGCCACGTTTTCACCCAGTTCAAACGCAAACAAGCGAAAATCTTGGAACACCACCGAAAATGCTTTCAGGTATTCTTCATATTCAAATTCCCGAATATTGACGCCGTTAAGAGTAATCTCACCCTCTGTCGGATCATAGAGACGGCAAAGCAGTTTAATGAGCGTTGTCTTTCCGCTGCCGTTCATGCCAACCAGCGCTATGCTTTTTCCTGGCGTAAGCGTTAGTGAAACGTCTTTCAGGACGTCAATTTCCGTATCCGGATAGCGGAATGAAACATGATTTAGCTTAATTTCACAGTGCTGCGGATCCAGCTCGGGAAGCGTGCGATGCCCCGTATGCATGCTCTTGGGCATATCCAGATATTCAAATGTATCCTGCATATAATCATTATTCATGATCATTTTAGACACTTCACAAATGAGTAAGACAAACGCGTCGACAAACTGATTGACAAGCCCCGCGTACCGCACAAGCGAACCTACGCCAAAGGCGCCGCTTACCACCTTCATGGCTACAAAGAAATATACAGCGCCGGTTAAAAAGCTGGTAATGCCCAGATTGATGCCGTCGTATTTACAGTTAATTTTATATTTTTCGGTAATAAAGGGCGGTTCTTCATACCATTTTCGCATTTCCGACTCAATCAGCGGCTTTTGGTTAAAAAGACGAATGTCCTTTCCGGCTCCGTGCTCGCCCAAATATTCCTTACTATAATAATTACTCATTGTCATGCGCTTAGGCCAGTCCAGCCACACATTAAATAACACGCGTGCCGCCTTTTTAAACGAAAACCCGGAAAAAACAGACAAGCCTAGCACGACAACGGCCAAAATTGCCGAAGCCCAAGGGGTATTCATAAACGCCAAAAAACCTGTTAACGACTGGGTGGAAAGCGCGCTAAATACTTCAACCGACATAACAGCGGCAATAATAACCTTACAGAAAATTTCCAAAACCAGTGATTGCTTATAAAAGCAGTGGATCAAGCCGCCGCGACCGCTACCCATGGCCTCGTCAATGCGGTTTCTGAGCACGCGCATGCGTACATTTTCAATGTTGGCATAGTCCATTTCCAGCCCTTCTTTAGAAAGAAGAAAATTAACGCGGCTGGGCATTAGCATTTGCTCCGCTTTCAGCATTTCTGTCATGGCATGGTTGACCAGCGCAATGATCAGGTTGAGTCCAATAGTAATAAGCACATAGCGGCCAAGCAGCGCCAAATCCCGCCCGCCGGCCAGCTCGTCAATAATCATGGCCGACATATAAATGTTAACAAACGGGGTAAACGAGCGAAAGATCGCCCCAACCTCAGATATCACCATGGCTCTGGGCGCAATTTGATACAAAATTTTCATAGTCCGGGCAATCATTTGCAAATTTTCTTTTAGCGACCGTTTTTGCTTGTTATCACTCATGCTCTTCACCGCCTTCCTGATAATACCTGCTTTGTACTTGGAACAGCTCGGCATAGCGCCCGCCCAGCTCCATTAGCTGCTCATGACTGCCTTCTTCTGCAACCTGACCGTTTTCCAGCAGAATAATCCGGTCACAGAATCGCGTACTGGCAAACCGATGGGAAATAAAAACAGAAGTTCTGTCTTTAGTCATATCGCGATACTGTAAGTACAATTCATTTTCTGCAATAGGATCCAGCGCCGCCGTCGGTTCGTCGAGAATAAGCACCGGCGCCTCTTTATACAGCGCTCTCGCTAATAATAATTTCTGTGTTTCGCCTCCGGAAAGCTCATAGGCTTCTTCATTAACATTTTTAACCAGAAGCGTCTCTTTTCCTTTAGGCAGCTGCGCAATTTTTTCCGCTAATCCCGATTGACGCAGGCACTGTTCCAGCTTGGCCGGATCTTGCTTTTCTTCTGTCTCTAGGGTTACATTAGTTGCAATAGAAACTGGCAATAAATGGACGTCCTGAAAGATAACGGAAAAAAGCTTAAAATATTCGTTCTTATTAAACTGCGCGGCATCGATGCCGTTAATGAGAATTTGTCCCTCCGTTGGTTTAAAAAGGCCGCAAAGAAGTTTAACCAGCGTTGTTTTGCCGGCGCCGTTTAGCCCAACCAGCGCAATTCTTTCTCCCGCTTCGATCTTGAGATTGATATGGGAGAGCGTAGGTGTATCGCTCTCGTCATACGTATAGCTTACGTCCCTAAGCTCCAGGCTGCACGGCCACTGCTCCCGAGGCAGCGCCGAGAGGCCGCCAGTCTGCTCGGTGTAACTGGGCATTTCTAAATACGCGCGGTAATGGCAAAATCCCATACTCTGCAGTTCCAAATTGTTATAGGTGGTCAGCAGTCCGGAAATCCAGTTGGCAAATGTACTAATCATGGTAAAGTATACCAAGAAATTGCTGACGCTTACTTCCCCTTGAATCACTTTATGAATAAGCAAAATATACGCCACACCGTCACGTAAAAAAATGAGCAGCGCTGAAATGACAGCTAAAAGCAGCTGCCGCCGGGCTATATCTTTCAGCAGCCGGTCTTCTTTTCGCAAAAGGCCCTCTCCGATTTGCTTAAACCAGTCCTGAATCGAATACAGGCGAATGTCTTTGGCGCCGGCCAGATCCATGGCTTTCCGAATTAAATAGCGCAGCCCCTTAAAGTGCTCTGCCTGTTCATTTTGGCGGCTCTGCGCATAGCGGTTGACAGCGCGGCTCACATACCAGGTAATCACATAAGACACGGCAAGCAGCACTAGAATAATGGGATCCAGCATGGCCAGCACGCTGGCGTAAGACACCAGACCCAGTGCGTTACAGGCCAAAAGAACCATGGTGCCATACATATAACTGGCGCCCGATTCCTGCACCATTTTAACGGCCTTCTCCCGCTGCGTTTTTCCTTTATTACTCGCCATCCATTCGTAATCGAGCTCCATGGTTTTTACATCCATGGCAACCTGATAGCGAAACATAGAACGCACGCCGGAGTCTTCCACATAGAGTTTGGTAACCCGTTCCGCTATGTAGATTAAAATCATGCCGGCCACTAAAAACGGCACCACCCATAACAGCCTTTCCATACCGCCGCCGCTTTCGATCACATCAATGATCACTTTAGGAACCAACGCGATCAATAACGGCACTACGACATTTAAAGGGATAAACAACAGGGCTACGGTGATAAGACTCGGCTTCCACTTCCAATTGTCACGAATAACATATCCCGCATTTTGCAGAACCGAATACATTGGACGTTCTTTTTTTTGTTTTTTTCCCATTCTCACCAGTCCTTTCACATTATATGGTATCAATATACAATAAATGTTCTAATTTTTCAAGCCCATATTTCAAAATGCCTTGTTTTTTCACAATATTCGAATTTATGAACTAATACCTTTGGTATAGACGGCAATGAGAAGGTATGATATAATATTCTCACAGAAAGCCTGTAAGAATTCCTTTGGGAGTTACCGTGCCATATACGAATTCTTACTCCATTTTATTTTTGAAAGGGGATTAAAATCCATGAAATTAGGTATCAGCAGCTACTGTCTGGCGCCCTACATGGCCACCGGACAAATGACCATTTTCGATGTGATCGATTGGGCTAAAGACCACGACTGTGAACACATTGAATTTGTTCCGTTTTATCTGCCCTTCGTTGACGAACAAAACCACTGCCTGAACACCGAGCTGATCGACAAGGTCCGCGAGCATTGCAAAAAAGTAGGTCTGGAAATTTCCACCTATTCTGTTAATGCCGATCTGCTCAAAACAGATCCGGCCGAGCGTCAGGCCGAAATCGACCGTGTCAAGCTGCATATTGACGCGGCAGCTCGTCTGGGCATCAGCTGGATGCGCCACGACATTGCCAGCTTCCGCCGTCCTTTTTCTACCAATACGCTGCACAACTTCAATCTGGAGCTGCCGCTCATGATCGAGGGTACGCGCACGCTTTGTGACTATGCGCTTTCGCTCGGCATTAACACCACGCTGGAGAACCACGGCTTCTTCTGCAACGGCTCCGATCGTGTACTGCGCATTTTTGAAGCCTTAGAGCGTCCCAATATGAAAATGACCATGGACGTGGGCAACTTCCTTTGCGTCGACGAATACAATATTGCCGCCGTAAAAAAATGCCTGCCTCTGGCTCAGATTATTCACTTAAAAGACTTCTATATCCGCACCAAAGAGCAGCTGCCGTCTCAAACAGAAATGTTTAACTGCAACAATGGCAGCTGGTTCGAGACGCTGGGTGGCCAGATGATTCGCGGCGCCATTACCGGCCAGGGCGATCTGCCGATCCCGGCCATTATCCAGTATATTAAAGAGTCCGGTTATGACGGCTATGTTTCCATTGAATTTGAAGGCATGGAGCCTTGCGACCGGGGAACCGAAATTTCCCTCAACATGGCCCGCGCCTTTTTCGGACGGGCTACCGGCAAACAATCCACACCGGAAATGAAATGGACCTAAGCGCATAAAAGCCGCGCGCCGCAAGGCGCAAAAAAACTGGCATGAACGAGGAAACGCCTCGGCTTCATGCCAGTTTTTAATTGCCAATCAGACTGCTTCTATTTTCTCAATGCGCCGAATATGTCTAGGATCTTCCGAGAACGGGGTTGTTAAAAACGTTTCTACTATTTTCAGCGCCAGCCCCGCGCCAATGACCCTAGCACCCATGGCCAGAATATTCGCATCGTTATGCTGCCGCGTTGCTTCCGCCGAAAACACGTCATGACAGTGCGCGCACCGAATTCCTTTTACTTTATTGGCCGCTATACTAATGCCAATTCCCGTACCACAGATCAAAATGCCCTGCTCTGCCTCATGACTGGCCACAGCCTTAGCCACCGCGTGCGCAAAATCCGGATAATCCACCGATTCCGTGCTAAAACAGCCATAATCTTGATACGCATACCCTTTTTCTTCTAAATACTGTATAATTTCCTGCTTTAATTCAAATCCCGCATGGTCACAACCCAGTGCAATCATTCTTACTTCCTCCTATTGATCCAAATCTGCTGCGAAGACGCTTTTATAAAGCGATTCATGAGCGCCTCTCCCAGTCCTTCCGCCGGCAGAGCCTGTCCGTATATCAGCGTCAGTCCCTGCTGATCGGCCTTGCGCAAAGCGCCAAACAGATGCGCAGCCAGTTCTTCCGTATTGTCTTGATCGCCTAGACAAATAGCCGTTACCTGCCGCTCGTCCGGTTGCAGCTTGTCCAGATATTGACGCGTTGCCACCACGCCAACCCGCTCTTGGGGCGCTGCCGGCGTTAGCCATGCGCGCATTTGCTCAGGCGTAGCGTCGGTAATAATTAACTTTCCCTTAGGGGCATAGTGACGATACTTCATGCCCGGCGCCTTGGGCTTTACATGATCGGCCAGCAAAGCGTTCCGGCGCACCGCCGGATCTACCTCTACCGGACCAATCACCGCCTCCAGCATAGCCTGCGTAATGGCCCCGGGGCGCAAAATCACCGGCCGGCTCTCTGTCAGATCCAGTACAGTGGATTCCAGCCCTACCCCGCAGGGGCCGCCGTCTAGAATCAGCGGAATCCGTCCCTGCAGATCTTCCCATACATGGCGCGCGGTAGTAGGGCTCGGTTTGCCCGAGGTGTTGGCGCTGGGCGCCACTAACGGAAGCCCAGATACCTCAAGCAGCCGAATGGCCGCGGGGTGGGCCGGCATGCGAATGGCAACGGTATCCAGCCCTCCGGTAATCCGCGGTGAAATAGCCGGTCCTTTAGGCATAATCAGTGTAAGCGGCCCCGGCCAGAAGCGCTGCATAAGCGCAGAGGCCGCCGGCGGCACGCTGCTTACCAGCGAATGAAGATCGGCTCCCGGTGCAATATGAACAATAAGAGGATTATCGGAAGGACGCCCTTTCGCCTCGTAAATGCGGGCTACGCCGCTTTTGGAAAACGCCCAGGCCCCCAGCCCGTACACGGTTTCCGTTGGGAACGCGACAACCTGCCCGTCTAGCAGCAGCTGCGTAGCCATGGCCAGACTTTGCTCCGTCACGTTTAACATCTGTGTTTCCAATCATTTCACCTCTTTTGTCATCTTGTACCGGTATTATACGCTAAAACCCCCCGGATTGCAAATATTTTTCAATGCCGCAATAAATGGCCCAGGCCACCTTTTTTTGGTACGTTTCGTCCTGCAGATTTTCCGCATCCTGCGAATTGGTAATAAACCCGCATTCCACCAAAATAGCCGGCATAGACGAATGCTGCAAAATATAGTATGAATCGTTGGCTTTAGCTTCTCGCGTGTTCTCCGGCGCTGTAAAGGTATTTAAGGCCTCTTGCACCAGCAGGCCAAAGGCAGCCGATTCCGGGCTTTGCTTTTGAAAAAATACCTGTGGCCCCCAATACTGACTATCCGGGTATGCATTTTGGTGAATGCTAATCATGAGCGCTGCCTCGCTCTCTTCAATGATTTCGCTTCTCTTTTGCATATCTGCCCGTTTCTTGTTGGTATCCTCTGCTTCATATAGACCCGCATCCTCCCAGCGCGTCATGGTAACCAAATACCCGGCCTCTTCCAAATACCCCTGCAGCTTCTGCGCGATTTGCAAATTCAGGTCTTTTTCTACCGCCATTTCAGTTACCGCGCCGGGATCGATACCGCCGTGCCCGGCATCGACTACAATTATGATTTCCTTTTGCGCGGACACCTTCCACAGACTTGAAAGCCCCCAGACCGATTCCGCCGCGGCTCCCGACAGAATGATAATGAGCGCCACAAGAATCCACTTTTTTCGTTTCCACAGCATATACATTTTTCTTTTAACGTCCCACTCGTTTGATTTAAGTATATGCGTGAAATTCTTAATTAGTCTTTTCTTTGGTAGGGTTTTACCGTCTCGGCATACCGTTTAGGAAGGCGCGCTCTTATATAGATCCCGTCTTCGCGATACTCTTCTTCCAGCACCTTTCCCTCGCGGTGCAAAACGGCTCCTAGGCTCCCCTTCTCATAAGGGAGCACAACGGTTACAAGCGTTTCTCTCTGATCGAGCTGCGCGTCAATGGCACCCAGCACTGCTTCGGCCGCTCCCTCCTGCAAGGCGCTAATACGCAGCACCTGCTCTGAGCGATACGGAACGCTCACCGGTTGTGCCTCCCGTATTAAATCTTGCTTGTTGAGAACGGTGATTATGGGCTTATCCGCTGCCTGCAGCTCTACCAGCGTATCATAGCTTACCTGCATATGCAGCTCTGCCTCCGCGCTGGAGCCATCGACAACATGAAGCAGCATATCGGCATAGGCCGCTTCTTCCAAAGTTGCTCTAAATGCCTTAATCAAATGGTGCGGCAGTTTATGAATAAATCCCACCGTATCTACAAACAAAACCGTGCGGCCACTGGGCATTTTGCAGCGCCGCGTGGTGGTATCCAGCGTAGCAAACAGCTGGTCTTCTTCTTTCACCTGCGCATGGGTTAACCGATTAAAAAGCGTAGATTTACCGGCATTGGTATACCCAACCAGCGCAATCACCGGAATCTGATTTTTTTGCCGCTGGGCCCGTAAAACGCTGCGCTGCTTTTCTACCTCTTTCAGCTGACTTTTAAGCTGATCCATACGCGCGCGAATATGGCGCCGATCCATTTCCAGCTTTGTTTCCCCGGCGCCACGGGTATGCGTACCCACGGCTGCGCCCTGCCGGGAAAGCTCCGTCCCCAGCCCGGTCAGCCGGGTTAACCGATACTCCAGCTGCGCCAGTTCAATTTGCAGCTGCCCTTCTTTCGTTGAGGCCCGCTGCGAAAAAATATCCAGAATCAGCAGCGTGCGATCGATAATTTTAGTATCCAGCAGATCGGAAAGCGCCCGCAGCTGCGCGGGCGAAAGTTCATCGTCACAGATAATACCGTCGGCGCCGGTGGCGCTAAGCATCGTTTTTATCTCCTGCACTTTACCGCTTCCCACATAGGTTTTAGGGTGCGCCTGCTCCAAATTCTGCAGCACGCGCCCCGCCTCTTCGCCGCCTGCCGTCTCCAGTAGGTCCGCCAGCTCGTCTAACGAAGCATCGGCCTTCTCCTCCCGAGCTCCAGCCGATACGCCTACCAGAATAAACCGCTGCACCCTTGTCTTCGTTTCATAACTCACGAATAAAAAGCCTCCTCATATACCGACCAAATCTCGCTATTTTCAAACCCTAAACTCCAGGCCGCCACACCGGCTAACTCATTATCCTGCATCAGTTTAAGACGCCAGCTCATGGAAGTTGTATCTTCCAGCCAAATGCGGTACAAGGTTTCCCCTACCATGCCCTCCGCATAATTTTGGCCAGTTTCCGTGTCATAGGTAACCGTTAACTGATTTTCTTCTATACATGTCTGCGCCGCATCCATGCCAACGGCCTCACTGCGCAGATTGTCAACACCCATCCAGACGCGTGTATAAAACGGTACGCCCAGCACCAACTTATCCGCGCTCACGCCCTCTCCCAGCATATTATAAATTGCTTCAGCTGTAAACCGCTGCGAAGAAGTGCTGCCCGCTACCGTATCGCCTGCATAATGCTCGTCATAGGCCATAACAATGACATAATCGCATACCGCATTCATCACATCGCGCTGATAATAATCGGTCCATTCCGACGGCACCGCGCAATCTACCGTCAGCAAATAACCGTTGCTACGCAGCACAATAGAAAGCTCTCGTAAAAACTGCGCATAGTAACGATCGGTCTCGGCCGTCATCTGCTCAAAATCCATATTGATGCCGTCTAGCTGATAGGTTTCACAGTATTCCAGCAGCTGCCTTGCCAGCTCCTGCCGGGTTGCCGTACTGGAAAGCGCCTGATAGGTCCATTCGTCGTCAAAATTATTATCGAACAGCGCCCAGACCTGCAGCCCCTGGTTATGACACCATTCCACGTAATTCTCATTGGCCAGGCTGTCAATCCCGCCCGATTCGTTTAGTTTAAACCAGGTTGGCGATACTACGTTAATATAATACCCCGCGCTGGCAATTTCATTATAAACCGCGTCTGTAAATTCGCTGGAATAAATCTGCTGCCAGGCTAACGAAACCGTACCGTCGATCAGCTTGTCCTCGTCCATTTCCAGCGCCTCCGGCACCTTGCGGCTGATCTGCGTACTGCTGATTTCAAATTGATCTGGCGCTATGTATCCGGTATGACCGTTTTCGTCCATGGCCAAACAATATCCATTGTCCGCCCAGCCTCCTTCTATGAGCGCTATGGTGCTGCCTCTTCTCAGCTCCGCTGAATATCCGCGCTCTCCCTCATTAGGGGTCGCCAGTAAATAGGTGCCCGACTCCAACACCTCGGCCAGCTGATTGTTGGGCGAAAGAACGGCAACCAGACGTTCTTCTTCATTCACGCGATACTGCGTGCCAAACATCTCGCTCGCCAATTCAGCGCGAATATATACGCGGTCGTTATATTCTTTAAAATCATCTCGGTTGATATCGCTTTCACTCATTTGGGTAGGCGTGGTGTATAACACCTTTTGAACATCCTCCGCATAAAATAACATGCCGTCGGCCCACTCTCCGTTAATCACTTCCATATCTAGATATAGCACGTCGCTTACCATAATTGCTTTTTGATTAAATACTCCGTTATATACAATGTTATACTCTCCTGCTTCCGTAACCGGCGCCAGGTCCCCTGTATTCATAAGTCGCATGCCAAAATAATAATTGTAAATTCTAACTGCTGCATAAATTAAGATTCCGATTAAAACAAAGGCAATTGCTGCCACAATAAAAAACTGGTGCTTTTTTAGTTTTTTCACGCTATCCTCCGTTCCGAAACGTCCGTTTCAAATTGCAAAGACTATCTGTGGACTCCGCCATAAATAGCCATAATTCGGATTTAGTGTACCATTCTTTATCGTCCTCGTCAACTTCTTGTCAAATCTTTTTAACAATAGTATAATAAGCACATGATTCGTATCGCTCCTAACCACAAGAAAGGATTCTCGGTGTGTTTAATATTAAAGAAGAACTAAAAAAACTGCCGCATACGCCCGGCGTATATATTATGCATGAAGGAGATCTCATTCTCTATATCGGCAAGGCCGTCGATCTCCACAACCGGGTACGGCAGTATTTTCAAGGCCCCAAGGGCAAATCTCCTAAAATTTTACGCATGGTGCAGCGTATCGAATATTTTGAATACATTGTTACGGACACCGAAATGGAAGCTCTGATTCTCGAGAACAATTTAATTAAAGAGCATCGTCCCCCGTACAACACCATGCTGAAAGACGATAAGCAGTATCCATATATTAAGGTAACCACACAAGAAATGTATCCGCGCATTTTCAAAACCCGTAACCTATTGCGCGATAAAAATCGGTATTTCGGCCCTTACACCAATGTTCTGGCCGTCAATCAAACGCTAGATCTCATGAAAAAAATCTGGCCTCTACGCGATTGCCGGCGCAACTTACCGCGCGATATCGGCAAAGAGCGCCCCTGCCTCAACTATTATATCGGCCGCTGCTGCGGCCCCTGCACCGGCTCTGTAAACGCCAAAGACTACGGCGCCATGGTTGAGCAGGCCATCGATTTAATTAACGGCCGGCATACGGCCATTGTTCAGGACCTAGAACAAAAAATGAAGGTCGCCTCAGATGCACTGGATTTTGAAAAAGCCGCCCAATATCGCGATCAAATTAACAGCATCCATTTTCTGTCTCAGCAGCAAAAGCTGGAGCATGCCGGCTCCGAAGAAGACCGCGACGTCATTGCCATAGCCAAAGAGGAAGACAGCGCGCTGGTTCAGGTTTTCTTTATCCGCAACGGCAAACTCATTGGCCGCGAACATTTCATGATGGAAGGCACCAGCTATCTGAAGCCCGGCACCATTATTGGCGTTTTTATTCAGCAGTTTTACAGCGCGGCCGCCTTTATTCCCCGCGAACTACTGGTTGAAGAAATGCCCCCCGAGGCCGCGCTGCTCTCCCAATATCTCAGCGCCCGCCGCGAACAGACCGCTCAGCGAAGCCAGCGCGTTCAAATCCTACAGCCGCAGCGCGGCGAAAAGGCGAAGCTGGTTCACTTGGCCCACCAGAACGCGGCCCTTACGCTTTCTCAATTTGGAGCGCGTCTCAAAGCGGAGACCAAGCGAACCCGAGGCGCGGTGCAGCAGCTGGAAGCTCTGCTCGATTTTAACGAATACCCTATTGAACGCATTGAAGCCTACGATATCTCTAACACTTTCGGTTCGCAATCCGTTGGCTCCATGGTGGTTTTTGAAGGAGGCAAACCCAAAAACAGCGATTACCGAAAGTTTAAAATTCAAAGCGTGCAGGGCGCCGACGACTACGCTTCTATGGAAGAAGTGCTGCGCCGTCGGTTTACGCACGCGCTCACTGAAATTCGCCAGCTGGCTCAAGAAGGTAAGGATCCGTCCCTGGGGCGGTTTACCAAGCTGCCGGATCTGATCTTAATGGACGGCGGCCGTGGTCAGGTTAACAGCGCGCTGAAAGTGCTAAGCGAGGTGGGGCTAGATATTCCCGTTGCCGGTATGGTAAAAGACGACTACCACCGAACCCGGGGGCTCTACTACGAAAACCGAGAGATTGATTTTGGCAAAAATCGCGATGCCTTTCATTTAATTACTCGCATTCAGGACGAAGCGCATCGATTTGCCATTAGCTACCACCGTAAGCTGCGCTCGGATCAGCAGGTACGCTCTGTGCTGGATCAAATTCCCGGCATTGGCAGCGTGCGCCGCAAGGCGCTGCTGCGTCAATTCGGCTCGGTCGACACGATTAAAACGCTGTCGGTGGACGAGCTGAAAAAAGCAGAAGGCATGAACCTTCCTGCCGCCGAGGCGGTATATACATTTTTCCATACCCGAAAGGAGGATCCTGACCATGCAGCGCCAGACCACACTTGATATGACGCAGGGAAGCCCTATGCGCCTGATTATTCTTTTTACACTCCCCATGCTGCTGGGCAATTTGGTGCAGCAGCTATACAGCTCGGTAGATTCGATTGTTGTTGGACATTTTGTCAGCGTGCAGGCCATGGCGGCAATTGGCGCTACTTCGTCTATGCTTTATTTCTTTTTAAATATTGCTATTGGACTGAGCAACGGACTGGGGATTACTATTTCTCAGTATTTTGGCGCCAAAAACGAAGCGCTCATTCAAAAAGCAGCGGCCAACGCTGTGCTGGTTACGCTGGCCGCCGCTCTCTTTATGGGCGGGTTGGGGCTGACTTTTGCTAGACCGCTGTTAGAACTGCTGCAAACGCCGGACGATTTAATCGAAATGTCGTACTGCTACGTGACTATCAACTATGCCGGTATGGTCTGCCTGCTGGGTTATAACGTGACGGCCTCTATTTTACGGGCGCTGGGGAATAGCCGGGCGCCGCTCTATTTTTTGATTTTCTCTTCGCTTCTGAATGTAGTGGCTGATCTGGTTTTCGTTTTGGTTTTCCATATGTCGGTAGAGGGCGTTGCCATTGCTACCGTAGGGTCACAGGGCGTTTCGGCCCTACTGTCAATTCGGTACATGGCCCGCCACTACCCCGTGCTGCGGTTTAAACTGCGCGATCTGCGCCCCGACTGGGAAATTATTGGCCGCGTCGTTAAAATTGGCCTTCCCATGGGCGCGCAGAGCGGTTTTTTTGCCGCCGGCATGATGGTGATTCAAGGCGTAATCAATTCTTATGGCACCGACGTGGTTGCCGGTTACACCGCCGGCGTACGGGTGGAGCAGCTTACCTGGCTCACTTTTACTACGCTGGGCAATTCCATTTCCAGCTACATTGGTCAAAATGCCGGAGCCAAAAATCTGCAGCGCATTCGTTCTGGTTTTCGCGCCGCCCTCAAAATCTGCCTTGTATGCAGTCTGGCCTCTACGCTACTCGTGTATCTGCTCGGAACGCCGCTTCTGCGCCTGTTTATTACCGCCGATCAACCGCAGATTCTAGCGATTGGCCGCGGCTTTTTGCTGGTTAACGCTACCTTTTATTTTCCACTTGGTCTCATTGTACTGTATAACGGCTGTTTGCGCGGCATGGGCGATATTGGTATTCCCATGGTCTCGGCAACCATTGAGCTTGTCATTAAAGTAGGCGGCTCCCTTCTTCTCTCGCTTTGCTTCGGGTATTTCGGCATTTGGTTTGCCGAGCCTCTGGGCTGGGTTTTAGGCATGATCCCCAGTATCATCCATTACCACCGTGGCCGCTGGGAAGAGCTGGTGCATCGCCTCAAGGTTTAATGCAGGGCTAAAACAATATCACGCATTTGGCCACCAAGCTCCTTTTGCTCCTGCCGGCTCATGGCCGCTACGTCGATGACAGGTCCAAAGTACACATGCACCTCCGAAGGCTTCACTTTAATCCCGCGATTGCCTTCAAAAATGGCATACATATTCTCAAGCCGAAACGGAACAATCGGCGCCCCTACCATGGTAGCCGCTTTTATGCTCCCTTTTTTGAATTCTGCCACTTCCGGCCCCTGGCTTCGGGTTCCTTCAGGAAAAATAACCATATTGAGACCGTCCTGCAAACGCTGGCCGGTTTCTTTAATGGCTGTTAGCGCCTGCCGTAAATCCTCCCGTTCAATCGATACACAGCCGATCATTTCCAAAATAGGGCCTAAAAAAGGCTTGCGCCCTACCGAAGACTTAGAAACGAACGCCGTCGGATCTTCCATAACGGCCAAAATAGCCGGAATATCTAAATAACTCTGGTGATTGCCCACAAACAAAATGCCGGTACGTTCTGGAATATTTTCCAGGCCATGATAAATGACCCGGCACCCGGCTGTTTTAAAAATCTCCGCTGATCTGCCGTGTACAAACTCATACCCAAGCCGCCATTTTTCTTCCGGCGGCAGCGTTTTCCCTTTTCGAATCGGACCCCGAGCGTCTAAAAATGCTTTAGCCATAAAGGCAGCTGTACGAATCGTCTCAAACATGATAGTCCTCCATTCTTTTACTATACTTGAATCCTTTTCCTAATCATACTCAAAAAACGCACAAATTGCAAGGCAAAAAAGAGTTATTGCATGCAATGCGGTGTTTTTATCCAATTCCTATACCAAGCCAGATAGAGATAATGCCCTGCTTCTAAGCTAGTTATCTAGGGTTAACCATTCCCTGCGCGGCAGGAAAGACTCTTGAGCTGCCGTACAAGCAAGTCATGAAGCTTTCTGTGCGCTGCAAATAGAGCGGAGGCACATGAAGGTAAGTCCCTGCCCCTGTTTGACATTTTTTGAATAGACAGGGGCAGAACTGTCTCTTCATTGCGAAAACTTTTGGCCATTTAGGGATAGCGCCCCTCCTGCGCGGCAGGAAAAATGACGAATAGAGATGGGAAAGGCGCTGTGCTATCTCCGATTGCAGCATTGGGGGCGACGCCGTATAAGCAAGCCATGAAACTGTTCGCAGAAAGAAGTAATTTGTGCGCTATAAATAGAGCAAAGAAAATATCAAGCGAAGCGCCTGCCCCTGTTTGACATTTTTTGATCGGACAGAGATAGCACCGTCTCTTCATTGCGAAAACTTTTTGGCTGTTTAGGGATAGCGTCCCTCCTGCGCGGCAGGAAAAATGACGAATAGAGACAGAAAAGGCTCTAGATGATCTCTACTTGGCAGTATTTGGAGAGCCGAAGCACAAGCAAGTTATGACGTTGTCTGTGAAACAAGGATATCTGTTCTCTCTAAATGGAGCACGAAAAGCATCGCTTCAAACAGAGATAATTTCCTGTCTCTGTCCTACATTTTTTTATTCGGACGGAGATAGTACTATCCCTGCGCGGCATTATTCTTTCTCAAACAGAGAACTCACCTTCCCTAACCGGTATTTTTCCTTGCAGCACAGGGATAACATGTGACAAAGGGACGGACCTTCCGCAGTGCCCAAGGCATGAGCCAGAGCCTCCGCAAAAGGTCCGTCCCTATTCTTTTACCTTCTGAAACGAATACAACTGAATAAACCGCCGCACGATGTCTAGATTCACCGTGCCATTCTCGTCACGCGTCACAATGAGGCGATCATTCAGGTAATACCCTGCCTTCTCGTAGCTGCTCAGCTTAGCGCGAAAATTAGCGGCGTAGCGCGGATCGTCC
>CALWPV010000096.1 GCA_944383515.1 uncultured Clostridia bacterium
TAATAGGTCGAGGGCTTGTTCAAGGACAAGACGAGAAGTGAGAAAGACGCGAGAAAGAGCCTGAGAGATCAGGGACGGCAGGAAGATCTGTTTGATATGTAGATTTGAAAGTTCAAACAGGGAGAACGATCTGGGAAGGAAAGTTTCCAGGACGATATCCCGAAAGTTAGGAAGTAACTTTCAAAGTTTGACGTAGTCAAACTTTTTGGCTCCGTGGTACAGCTGGTTAGTACGTCGGCCTGTCACGCCGAAGGTCACGGGTTCGAGCCCCGTCGGAGTCGCTGGCTTAGCAATAAGCCTAGGTACACGATACTCGGTATCGATAACCATTTGAATGGACGCTTAGCTCAGCTGGGAGAGCGTCTGCCTTACAAGCAGAGGGTCATAGGTTCGAGCCCTATAGCGTCCATTTCTTTCTAATGCAATATGCCAACGTGGCTCAATTGGCAGAGCAGCTGACTTGTAATCAGCAGGTTATCGGTTCGAGTCCGATCGTTGGCTTTTATGGGGGAATTCCCGAGTGGCCAAAGGGGACAGACTGTAAATCTGCTGGCACTGCCTTCGGTGGTTCGAATCCACCTTCCCCCATTCAGTAATCATTAACTGAATGGTTGCTTTTCATCGCGGGGTAGAGCAGTTGGTAGCTCGTCGGGCTCATAACCCGAAGGTCGGAGGTTCAAGTCCTCCCTCCGCAACTCACTAAGAATCGCTTAGATATCATGTCTAAGCGGTTTTTTTATGCCAGCTTCTTCTGCTGCGCCCGATAATTTCCCTTGCAATCTTACAGACAAGGCGCTATACTGTGTTAAAAACGAAGAGGAGATTGGTTATGGAACTTTGCGACGTTTATAACGAAAAGGGAGAAAGAACCGGACGCGTTTTAGAGAGATCACTGCCTCTGGCAGAGGGTGAGTATCGCTTGGTGGTCGGCGTCTGGATCGTGAACAGCAAAAACGAGATTTTGATTACTCAGCGTTCTCCTGAAAAAAGTTTATGCCTAATAAATGGGAAAACACGGGCGGCCATGTACAGGCGGGTGAAACCGGACGGGAAGCCATGGTACGGGAACTAGCGGAGGAAACAGGTATTGAGGCTGCTCCGGACGAGCTCATTTTGTTTGCGACAACGAAACGTCCCTCTTATTTGGGTGAAGAATATATTTTGCGCAAAGACGTTGCGTTAGAGCATGTGCGTCTGCAACCCGGCGAAACCTGCGACGTGCGCTGGGTTACAGAAGAAATTTTTGACCAGATGATCGATAGCGGCGAGATCGCTTCTTCACTGTCTATTATACAGCCCGAGGTCAGAGCAGCTTTTAAAGAGGCGCTGGCGAAACTGGCTTAGTCAAAGGGGAGAGCCTATGACAGACTTATCTTTTTTAACAGCGACACAACAAACTTTATGCCGGCTTTTGGCAAGCGTCCTTTTTGCCGCTCCGCGGCCGGAGGACTCGCAGATGGATTGGCCTGCCGTACTGGAGGAGGCGCGCGCGCAGTCGGTTGTGATACCGGCGTTTAGTCAGTGCGAGGCGTATGCTATGGACGAGGCCGAGCGGCGCGAGATTCAGAGGCAGGTGCAGAGCCTGGCGGCTCGTAGCATACGCAGCTTTGAGCAGCATACGGCTGTCCACCGTCTTATGGCGGATCAGGGAATTCCGTATTGTATTTTGAAGGGTGTGGCTTCGGCGTGGTATTATCCGGACCGGCTGGCCCGCCAGATGGGGGATGTTGATTTTTTTGTGGCGCGTTCTGATTTTGCCCGCGCGGCGGGAATCCTGGAAGCGAATGGATTTACGGCCGAAGGTGTGGGACATGTGCACCATGTAGGGTATCATAAGCCTGGGGTGGAGCTGGAGCTTCATTTTGACGCGCCTGGCGTGCCGGATGGCGAGGCAGGGGACAGAGTGCGGAAGCTGTTGGCGCATTGGCTGGAGGAGGCGCAGTGGGTAGAGGATGCCCCGTTTCAGTTTGTAATTCCCAGCCGTTTTCATCATGCGCTGATTATGCTGCTTCATATGCAAAACCATTTGCGGTCTTCGGGTATGGGATTGCGGCATTTGTGTGATTGGGCGGTGCTGATTGCACAGTATGAGGAGTTTGAGGAAGAATGCCGGGATAAGCTGGCGTATGCGGGCCTCTGGAAATTTGCTCAGCTCATGAGTCTGGCGGCGGTTTTGGCGCTGGGGCTTCCGCGGCAGGAGTGGATGGGCTCGGAGCTGGAGACGGCGCAGGAACTGCTTTTGGAGGTTGTGCAGGGCGGTAATTTTGGCCGCAAGGAAAAAGGGCGTTCTGGTGAAAGTTTGTTTATTAACCGCCGGAAGGAAGAAGAAGTAAGCCGGGTGCATCAGTTATTTATTAGTTTAAATTCCATTGTATATGCGCACTGGCCGTGGTTTAAGCGGTGCCGGGCGGCGCTTCCGCTGGGCTGGGCGGGTTTGGCGTTTAGGCGTATACGTAAAATTTGGCGCGGTGAGCGGAGCAGTCTTAGAATGGTTCGCTCGTTCCAGAGAAGTGGAAAGCGAAAAGCGTTGTATGATCGGCTAGAACTTTTTCATAGACAAGCAGACAATTTATAAAAGGGTATTCCTTTCTTATGAGTTCATAGGAAAGGGATATTTTTTTATGGGGACGTTATGCGATTAAGCGTTACCTTAAAATGTTGGGAAAAATTCTTTTGTGACAGGGATAAGACCTTGGACGGCATGCCTTTATATTATTGAGCCATAGGGACAGTGAGTAGTTAGTTCCGTCCCTGTGGCGCAAAAATTTGTCGAAAAAGGGGTAGCGCCCTGCGCAGTTATCTCTATATTTCAAAAACAATATCGAGCAACAGGGATAGTGATCGGCAAGCTCTGTCCCTATGTTGCAAAAAATACTGTCTAAACAGGGATAGTATACCGAAAAGCACTTGAAAGCAACACAGCTCAATAGAGATAATCCCCTTATAAAATACAATCATATTTCACACAAAGTCATTTTCATAATTTACATTTCCTTTTTTACAATTTTCCTATAAAATAATAAAACATAGGAATCCATTCATTATGAATGCAAAACGCCTGAAATACCGGGTTTCAGGAAACCGATCCTAAAAGGGGTGATACATATTGAGGCTAAAAGAAGGTTTAATTCTGCGGAAGGTGGCGGGGCAGCACCTGGTTGTCCCCATTGGTAGCCGAGCACAAATCTCGCCGGTCATGCACATTTCAGCATCGGCTGCCTGGCTATGGGAACATCCCATGCAGGAAGAATTTACCGAAGACTCTTTAGTAGAAGCACTGTTAACCTATTTCTCCGGCGTAACCGAAGAAGTAGCCCGAGCGGATGTACACGCATTTTTAGAGCTACTAGATCAAAATTATATGTTAGATAACGGAAAACCCGATCCGGTCACAGGGACAGTGCGAATTAAGCTCGATCAGGCTAAAGCCAAGCTCCTCGGCAAAAAGGAACGCTCCACATGAGCATGCGAATCAATAGGGCCGGGAGGGTTATCAGCGCCGTTATGCGAAAAGAAGCCTATAAGCAAGGCGTTCCGGTACACGCCATGTTTGAACTCACCCCCCGCTGCGGCTTTGGCTGCCGCATGTGCTACGTCCACTTGGCGCCGGAGCGCATTCAGAACGTTGGCCGCGGCCGGGAGCTCACCGCCAGGGAATGGCTGAATCTGGGCCGGCAAGCTGCAGAAAACGGCGTATTCTCGCTCTGCATTACCGGCGGCGATCCCATTATGCATCCTGATTTTCCCGCCATTTGGCGCGGCCTGGCACAAATGGGGTTTCGCCTCATTTTGCAAACCAACGCCGCCTTCCTCACGGAGGAGCACCTGGAGCTGTTTGCCGCGTATCCGCCCGACACAGTCAAAATCACAATTTACGGCGCAAGCGACGCCACATATGAGCGGCTCTGCCGCGTACCAAACGGATTCACCCGCGCCATGGCAGGCACTTATGCACTGCGGGCGCTGGATCTTCCCATTCAAATGGTCACAACCTTTGTCAAGCAAAACTGGGCAGACCGCGACCGCATTGCGGAGCTCATGACACGCGAGCAGCTTCCCTGGTATTACAGTACGGCCTGTTACGCGTCTTTGCGCGGAGCGCAAAACGAGGCGGCAAGCTGCGCTTTGTCCGAGTCTGACATAGCTTGTGTTAGGAAACCAGAGGCGGATCAACCAACCCAGACGGCGCACAATTCGGACCGGCTCCCCGCGGAGTATTGTCGCGGCTACCGGACGGAGTTCATGATTAGCTGGGACGGATATATGCGCTTTTGTTCGTTTTTAGACGAGCCCCATATTTCAGTGCTGGATGCGCCGCTCATGCAGTGCTGGGAAGAGCTGCTGGATTTTTGGTCGTCGCTGCGGTGGCCGAAGGCGTGTGAAAGCTGCGAAGCGGCCGAGCGCTGCCGAAGGTGTTTGGGCATGTTAGCGTGTTCCAGCGGTGGGCTGGGCAAGGTAAGTCCAGATTTTTGCCGGCAGTTTCAGAAGAAATAAGGCGGTGGCGCAATGGAAGAAAGAGAAGTACAAAAGCGCGAGCTGCTAGACGAAATCGGTAGCCGCGTGGGGTGCATGTATTTGTCTGATCTGCACCAGCCAGCATGGCTGCCGCGGGTGCGGCAGGTGCTGCAATCGATCAGTCCCGAACGCTATAGCTTGCGGCAATGGAATGACGCCGTAAGTTATATTAGCGGCAAGGCATGTGCCTTTACACAGATTAGCGAGGCCGTGCAATATTTGCAGGATTTTCAACCGGAAGAAAACCGGATGAAGAAAGAAAATAAATCGAATACATAGGGAGGACGAAAAAATGGAAACAGGTGGAGTTATAGTACCCATCCCTTATGGGGAAGGCGTGAACGGTATCAATATGTTAGATGCAGGTAATGATGCAACGGGATCTAGAGAAGAAGGAAGTACAACTGGAGGTACTCTAGATGTAAGATTTGTTTATTCAGAAAGTGCCACTGGTTGGGGGATTACTGGCCAAACCAAATGGGGAGGGAAAGGAGATAACAACGCGGCATTTGAGAATAATGATGATGCAATAGCAACCTATAACACCAATGGTTTGCTTGGAATTGTAGATGCAGTATACAATTACGTTACAACTGTTTTACAGGATTATACGGATTCCTATAGCTCTGATGATTTTCAAAGAGAATTTATAGGTTGTTATACTTGGCATAATTAGAGAGTGAAACAACATTTGTTCATCACCTACACCATCCTCTCCCGCCTTTCCGTCTCCGGCGCAAAATACCTCTGGCCGGAATGGGATCGCTTCCGATCGGCTCCTCACGAAGCGGGAGAGGCAGACTTAACTATACACATTCAGGCGCACCGGCCCGTTAAATATGGGTTAGAGCTCATGGGCGAGCAGCCCGGCCCGCTGGCGCTGCGCTGCGGCGACGCGCTGGTAGCGGCCAATGCCGATTGGAGCCGGGCCAGTGTTACCCTGCTCGAAGGGAGCGAGGGACTGGTAGGGGCGCTAAGCGGTCTGCTGCTCACGCATCTTTCCACGCGGCATGGCCTACTGATCCATGCGTCGCTGGTAGAGACGCCGCGCGGCGGCCTGCTCTTCGTGGGGCCCTCTGGTATTGGAAAAACTACGCAGGCCGAGCTTTGGCAGCGCCACCGCGGCGCCTGCATTATTAACGGCGATATGGTACTGCTGCAGGAAACCGCGCAGGGATTCGTTGGCGCGGGATCGCCCTGGCACGGTTCGTCACCCTATTGTGAGAACCGACAGGTGGCGCTGGCGGCCATGATTGTACTAGAACAGGCAAAAGAAAATTGCATTCTCCCGCTGCGCTGCGCGGCCGCCGTAGAGCACGTTATGCGCAGCCTGTTTTTGCCGGTTTGGTACGAGCAAGGCGTAAGCGCCGCCTGTGATACACTGGGGCGCCTGCTGGCGCAGGTGCCGGTGTATCATTTGGCTTGTCGTCCCGAGGAGGCAGCCGTTGCGTTACTAGAGAAAACAATACGTGAAAACGCTGCAAGCGGAGATAACGCCGTATGATGCAAAGGATTCAACATATAACAAAAAGAATACAAGAAGGAAGGCTTAAGGAGCTGATCGCTCAGTGGCGGTGGATGGGAATCTACATTAAGCGCTACGCGCTGCTGGTTGTCGTGTACACGCTGCTGGGCGCCTCCGGCTCCGTGCTGGGGCTGGGCACCTCCATGGTCTCAAAAGAACTGGTCGACGTGGTCAGCGGGCAAAGCTCCGGCCGTTTGGCGGCGGTAGCCGCGGCCTATGTAGGCGTGGGCGTATCGCAGCTTTTGATCAACGCGGTAAAAACGCGGCTTTCCTTACGCATCCGTCTCAAAATCACTAATGAAATCAAGACGGATATTTTTATGCAGATTTTACGGACCGACTGGGAGTCGCTGGCACACTACCGGTCGGGCGATTTACTATACCGGATTAACGGCGATGCGGGCATGGTAGCCACCAATATTTTGAGCTTCATTCCCAACATGGTATCGGTACTCATTACCTTTGGCGGCGCGCTGCTGGTGATGCTGCAAAACGACCCGATTATGGCGCTTATCGCGCTGGGCGGCGCGCCGCTGTCGTTCTGGAGCACGCGCTATTCCATGCGCAAAATGCGGGAATACCAGAAACAGCAGCAAGAAACCGCCAGCAGCCGCATGGCGCTGAATACAGAAACCTTGCAAAACCTGCAAATGATTAAAGCGTTTGGCGTGGTAGACCATTTTATTGGTCTGTACAAAAAAGCGCAAGACGAAACCATGCGCCTTTCTATGGATCAGAATAAGTACCAGTCTAAAATGACGGTGCTTACCGGCATGATCGGGCAGTGTATTGGCTATGCCTGTTACGGCTTTGCCATTTACCGGCTGTGGCAGGGACAGATTACCTATGGCACCATGACAATGTTTGTCTCCATGGCCAGTTCTCTGCGCGGCTCCTTCAGCTCCGTGCTCAATCTGCTGCCCACCGCGCTGCGCGCCGGGATCAGCGCCGGCCGCATTATGGAAATTGTGAATCTGCCCCGCGAATCGGTGGAAGACGAGAAAGAAGCGCAAAAGCTGAAAAAAACCGCGGAGCGGACGGGCATTCGGGTAGCGCTGCATCAGGTTACCTTTGGCTATCAGGACGGCGCGCCCGTTTATGAAAACGCCAATCTGTGCGCCGATCCGGGAGAGATTGTGGGGCTGATCGGGCCCTCCGGTCAGGGTAAAACCACAACGCTGCGCATTCTTCTGGGGCTTTTTCGGGTGCAGCGCGGCTCAGCCATGGTGGAGGCGCCCGGTAAAGCCGCGCTGCCCATTTCTTCAGGAACGCGCTGCCTTTTTAGTTATATTCCGCAGGGCAACACTCTGTTTTCCGGCACCATTGCCGACAACCTGCGCATGCTAAGCCCCGGCGCCAGCGACGAGGCCATTATATCGGCGCTGCAAACCGCCTGCGCATGGGAATTTATTGAGCCGCTGCCGCAGGGGATTAACACACCGGTAGGCGAAGGCGGACAGCGGTTTTCCGAAGGGCAAAAGCAGCGGCTTTCGATCGCGCGGGCTCTGCTGCAAAACGCGCCCGTACTGTTACTCGACGAAGCCACCAGCGCGCTAGACATGGCCACCGAGCGGCGTGTTTTGCGCAGCATTATGAAACGCCAGCCACGACAAACGGTTATTGTAACGGCGCACCGTCCCAGTGTGCTTTCCCTGTGCAGCCGCGTGTATAAAATACAGGCGGGCAGCGTAAAACCGGTGGACGAAGCCGAAATCCGTGAATTCTTAGAGGCTACGCCCTGAGGAGGAGCTATGAAATTAGTAAAAACCATTGTAATTATTGTGTTTGCCGCCTCGGCAGTGCTTTATGGCCTGGGGGCCGCGAGAGAACAAGGCCGAAAAGACGAAACCCTGCCTACGCTCACCAGCGATCGCGAGGTACTTGAAATTCCCTGCGACTATACGCAGCAGCAGCTTTTGGAAGGGCTTTCGGCCTACGACGAAACCGACGGCGATCTCACCGGGCAAATTCTTACCGGCAGCATGTCGCGCTTTATTGAAACCGGCGACTGCGATCTTACCTACGTCGTGTTCGATTCGGCCAATCAGGCCGCTACGCTCACCCGGCGCATACGGTTTACCGATTACACCTCGCCGCGCTTCTCGCTCAGCCAGCCGCTGGTATACCGCGTGGGCGAGGGCAGTTACCAGGAAACCATGAGCAGAATCGGCGCGGCCGATCCATTAGACGGCGATCTAACGGAATGGATTACGCAGAGCGCGTCGGACGTCAGCTACTCGCGAGCGGGTAGCTACACCATGACGCTAGAGGTTGTCAACAGTTTTGGCGACAGCGTGCAGCAGGCGTTTCCCATTCATGTGCTAAGCGAAGAGCAGCAGGCGCTCACCATAGAGCTGTCTCAGGCTATTCTTTATGTGAGCCAGGGAAGCGATGTGGAAGAAGAGGAGCTGGTCAGCGGCGTCTGGGATGCGCAGGGAACCCCGGTAGAGCGTGATTTAGTGCAGGTGGAATCTAGCGTAGATACCCATACGCCGGGTACGTACGAGGTGCATTATACGGTGCGCGACGCGCAGGGACGAAGCGGCGAGACCTGGCTGATTGTTGTGGTAGAATAAAGGAGGCGGTCATGAGAGAGGGTTTAGATTTAAGTACCATGAGTTACCGCGGTCTTCTGCGGGAGTGGCTGCGCTACTGGTGGGTTGTGCTTGTGTTTGCCATAGCGGCCTGGCTAGGCATAACCGGCGCCGGGCAGCTTCTATACACGCCGCAGTACACGGCCACCGCCACTCTGGTGGTCAGCGTGAAAGGCGACGAAAATACCTATACTTCCCTATCTACGGCCACGCAGATGGCCGATGTCATTGGAGAGATTTTTCAAAGCGATGTCATGCAGGAGCTGGTGCAAAACGAAAGCGGACAGGCCGTGCAGGCCTCCATTACCTGCAGCCAGGTGGAGGAAACCAACCTGTTATCGCTAAGCGCCACGGCGGAAAGCCCGCGCGATGCCTATACCTTTTTGAATCTGGCGCTGCAGCATTACGACGAGGTTTCGGACTACGTATTTTCTAATGCCAGCTTGCAGATTTTACAGGAGCCCTCGGTGCCAACCGCACCGTCAAATCGGCCGCCGCTGGCGGCAAGGCGAGAGCTGCTTACGGCTTTGGCCGCCGTTTTCATGGCGGGCGTCATCGCCTGTTTTTACGCTTTGCGTTTTACGGTGAAGAAAAGCGCCGCGGCGGGAAAACAGCTAGACGGCACGATTTTGGGTACGATTCCTTTTGAGAAGGCGCGGCGGCGCCGGGCGAAGGAGGCGCTGCTGATTCGCTTGCCGATTGTGAGTATGCAGTACGCGGAGGCGTGCCGCCGGGTGGCGACGCGGATAGAGCACCATGTGCGCCGCAAGGGGCATACGGTCATTTTGGTAACGAGCGTGAACGAGAATGAGGGCAAGTCGACGGTGGCGGCTAATCTGGCGCTGGCGCTGGCCGATGCGTATAAGAAGGTGCTGCTGATTGACGGCGATTTGCGTAAGCCGGCGCAGTATAAGGTGTTTGACGAAAAGCCGCAGGGGCCGGGGCCGCTGGCCGAGGTGCTGCAGGGCGACAAGACGCCGCGGGAGGCGGCGCGCTTGAATGTAAAGAGCGGCGTATACGAGCTGTTTTTATACCGGGCGGCCGCGAGTCTGGAGTCGATGCTGCAGCCGGAGAAACTGCAGGCGCTCATTGACGCGTTTAAAGAGGAAATGGATTATATTGTGATTGACTGCTCGCCAACGGCGGCGGGAGCAGATGCCGAAGTGTGGATGCAGGTGGCGCAAAGCGCGGTTATGGTGGTGCGCGAAGATTGGTCCGACGTGCGTGTGATCAATGATACGGCCGATATGATTTGGCAAAGCGGCTGCGAGCTGGCGGGCTTTGTGCTTAACGCGTTTCGCGACGAGCCGGCAAGCAGGGCCTATGGCTATGACTATATGCACTCGTATGGAAAGGAGGAGCGGACGCGCCATGGATGAAGAGAAAACCTTACATACTTCGGCCGGCGACGAGGAAATGGAGATTGATCTGCTGGAGCTGGCGCAGGACTTTGGGCGCATGCTGCGGCAATTTTGGTGGCTGTTTGGGCTGATTGTGCTGGTTGTCGCGGGCGCGCTGGGCATCTATACATATGGGAGCTATACCCCGCTGTACCAGTGCCATGCGACCTTTACGGTAGCGACCGATACCTCAGACAACGGGCTGTACGAATATTATTATTCGCAAAACACAGCGGATCAGATGTCGAAAACGTTTCCCTACATATTGAGCAGCAGCTATTTTAACAGCGTATTGCTGGAAACCCTGGGAAAAGAGCAGCTAAACGGAACCATTACGGCGGAAACAGTGAGCGACTCCAACATGGTCACCATGACGGTCACCAGTCCCAGTCCCGACGACGCGCAGACCATTTTAGAGACAGCCATTGAGATTTATCCGGAAACCGCGCGCTTTGTGCTGGGCACGGTACAATTTCATATGATTAACAGCCCAGAGCGGCCGGAGGCGCCTTATAATGAGCCGCTGCTGTGGCGCACCCTGGCCCTGGGGCTCGCGATCGGCGCGGTAGCCGGCGTAGCCGTGCTCGGCGTCATGGCATTTTTCCGGCGCACGGCGAAAACGCCCGAAGCCATGCGCGCCATTACCAACGTGCCCTGCCTGGCCGTCATTCCCAAAGTTAAATTTAAAGCACGCAAAAATAAAACCGCTAAGCGCATTTCGGTATTGGAAAAACGCAGCGCCTACGGCTATCGCGAAAGCATCCGGCTGTTGCAGATCCGCTTAGAGCGCGCACTGCGCGAAAAGGGCGGCAAAATGATTCTGATTACGGGTACCGCTCCCGGCGAAGGTAAGTCTACGGTAGCGATTAACCTGGCGGAAATGCTGGCTATGCAGCATAAAGACGTACTGCTGATCGACGCGGATTTGCGCAAACAGGAGGACGCCAAGGTATTGGGCTGCGGCGACGGTCTGGGATTGCAAGACGTGTTTGAGAAGCAGGGGGCGCAGCGGATTCGTAAATTAGAAAAGGAAAACCTGTGGTTTATCGGCAGCACACGGCCGGTTAAGCAGCCGGCCAAAGTGCTTGCGCATCCTGGGTTTGACGCGTTTATGCAAGCGGCCAAACGCAACCGGGAGTATATTATTGTGGATTCGCCGCCGTGCGGCACATTTCAAGACGCGGCCATTTTGCAGGAATACGCCGATGCGGTGGTGTACGTGGTGAAACAAGACGAAGTACCCATGCAGCAGATTCAGGAGGGCCTTACGCTGTTTCGGCGAGACAAAGGGCGGTATATTGGTTATGTGTTTAATGCGTATACGCAGGGGCTGGGCGACTATGGCTATGGCCGTTACGGCTACGGCTATGGCTATGGTTACGGCTATGGGTATGGAAGCGCGCACAGCCGGAGCGGACGCAGCGGGCAGGCAGAGCCGTGATGACAGATATTCATGCGCATATTGTGCCGGGAATGGACGACGGCGCGGCGGCGCTGGAGGAAGCGCTGTGGATGGCGGAGATCGCGGTAGGCAGCGGGGTAAGCCAAATGGTGGCTACGCCGCATGCCAATCAGCGCGGACGGTTTGAGAATGAAGCGGAAGCGGTACGGCGCGCGGTATGGCGCCTGCAGGAGGAGCTAGAGAAGCGAAGCATTCCGCTGCGCGTACACGCGGGTATGGAAATTATGGCCAGCCCGGAGACAGAGCGCCTTATTCGGGAGCAGAGGGTACTGAGCCTGGCGGGCTCGCGGTATTATTTGCTGGAGTTTCCCTTTGGCGAAGATCCGCAGTATATGCAGAGGATTATTCACGGCGTGCTGCGGCAGGGGAAGGCGCCGGTACTGGCGCATCCAGAGCGCTACCGATATCTGCGAGAGCAGCCAGCCATGCTGCGAAGGTGGATGCGCGAAGGGTGTTTGGTACAGATTAACGCGGGAAGCCTAAGAGGGCATTTCGGCCAGGGCGCCGCGCAGGCGGCACGGCAGTTTTTGAATCTGAATTTGGTGAGCGTGATCGCAAGCGATACCCATGATCCGATTCGGCGTACGCCGGATTTGGCATGGATTCGTGATTTTATGGAGCTGCACTATGGCGCTGTTTATGCGCGGGCAGTGCTGGAGCTGCACCCGCGGGCGATTGTGGAAGACGCGCCGGTGCCTTGTTATGCATAGAAAAGAAAAAGTGAGAACCAGGCTTTGCAAGGGCCTGGTTTTTGTGTACAATACAGTAAAAGAGGCAAGGAGGGGAAGGCCATGGTGGCCATATGTGTGAGCGTGGGCAGCGCGGTGCCGGCCGCGCAGGAAGAGATTGCGGCGCTAGAGAGGGCCTTAGGCGCCGCGGCGCCGGATATGGAATGGAAACGGGCGTTTACCAGCCGGAGGGCTCGGCAGATGCTGGCGCGGCAGAGGCAGCCTACCCTAAGCCTTCAGGAGGCGCTGGCGGGCGCGGCGGGGCAGCCGGTAGCGGTGCAGCCGCTGCTGCTACTACCGGGCCGTGCCTATGAAGAAATTAAGAGCGAGGTGCAGGCGCAAAGGCACTGCTTTCCGCAGATTCGGTTAGGAAAGCCGTTGGTATCGGCGCAGGAAGATCTGCGCGCACTCGCTGCGGCATTAAACCGCGCATATCCGGCTGTGGCCGGCGAAACGCTGGTGCTGGTAGGCCATGGCACCGACCATGAGGCGGGCGCTGCCTATGTACGGCTACAGGCTATGTTTCATGCGGGCGGGCGCGGCGATATTCGGGTGGTTACGCTGAAAGAGCGGCTAGAGAAAAAAGCCTTATTCTCTGAGCTAAAAGCCGTAGCGCCGGCGGTGCATCTGGTTCCTCTGCTGCTGGCAGCGGGAAAACACGTGCAGACGGATATAGCGGGAGAAGGGCCAGAAAGCTGGGCCGGCCGCCTACAAGGCGAAGGGCTGAGCGTACGCTGCACGCGGCGCGGCCTCGGAACGCTGCCGGAAATACAAAATTTATTTGTTCAGCATTTTCGAAGCATGCGGTAATCAAAAGCTCTTTTAACTTAATGCGTTTGGGACATTATTGTAAATAATCGAGATTTTGTCCCGAAATGGGGACGAAATATTGACAAAGAGAATCATTCGTGCTAAAATGGGCACACTAATCTAGGGGGGTGATTCCATTGGTACAACGAAAAGAATATTTAGATCAGCTTATTAATTGGAAGGACGAACAGGTTATTAAAGTGGTGACGGGTATCCGTCGCTGCGGAAAATCTACACTTTTACTTCAGTTTCAGCAATGGCTGAAGGAAAACGGAGTCACAGATGAGCAGATCATATCTGTTAACTTTGAGGAACTGGAATACGAAGATCTGCTAGAGTATAAAAATTTGTATCAGTATCTCAAAGAGCGGTTGGTAAGCGGGAAAACCACTTATATTTTTCTCGATGAAATCCAGAAAGTTTCTTCCTTTGAAAAAGTTGTAGACAGTTTGTATGTAAAGCCGAATGTAGATTTGTATATTACCGGCTCTAATGCGTATATGCTTTCAGGAGATTTAGCAACACTTTTGACCGGCAGATATGTGGAGATCAAAATGCTACCGCTGTCCTTTGGAGAGTTTATTTCTATGACAGAATTAGAGCCGGAACAGGGATTCGCGGAATATTTAAAAAGCGGTGGTATGCCGTATATTGCCGCTATGAATCGTACTGATGAAAAGGTAAGCACCTATTTAGAAGGAATTTACAATACGGTAATTGTAAAAGATATTGAAGACCGGCAGGCAAGAAAAGAAAGCAATCCTTTCAAACGGAAAATCACTGATATAGCATTACTCAAGACGATTGCCAAGTATCTTGCCAGTGTTATCGGCAATCCTGTATCGGTCAGAAGTATCACCGATTATCTGATCTCAAACGGACGAAAAATCTCTCCCACTACTGTGGGGGATTATGTAGAAGCCTTAACGGAGTCTTTTATCTTTTATCCGGTGGAGCGTTTTGACATTGTTGGGAAACAGCTCTTAAAGGCAAACCGAAAAATGTATATTGTTGATCTTGGACTCAGAAATCATATTCTCCCACGTAGAAGTTATGATCTTGGTTTTTCTCTTGAAAATATAGTTTATTTTGAACTTCGGCGTCGAGGCTATAAAGTAACAATAGGCAAAGTGGGAAACACAGAGGTTGATTTTGTCGCTGAAAAGCAGGGCGCATATGTATATTTTCAGGTTACGGCGGATATGACGGCAAAGGAAACTTTTGACCGGGAAATCAGACCCCTTGAAAACATCCGGGATAATTACGAAAAAATAATTTTAACAATGGACCGGCTGACACCGGGGAATTACAATGGCATTCAGGTGCGTTATTTACTGGATTGGTTGGGACATTGTCAGAAATAAAAAAATATAATTTACACTTGCTTTTTGGCGTGCGCTTTGATAAAATATTATCAAAGACGGATGTCTTTGAATTGAATATTGAAGGAGGGTAAGCGGTATGACAATTTTTTACATTCTTTTCGGCTTCTTGTTCCTTCTGTATGTTGTTTTGGCGATCATTAAAAGGGTAAGAAGTCCTAAAAAGGGAGAACGAACCGTTCACGCCAGAATCGATTCCATTTTTAAATTACGCACACCGATTGAAATTCCGTCGCGCGAACGTCAAGTTCCTAATAACACTATTGTAGCGCCTTCTGTCTGCCAGGTTTCATTTTGTACCGATCAAAATGAACACTTATCTTTTTCAATAGACGCGGAGCAGGCGTTACAATGGAAAGAAGATATGCCGGGTACGTTAACGTTTAACGGTGAGCTGCTCTTGGCTTTTAAACCCGACTAAGAAACGGTAAAGGTTTTACAGAGGCGTCTTCTCCGGTTGCACGGCAGCCGGCGGGGACGCCCCTTTTTATGCAAAAAGCCGTAGTAACGCGGCGTAAACGCAGCAGAAAACCGGCAAAGACGAGTGTTGACATATAAAAAGCATAGTGATAGAATGCACATGGGCTGAAAACTGCCCAATTCATGCTTAGTGTTTAAAAGGAAGTAAGAAACTAAATGACTCATAGAGTGCGGCTGCATTTGACGTATGCACGAATGATCGTGCTGGGATTTTTGACAATTGTATTATTAGGAGGCATTTTACTGAGTTTGCCGATCGCCTCAAAGGCCGGCGTATGGACGCCGTTTGGCAACGCGCTGTTTACTTCGGTTTCCGCTACTTGTGTAACCGGTTTGGTCGTGTATGACACCTATACATATTGGTCGCTATTTGGTCAAATTGTGATTTTGCTATTGATTCAAATTGGCGGACTCGGCTTTATGACAATGTTCTGTTCTTTGTCCATTATTCTCAAGCGAAGAATCAGCATTTCAGAGAGGCGCCTCATGATGCAATCGACGGGCACCATGCAAATTGGTGGAATGGTGCGCATGGTGCGTCATATTGTCATTGGCACCGCTTGTATTGAGGGACTGGGAGCCATTTTTTTGGCAACGCGCTTCTGCCCTATTTTAGGGGTGGGCCGGGGTATTTATTATGCCATTTTTCATAGCGTTTCTGCTTTCTGCAATGCCGGGTTTGACCTTATGGGAACCTTTGAAACTTTCTCTTCACTTACTCTGTTTTCGGCCGATGTAGTCGTTAACGTTGTCATTATGCTACTTATTGTTATTGGCGGCGTGGGCTTTTGGGTCTGGGAAGAAATTTGGTATAAAGGCATTCATTTTCGCCGCTACGATTTGCACGCCAAATTAGTGCTTTGCACAACCGCTGTTTTGATTTTTGGCGGCGCACTGCTCTTTTTCATTTTTGAATACGATCATTCTATGAAAGGAATGCCTTTGGGACATCAAATTCTGGCTTCTTTCTTTCAATCGGTTACGCCGCGAACCGCAGGTTTTAATACCGTGTCGCTAAGCCAGCTTTCTGGCGCCGGCATTCTGCTTATGACAGCGCTTATGCTCATTGGCGGCAGTCCTGGTTCTACCGCAGGCGGTATTAAAACGACTACATTTACCACCGGAATTTTGGGCGTGCTGGCCGCCGCGCGGCAAGATAACAGCGTCAACGTATTTCGCCGCCGCATCGACAACAACACGGTGCGTCAAGCATTTGCTATTTCCACTGTTTATCTTTTGGCTTTGGTACTCGGTACTATGGCCATTTGCAGTATGGAGTCTTTCTCGCTGCAAAGTGTGTTGTTTGAAGTGGCCTCGGCAGCGGGCACGGTAGGCCTTACGGTAGGCATTACCCCCATGCTCGGCCTAGGCTCCAAAATTATATTAATGGTTCTTATGTTTGGCGGGCGTATCGGCGGGCTTTCGCTCATGCTGGCTGTCGCACAGCGACAAAATGTGGTGCCGATTAACAGACCGGCCGAGAAGATTATGATTGGTTAAACGATAAAGGAGACAAAATAGAATGAAATCGATTTTAGTGATTGGTATGGGGCGGTTTGGTAAGCATTTAGCGCTTAAACTGTTAGAGCTGGGTAATGAAGTTATGATTGTAGATCAGGACGAAGAAAAAATTGAGCCCTATGCGTCCCTGTTTACCGATTCCCATATTGGCGACTGCAGTAACGAAGCGGTACTGCGTTCGCTGGGAATCAATAATTTTGACGTATGTTTTGTGGCCATTAGCGAAGACTTTCAGGCGTCGCTGGAGATTACCTCAATGCTGCGGGAAATGGGCGCAAAATACATTGTTTCCCGGGCCAACCGCGACCGGCAAGCCAGATTTTTGCTTAAAGTCGGCGCCGACGAGGTGGTCTATCCCGAGCGCGAAATTGCCGAGCGGCTGGCGCTCCGCTTTGACGGCAAAAACATTGCCGACTGCCTGGACTTAACGGCCGACTACTCCATTTACGAGCTGCCCGTGCCGCGCCGCTGGATGGGCAAAAGCGTGGGCTCCCTAGAGGTAGCGCGCCGCCTCAATATCAATATTATTGCGGTAAAGCACGAAGACACCTTAAAACCACAGCCAGGCGCCGGCTATGTATTTGAAGAAGGCGATCGCATGGTCGTAATTGGCCGCTCCTCCGACGTTATGGAAATTGTGAGCCGGTTTGAACGCAATAGTTAATACAGAAAGGAATGTCATGTTTCGAATTATTCATAAAACGGTACTGAATCCTACCGTAACACAAATGGAAATTGAAGCTCCGCTGATCGCCCGCAAGGCGCAGCCGGGGCAATTTATTATATTAAGAGTGGACGAAGAGGGCGAGCGGATTCCGCTTACCATTGCCGATTACAACCGCGTGGCGGGCACCGTGACCATTATCTTTCAAATTGTCGGCGCTACCACAGAGCGGTTAAACCACCTGCAAGAGGGAGACTGCCTGCAAGACTTCGTGGGGCCGCTGGGCAAAGCAACCGAGCTGGAGGGCCTGAAAAAAGTAGCCGTAGTAGGCGGCGGCGTGGGCTGCGCTATTGCCTATCCGGTGGCCAAGCGCCTGCACGAGCTGGGCGCGTGTGTGCATAGCATTGTCGGGTTCAGAAACCGTGATCTGGTTATTTTAGAAGACCGGTTTGCCGCGGTAAGCGACCGGCTCTGTATGCGTACTGACGACGGCTCCTATGGGCAAAAAGGGCTGGTTACCGACGCCCTGCGCGAGCTGATTGAATCGGGCGAGCAATACGACGAAGTCATTGCCATTGGGCCGCTGGTCATGATGAAGTTTGTGTGCCAGCTGACGAAGCAGTACGGCATTAAGACCGTAGTTTCTATGAATCCGATTATGATTGACGGAACGGGTATGTGCGGCGGCTGCCGTTTGACGGTGGGCGGTAAAACGCGGTTTGCCTGTGTAGACGGGCCGGATTTTGACGGTCATGCCGTGGATTTTGACGAGGCCATGGCGCGCTCTGCCATGTATAAGCCGTTTGAAAGAAAGGCGTACGAAGAAGCCTGTCATTTGTTTGAACAAGCACAGTAAGGAAATGGAGAACGAATATGGCGAATATGAAAATAGAAAGACAGGCTATGCCGGTACAGGATCCGGCAGTGCGCTGCCATAACTTTGAGGAAGTGGCTCAGGGCTATACAAAGGAGCAGGCGCTGGCCGAAGCCAGCCGCTGCTTGCACTGTAAAAACAAGCCCTGTGTGGGGAAGTGCCCGGTAGCGGTAGATATTCCCGCGTTTATTGAGAAGATTACCGAAGAGGATTTTGAAGGAGCGTATCAGATTATTCAAAAATCCAGCTCGCTGCCGGCGGTGTGCGGCCGGGTATGTCCGCAGGAGACGCAGTGCGAAAGCCGCTGCGTGCGGGGCGTTAAGGGCGAGCCGGTAGCTATTGGGCGTCTGGAGCGTTTCGTCGCCGATTGGCATAACGCGCAGAGCAGCGTGGAGACGGCTTCCTTGCCGTCGAATGGGCATAAGGTGGCCGTGATTGGTTCCGGCCCCGCCGGCCTGACCTGTGCGGGCGATTTGGCCAGGCTTGGTTATGCGGTAACGGTGTTTGAGGCGCTGCATGTGGCGGGCGGCGTACTGATGTACGGCATTCCGGAGTTTCGTTTGCCCAAAGCGATTGTGCAGCGGGAGATTGACGGACTGAAGGCCATGGGCGTGCGCATTGAGACGGATATGGTGATTGGCAAGGTACTGACGATTGACGAGCTAATGGAGCAGGGCTTTGAGGCTGTGTTTATCGGCTCGGGCGCCGGGCTGCCGCGGTTTATGAATATTCCGGGCGAGTCGCTTTGCGGCGTGTATTCGGCGAATGAGTTTTTGACGCGGATTAACCTGATGAAGGCGTACCGCGCGGACAGCCAGACGCCGATTCAGCATGCGAAGCGGGTGGCCGTAGTGGGCGGCGGCAATGTGGCTATGGATGCCGCGCGCTGCGCGAAGCGGCTGGGGGCCGACGAGGTGTATATTGTGTACCGCCGCTCGGAGGCGGAGCTGCCGGCACGCCGCGAGGAAGTGGAGCACGCGAAAGAAGAGGGCATTGTGTTTAAGCTGCTCAATAATCCGGTGCGGATTTTGGACGATGGCAGCGGTAACGTGGGCGGCATGCAGTGCCTGAAAATGGAGCTGGGCGAACCCGACGCGTCGGGACGCCGGCGGCCGGTGCCGGTGGAAGGCTCGGAGTTTGTGCTAGATGTAGACGCGGTGATTATGGCAATTGGCACGTCGCCGAATCCGCTGATTACGTCAACTACGGAAGGGTTAGAGACGTATCGCTGGGGCGGCATTGTGGCCGAGGAGGCAACGGGAAAAACTTCGAGGCTGGGCGTGTTTGCTGGCGGCGACGCGGTAACGGGCGCGGCAACGGTTATTTTAGCCATGGGCGCTGGCAAAACGGCGGCAAAGGCAATTGATTTCTATATTCAGAAAACGAAAGCATAAGAGGCTGGGTTATGTGGCAGAGAAAAGAGGGGGAGCTTCCGCTTATTGCCGCGCACCGCGGGGTGTGCGGCGGTAATATTCCTGGGAATACCTTGGAGGCCTTTGAGGCAGCGCTGGCGCAGGGAGCCGGCGTAATTGAGCTTGACGTGTCTCAGTCGGCCGATGGCGAATTATTCGTGTTTCACCCCGGCATGGAACCGGTTTATTTGGGGTGCGATCGTTTGCTTTCGCAAATGAGTACGGCGGAGATTGAGCGGTTACGGTTTAAAAATGCAGACGGTAATGTGACGCAATACGGCATTAGCCGCCTGGAAGAAGCGCTGCGGCTGTTAAAGGGGCGCTGCTTGGTCAATATTGATAAATTCTGGGACAATATTATACCTGTGACCGCGATGGTGCGCCGTTTGGGCATGCAGGATCAGGTGCTGGTGAAAACCGGGCCGGTGAAAGAACAGATTGATTGCATAGAAAAAGAAGCGCCCGATCTTCCGTATCTTTTAATTTTGCATGACTCTGACGAGATTACGGAGGAAATGCTGCGCCGGCCGCTGCGCTATGCCGGAGTGGAGGCTGTTTTTGCCTCGGAGCAGGCGCCGATTGCCTCCAAGGCGTATGTGGAGTCGATGCATGAGAAAAATTTGATTGTATGGGCCAATGCGATTGTGTATAACTATCGTGACGTACTGGCCGCCGGGCATAACGACGATATCTCGGTGTCCGGGCGACCCGACGAAGGCTGGGGCTGGCTGCTCGTTCAGGGCTATGACATAATTCAGACAGACTGGCCTCTCATGCTATCGCAGTATATGTATAAAAATGAACACCACGGCCAAGGTGTGTCTAAAATTGAACACTAAGGCCGAAGGCATGCCGCGGAGCCATTCGATATAGAGGGTAAAGCGGCATGTTATTGATTTAGGAGGAAAGAAACAATGGAATGGAATGCATTACTATGTGTACAAAGGCGTGTGCATTGACACGCCCTGCTCCATGGGATTTTGCGCCGAGCACGCGGCCATTGCCGCCATGATTACGGCGGGCGAAAACCGCATTGAGAAAATTGTGGCCGTCTGTGAAGACGGCGATATTGTAGCGCCCTGCGGTCGCTGCCGCGAGTTTATGTACCAGATCCATGCGGATAATCTGCAAACCGAAGTGATGCTGGGGCGCGGCGTGGTTACACTGCGCGAGCTTTTGCCCCATATCTGGAAGGAGTAATCAGTGCTACATACACACGAGTTTCCCATTTTAGAGCATAGTACGCAGCCACGGGCCATTCTCGATCCGGTTAAACAAGAAAAGCCATTTCCGCCGCTTTGTTTACTCACTTTTTTTGAAGAAGTATTAGTGGATTTTGTGGACAAACAAGGGGCCAAACCCATTGGGCGCTATCGTTCGGAAATGAAAGAGTTTCCTATTTATCAGGCGCGCGTACAGGGCGTGGATCTTTGTCTGTGTCAGGCAGTAGTAGGCAGCGCAGCCGCGGCCATGCAAAGCGACTATCTTTTCGGCAAAGGCGTAGACAAGCTGATGCTTTGCGGAGCAGCCGGCGTGCTGGAAGCCATTCCTGAAGGCGAGGTACTGCTTCCGGTTCGCGCTTTGCGCGATGAAGGAGCCTCGTACCATTATTTAGCGCCTTCGCGCTATGTGGAAGTGTCTGCGGAAGCGGTAGCGGCGGCGCGTGCCGTGCTCACACGCCACAAGGTACCGTTTGCCGAGTGCACAACATGGACTACCGACGGTTTTTACCGGGAAACAGAGGAAATGGTGGAGTACCGGCGGCGTGAGGGATGCCTTACGGTGGAAATGGAGTGTGCGGCGGTAGCGGCGGTGGCGCAGTTTCGCGGCAAGGTGTTTGGGCAGCTTTTGTATAGCGGCGATGTAGTGGTTGGCGGTCAGGCTTATGACGACCGCGGGTGGTACGATAATATGTCGGCGCGGGAAAAGCTGTTTACGCTGGCGCTGGAATCGGCCATAGCATTAGCAAAAGGAGCATAACTATGGAATACGAAGTTTTTCAAATGGACGCAGCAACGTGGCGCATTGAAAACAAGGGCGTGCGCTTTTTTGTGCTGGCAGGCAGCCGCAGGGCGGCGGTGATTGACACAGGCATGAGCGTGGAAAACGCGAAGGATATTGCCGCTTCGCTTACGGATCAGCCGCTCTTGCTCATTAACACGCATGCAGATATGGACCATACCTCGGGTAATAACGCATTTGAAACCGCGCACATGCACCCGGCGGAATATGTGAATTATTTTAAAGGAGGGGCCAAGCACCCAACGCCCACGCCGCTTTGGGACGGCGAGATAATTGATCTGGGCGGCCGTACGCTGCGGGTAATCACGCAGCCGGGGCATACGCCAGGCAGCATCGCGCTGCTCGACCAGGAGCGCCGCGTGCTGTACGCGGGCGACAGCATTCAGGACGGCCGCATTTTTATGTTTGGCCCCATGCGTAATCTGGTGGCTTACCGACAAAGCCTGGAAAAAATCATGCGCCTGGCAGAGCAGTTCGACCTGATTTATCCGTGCCATGCCAGCTTGCCGCTAACGAATGAAATCATTCCGCGGCTTATGGAAGGGGCCGACCGTATTTTGCGAGGAGAGGCTGCTTTTACACTAACCTCAATGCACGGCACAAGGGTGCGCGTCTATGACGTGGGCGCCGCCACGTTTCTTTGCGACAGCCAGCCGGGCGACTAATGGACGCGTTTTCGTTTGGCGTTTTTGCCGACGTGCAATACGCGCGGCGAAGGCCGCAAAATCATCGCTATTATCAGGCGGCGCTCGATAAAGTAAAACAGTATATGCAGTGCTTTCAAAAGGAGCAGGTTTCCTTTTTGGTTCATCTTGGCGACTTAATTGACGAGCCAGAAGACGAGGAGCGCGCCCTCTGCTATGCGCGGGAAGCTACGCAGGTGATTCAGGCCTCGGGAATTCCCTGCTGCTATGTCATAGGCAACCACGATACGGGCAGCGCTGCGCTGCCACGCCTGGCGCCGCTCTGGGGGTGGCAGGCAGGCCGCGCCTTTGGCTCTTTTGACGTAGGAGCGATGCACTTTGTGGTACTGGACACGAATTACGACGCTAAGGGCCGGCACTATACGCCGGCCACGCACCAATGGGAGCAGAGCTATGTGTCTGAGGAGCAGCTGAGCTGGCTGCAAGCCGACTTGGCGCGCACAGACAAGCGGCGCGTTATGGTTTTTGCGCATGCACTGCTGGACGCGTTAGACAATCCGCACGCGGTGCGCAACGGATGGCGCGTACGCTCTGTTCTAGAGAGCTGCGGCCGTAAGGTTACCGTGCTGCAGGGGCATATGCACTGTGGCTATGAGAGCGAGCAAAACGGCATTCGGTATTATACTTTACCCGCCACGGTCGAAGGAGAAAGCGAGTTTTGTTACTGGATCGTTACCGTAGAGAAGAGCGGACAGATGGTGGCCAAAATCGTTACGCACGAGGGAACCCAGACGCGGGTAATCGGGGCGTAAAATAAAAAAGTCTAATCAGTTTGAGCGGAATATGCGGGATTAGGCTTTTTTTATTTTATAAAAACCGGTTTCTGTGTAAAGCAGATTTTTTACATAGATTGTATTGACAAAGATATATCGCACTGCGATATAATATAGCGCGACAGACAGCCGAGAAAGGGGCGTGGTCGAAATGGATACGCATATTCGTAAAGTGTATGTTCCCATGACGGAAACGGGGTTTTATATTTTGCTGTGCCTTCGGGAAGAAGCGCATGGCTACCATGTAATCCGTAAAGTAGAGGCGCTGACCCATGGCGAAATCCGCATTAGTCCTGGAACCATGTACGGCAGTTTATCTAAAATGGAAAAAGATAATTTAATCCGTTTTGTACGGGAAGAAGAAAAACGGAAAATTTACTGCATTACAGAGCTGGGCCAGGAGGTGCTGGCTTTAGAAATGAAGCGAATTGAAAGATTATACCGAAACATGATGGAGGTGCGCTGAAATGAAGGAAAAGAAACTAGAAGCCCGGATCTTCACCATTGCCGATTGGCAAAAAGAAGAGCAGTATCTTCGAAAACGCCATAAAGAAGGCTGGAAATTTGTGAGGGTAAGCCTGCCAGGCCGGTATGTGCCGGTTCTTTCGGCTATCGCTACTGGGAAATTAAAAGGCAGCTGGAGAAATAAAACGAGGGAGCGCACGGCTATTGGTGTACTTCAGAAGGGAGAATAATTATGAATATCCATGCCAAAAATCTTGTTTCCATTACAGAGGCCAATCAGAATTTTTCTAAAGTGGCACGTCTTGTAGACGAAAGCGGCGCTGTCGTTATATTAAAGAATAACGTGCCCCGGTATCTGGTCATAGAAGTCAGTGCCGCCGAACAAGAACAGCTTGCTGCCGATGAAGATGTTATGGCCGTTTCCAAACGTCTTATAGAAAAGAACCGACAGGCTTACGAGGTACTTGCCCAATGATCCGATTATCTAAACCACAGGTGCTTTTGCTGCACGAACAGCTCATTGCACAAACCGGAGGTTCATCTGCCCTGCGCGACGAAGGGATGCTGGAGTCCGCGCTGAATGCGCCGTTCCAAACTTTTAGCGGAGAAGAGATGTATCCATCTCTCTGGCAGAAGGCAGCGCGGCTTTGTTTTGGTCTTGTAAAAAATCATCCGTTTGTAGACGGGAATAAACGCATCGGCGTGCACGTTATGCTGGTGTTTCTGGCCCTAAACGGAATGGAATTACAGTATACGCAAACAGAATTGTCCGATATTATCCTGCAATTAGCAGCCAGTACCCTTCCATCTGTTGATTTACTAAACTGGATCCTTTCGCACCAGATATAATAAAGAGCCATTCGCATGAGAATGGCTCTTTACATATTTGAATCACAAGAATGTTTTTCATTTTCCTCCTGCAGCCCTTACATGCGAATCAGTTCGTATTCCCGGCTGCCCAGGCCAATTTTAGCGGCATGTTCCAGGCACGAGCGCCACTCCGACTCCGGCGCGCTGTTCGTAAAATGATCGTGGTGGTCATGAAAATCCGGCGCTGCCATGTGCTCCGCCAGCTGGCTATGCGGCAGCGGCGTGGCCGCTAAGCAGGCGTCAACACAGGCCTGATCCAGCGCCAGCGGATCAAACGAGGCAAACATGCCAATGTTAGGTAAAATAGGAGCGTCGTTTTCGCAGTGGCAGTCGCAGTTGGGCGACACGTCGACAATCAGCGAAATATGGAAATTCGGACGTCCGTCTACTACAGCCTTGGTGTACTCCGCCATTTTGCAGTTGAGCACGGCGTTGGCATTATCATTATTAAACTGAATGGCGTCAAAGTTGCAGGCGCCCAGGCAGCGTCCGCAGCCCACGCAGTGATCCAGATCCACAGACATTTTACGCTTCTCTTCCAGAAATACCAGGCCGCCGTTAGCGCACTCGCGCTGGCAGCGCTTGCAGCCGCGACAGAGCTCCTCAACAATATGCGGTTTGCCGCCGCTGTGCTGCTCGGTTTTGCCCGCGCGCGAGCCGCAGCCCATGCCGATATTCTTAATCGCGCCGCCAAAGCCGGTCATTTCATGCCCTTTAAAATGCGTAAGGCTAATAAAGACATCGGCGTCCATAATCGCGCGGCCAATCTTGGCCTCGGTTACATATTCGCCGCCCTCTACCGGAACCGCAATGTCATCGGTTCCCTTCAGGCCGTCGCCAATTAAAATGGGGCAGCCCACCGTTAGCGGCGTAAAGCCGTTTTGCCAGGCGCACTCTAGGTGCTCCAGCGCATTCTTGCGGCTTCCCGGGTACATCGTGTTGCAATCGGTCAAAAACGGCTTGCCTCCCAGGCTTTTCACCAGGTCCACAATAGCGCGGGCATAGTTAGGGCGCAAATAGCTAATATTGCCCAGCTCGCCAAAGTGCAGCTTAATCGCCACAAATTTGCCGTCCATATCGATGGTGTCGATGCCGGCCTTTTTACAGAGCTTTTGCAATTTGGTGGGCAGACCGTCGCCAAAGGCCACAGTGCGAAAATCAGTATAGTATACTTTTGACTTTTCCATAGGTATTCTCTCCTTTAGTTCTTAATTCAACAGGCATCCATTATTATACGGTGTTTGGGGAAGAATAGCAATATGATTCGCTGTATCTTTTTTGTTCTGCGTGCTAATAAATTTTCAAACAGTGATTTGAGAAAATTAATCTTTTCTTCCAGACTGATTCATGTCGAATTTTGATAGATTTATAAAAAAGTTCATGTGATTTAAAGTTAAAAAATGAGAAAAAAATATTGATATTTACATGAATATGTGTTATGCTATGGTCAAGCCGTAAGGAGGATTGCTATGTATAGAAAGATTATGAGCTTCTTGGAGGCCTGGAAAGAGAACGAATACCGCAAGCCTTTGATTTTGCAGGGAGCAAGACAGGTCGGAAAAACTTACTCCATTTTGGAGTTTGGACGCAGCCACTATGAAAATGTGGCATACTTCAATTTTGAAACAAATCCAAAGCTAAATGAAACCTTTGAAGAAAATATCAGCCCTGATTATCTGATCCCCATTTTATCGCATATAGCAGGTCAGACAATAGTAAAGGAAAAAACGCTGATAGTATTTGACGAGGTACAGCTTTGCGAACGGGCGCTGACTTCTCTGAAATACTTTTGCGAAGAAGCTCCAGACTATCATATCGTAGCGCTCGGCAGCTTACTTGGCGTAGCGGTAAGCAGGGCTAAGTTTTCTTTTCCTGTCGGTAAGGTCGATATGAAAACCCTGTACCCTATGGATATGGAGGAATTCATGCTGGCCATGGGCGAAGAACCTCTTGTGCGCCAGATAAAAAAGTGTTTTGAAACCGATACGCCCATGCCGGCCGCTCTGCACGATGCGGCAATGCTACTTTATAGGCAATATCTTGTTGTGGGTGGTATGCCTGAGTGCGTATTACAGTTTATACAGACAAAGGATTATATTCTTGTACGCCATACGCAGGATACCATACTTATCAGCTATCTGAACGATATGAGCAAATACAACACTGTTAATAAAATCAAGAAAACAAGGCTTGCCTATGACAACATTACCGTTCAGCTCTCAAAAAAGAATACCCGCTTTCAGTATAAACTAATAAAGAAAGGTGGCAGAGCTTCTGAATTTGAAAACGCTATTGAATGGCTCTGCCTGTCTGGCATAGTTTCACAGGTATATAAGGTAGAGCAAATCAAAAAGCCTTTGGAGAATTACCGTGATGTTGACGCGTTCAAGATTTATGTTTCTGACTTGGGGTTGCTCTGTGCTAAGAAAGATTTAGCGGCTAACGATGTACTCTATATGGTTGACGAACTGAATGACTTTAAGGGAGGTATGGCTGAAAACTATGTCAATGTGCAGCTTACCATAGGCGGCTATAAGACTTACTATTGGGAGTCTGCGCGTGGAGCCGAGGTAGATTTTGTCATTCAGCGTGACGGTCAGCTGATTCCTATTGAAGTAAAATCAGCAGATAACACCAGAGCAAAGAGCTTAAAGGTCTATATGGATACCTATAACCCTGCCTACGCTATCAAGCTCTCTGCAAAAAATTTCGGTTTGGAGAACAATAAAAAGATCGTTCCTCTCTACGCCGCGTTTTGTATTTAAAACTCCTGTATAGCGCGGTGCATTGACGCTATTTACAAAAAGTGATATAGTAAACGCATGGTTAATCCCGTAAACGGACACCACAAAGGAGAAATGAATGAAGCAAGAAACCATTCTCGTAGTCGACGACGAACAAGAAATTGCCGATCTGATAGAAGTCTACCTAAAAAACGAGGGATACGCCGTGCGCAAATTCTACGCCGCGGGGCCGGCCTTAGCCTGCTGCGAAACAGAGGTTGTCAGCCTTGCCATTTTAGACGTAATGCTGCCCGACATGGACGGCTTCACCCTCTGCCAAAAAATTCGCGAAAATCACTTGTTCCCCATTATCATGGTCACCGCCAAGGTCGAAGACATGGACAAAATCACCGGCCTCACCCTGGGCGCCGACGATTACATTACCAAACCATTCAATCCATTAGAGCTCGTGGCCCGCGTCAAAACGCAGCTGCGCCGCTATACGCGCTACAACGCGGCCGGCGTGGCCGGCGAGGACGACGGCGTTATCGCCATTCGGGCGCTGACCATAAGCAAAGAAGCGCATAAATGCACCTTAAACGGCAAGGAGCTGGCGCTTACGCCGCTCGAATTTAATATCCTCTGGTACTTATGCAAGAAAAGGGGCGCCGTTGTTTCGTCTGAAGAGCTGTTTGAGGCCGTGTGGGGCGAAAAATATTTAGATCAAAACAATACAGTCATGGCGCATATCGCGCGCCTGCGCGAAAAATTACACGAACCGCCCAGGCGGCCGCGGTATATAAAAACAATTTGGGGGGTGGGCTATACCATTGAGTAAACGAACGCCACTGCGAAGCCGCATGACGCGCAAAATGCTCATTCAGTATTTTCTGGCGCTGGCAGCGTATGCCGCGCTGCTTTTCTTTTTCGTATTCATGGGCATTGAAATTACAAACAGCATAACCTGGCAGCCGTATGATCTTCTCTACCGTTTTTTCAAGTGGGTGGAGCAGTACATTCTTTTAGTGCTGCTGGTACTGGGCCTGCTGGGCTGGAGCGTGATTACCTACCGCTTTATGGCCCGGCCCATCTGGTATTTAGACGAGGTCATTGCCGCTTCCGAAAAGCTGGCCAGTCCCGGCAGCGAGCCTATTCTGCTGCCCGATGGCATAAAAAACATTCAAGACCGGCTTAATCAGGTGCGCGAAGAGGCCTTCCGCGCCGATCTACTTGCGAAAGAAGCGGAGCAGCGAAAAAATGATTTGATCGTGTATTTAGCGCACGATCTCAAAACGCCGCTTACCAGTGTGGTAGGCTACCTGTCGCTGCTGGCCGACGAGCCGCAGATTTCGCCTGAGCTTAGGGCGCGCTACACGCAGATTGCCCTCGACAAAGCGCTGCGCCTGGAAGATTTAATTAACGAATTCTTCGACATTACCCGGTTTAATCTAACAAGCCTAACACTAGAAGCAGAGAGCACCAACTTTAGCCGCATGCTCGAACAAACCGTCAGCGAGTTTGAACCAATTTTAGCCGAAAAAGGACTCACCTGGCAGTGCCAGATTGAACCGGAAATCACAATCCTGTGCGACCGGAACAAAATTGGGCGCGTGCTGGACAACCTCATTCGCAACGCGGTAAGCTACAGTTATCCGGATAGCCCCATTTGGCTCACGCTGCAAAAAGCGCCGCAGGGCGGTGTTACGCTCGCCGTTCAGAACCGCGGCAAAACCATTCCGCCCGAAAAACTGGCGCATATTTTTGAGCAGTTTTATCGGGTCGATTCTTCGCGCGGGTCGGCTACCGGCGGCGCCGGTCTGGGCCTGGCCATTGCCAAAGAAATTACCGATCTGCACGGCGGCAGCCTAGAGGCGCAGAGCAGTCACGAAAGCATTGCCTTCCGCCTGTGGCTTCCGGAGCAGCCGTCAGAAAATCGTAAGAATTAAATCAGAAAACAGAAAGATAATTTACACCAAAAACGCAAACACTTAGCGTTTCGATTTGTTACACTTATTGTGTTCAATCGAAACGCTTTTTTTATTGAGAACGGAGGAAGAGTATGAAACAAGTAGCAGTTATTTTCGGCGGCTACTCGCCGGAACATAGTATTTCACTGGAATCGGCCCATGCGGTCATAACCCATTTAGACCGGAGCCGCTACGCGGTGCTTCCCATTGGCATTAACCGGGAGGGGCGCTGGTTTTACTATGCCGGCGAGGCCGGCAAAATTGCTGACGGCACCTGGCAAGGCGACGCGCAGTGTTTCCCGGCGGTGCTCTGCCCAGATCGGGGGCAGGCGGCGGTGTATGTTCAAAAACCGGAAGGCGTGCAGCGCCTTACAGCCGACGCGGTGTTTCCTGTACTGCACGGACGCTTTGGCGAAGACGGTACGGTGCAGGGGCTTATCGCTTTGGCGGGGCTGCCTCTGGTGGGCTGCGGCGTACTGGCCAGCGCCCTATGCATGGATAAAGACAGAGCGCACAAGCTGGTGAAAGAAGCGGGCATTGCGGTACCGCGCGGGGTGTGCCTTCATAGCAAAACAGAGGCGCCGCAGGCCGAAAAGCTGGGGCGTGAGATTGGCTATCCGCTGTTTGTTAAGCCGCTGCGCGCCGGTTCGTCGTTTGGCATTCGCCGGGTGAAGAGCGAAACGCAGCTAACGGCGGCGCTGCAGGAGGCGTTTTTGTACGATCAAAGCGTAATCGTGGAAGAGGCGATTGAGGGATTTGAGGTGGGCTGCGCCATAATGGGGCGAGAGAGGCTCACGGTAGGCGAGGTAGACGAAATCGAGACGCACGGCGATTTATTCGATTTTACCGAAAAGTATACGCTGAAAAACTCGGCCATTCACGTGCCGGCGCGCCTTAGCGCGGCGGATAGAGAGCGCGTACAGCATACGGCAAAGACCATTTATCGGGCTCTGGACTGCGCGGGTTTTGCCAGGGTTGACATGTTTTTTACGCCCCGCGGGCGGATTGTTTTTAATGAGGTGAACACCATACCGGGCTTTACGGAGCATAGCCGGTTTCCGGGCATGATGCGTGCGGCCGGGCTGGATTTTGGGGCGATGCTGACGCAGCTGGTAGAGGAGGCGAGTGTGCAGTGAATTTGTACCGCGGTAATTTGATTTTAGTCAATGAGCAGCATGCGGTGCGCGAGGAGGCGCCGCAGCTTACGAAGATGGATGGCGCGTGGCTGGAGCGGCGGGCGGCGGTGCTGCTTGCCGAGCTTTTAAAGCAGGTAGGCGCGCGCGGGGAAATTGCGCTGGTGAGCGGCTGGCGCTCGCATAAAGAGCAGCAGCAGATCTGGGACAATTCTATGCGCGAGCATGGCGAAGCGTTTACCCGGGCGTTTGTGGCCGCAGCGGGACATAGCGAGCACCAGACAGGGCTGGCGATTGATGTAGGCCTTCGCCAAGAGGAGATTGATTTTTTGCGTCCGGCGTTTCCTTACGAGGGCGTGGCGCAAACATTCAGGGAGGCCGCGCCGCGCTTTGGTTTTACGCAGCGATACCCCGAAGGGAAGGAGGCGGTTACCGGCATTGCGCATGAGCCATGGCATTTTCGCTATGTGGGCGCGCCGCATGCGCTCATTATGCAGGAGTATGACTGGACTTTGGAAGAATACGTGGCGTTTTTACATGAGTGTCCGCTGCGCAAAAGGCCGCTGCATTTTCAAAAGTATGGGCTGGACGTGCTGGTTTCTTACTGCCCCGCGGCGCGGGAAGAGGAGCTGCAAAAAGAGGCGCACCAGGGACCTTGTGCGGTATCGGGCAATAATGTGGACGGATATATTGTAACGGAATGGGTATAAGTGATGGATAGGAAACAGCAGAAGGAATTGGCGGCGCTCGATGATTTTCGTATGGTGGCGGCGCTGCTGGTCATAGCGATTCATACCTCGCCGCTGGAAAGTGTGAGCGCGGAGGGCGATTTTTTTCTGACCCGGGTGCTGGCGCGGATGGCGGTTCCTTTTTTCCTTATGGTTACGGGGCAGTTTGTGCTGGGGCCGGTTATGCGGGGCGAAGCGGACGCCTACCCCAAAGTGCTTCGCTTCGCGAAAAAAACGGCGTTACTATACGCGCTGACTTCTTTAGCCTATTTGCCCTTGGGGATATACGCGGGGTATTATGAGAATCTGGATGTTTTTGCCGCTTTGCGGCTGCTCGTTTGGGACGGAACGTTCTACCATTTATGGTATTTTCCGGCGGTTTTGCTGGGCATGCTGCTGGTATGCGCGCTGCTGCAGTGTTTTTCGGGCCGGATTTGTCTGGGCATAGCGGCCGCATTGTATGGGCTGGGACTGCTGGGCGACAGCTACTGGGGGCTGACGCAGCAGGTGGCGTGGCTTCAGGACGGCTATGAGTGGTTGTTTTCGGTGTTTTCGCATACGCGTAACGGGCTTTTCTTGGCTCCTCTCTTTTTGCTGCTGGGAGCGCGCGCCGGTGAGGGGAAGCAGACGGCGCAGCGGTGGCCCTGGCTGGCCTGCTTTGTGGTTTCGTTTGCCGGCATGACAGCGGAGGCGTTTTGGCTGCGGGCGCAGGGGTGGCAGCGGCATGACAGTATGTATGTGTTTCTCCCTGTGGTAATGCTGTGTTTGTACCGGTTGCTGCTGACGCTGCGCGTGCAAACGCCGGCGGCGGCCCGGTTTCGCGCGGCGTCGATGTGGATTTATTTGGTGCATCCGGCGGTGATTGTGCTGGTGAGGGGCATGGCGAAGCTGCATCCGGCGCTGCATATTTTGGCAGATCATGCGCTGCTGCATTATGTACTGGTGAGTCTTCTTTCAGTGGCAATGGGTCTTGTGGCGGCCGGCAGGAAGGGGCGCTATAAGAAGGGGCGCTGCTGGAGCGAGATCGACGAAGAGGCGCTGGAAGAGAATGTCCGCGCTCTGCGCGCTGCACTGCCGCGCAAAGCGGCGCTGATGCCGGCGCTGAAGGCGGACGCGTACGGGCACGGGGCGGTGCGTATGGGCCGGGCGCTTAACCGGCTGGGGGTGCGTGCTTTTTGCGTGGCCTGCGCCGAGGAAGGCGCCGCGCTGCGGCGCGGCGGCGTGCGTGGCGAGATTTTGATTTTGGGATATACGCACCCGAGCGAATGGCCGCGGCTGCGCAGATATCGCCTGACACAGAGCATAGTGGATAAGGCGTATGCGGAAGAGCTTGCGCGCTACGCGCGGCGCAGTCCGTTTCGGCTGCCGGTACACGTGGCGGTGGATACGGGGATGCACCGGCTAGGGCTGGATGCGCGGCGTCCCGGTGAGATTGTGAAGGTGTGCCGCCTGAAGGGGCTGCGGGTGACGGGGATTTTTACGCATTTGTGCGCGTCACAGAGCCGGCGGGCGGAGGATCAGGCGTTTACGAGGGAGCAGGCGAAGCGGCTGGATGTGGTGCTGGCAGCGCTGGCGTCGGCGGGGATGCGGCGTCCGAAGACGCATCTGCTGGCTAGCGGCGGGGTGCTGAATTATCCGCAGCTTGGCGGCGAGTATGCGCGTGTGGGTATTGCGCTGTATGGCGTGCTGAGCGCGCGGTCAGATTGGAATGCGGCGGGGATAGCGCTGCGACCGGTGCTGACGGTAAAGGCGCGGGTGGCGAGCGTGCGGATGCTGCGAGCGGGCGAGGGCGCCGGGTACGATTTGGCGTATGTGGCTGCAGATAGGCGGCGCATTGCGGCGGTGACGATTGGGTATGCGGACGGGCTGCCCCGGGCGCTGGGCGAAGGGCGCGGCGCTATGCTGGTGCATGGGCAGCGGGCGAGTATTGTGGGAAGAATCTGCATGGATCAGACGCTGATTGACGTGACGCAGATAGAAGGCGTCCGGGCGGGCGACGAGGTGGTGGTGCTGGGGCAGAGCGGGCAGGAGTTGATTTCTGTTTACGACTTAGCCGAGCAGAGCGGTACGATTACGAATGAGGTGTTCAGCCGCCTGGGGAGCCGCGTGGAAAAAGCGTAGCTCGGGCCGGTCCGTCCCGGCGGATGAGATCCGTCCCTGGCGGACGAGGGCCGTCTTGCGGGAAAGGTCCGTCCCTGTGTGGTAATTGTCCCTGCTTGGGCGAAAACTTTTGCGCAGAATAGGGATAGCCGGTGCTAGCCTTATCCCTATTCTGCGCATTTATTATCGCAATATAGGGACAGTGGAACGCTTCCAACGCTCCTGTGTAGGAAGATAAATGGAAAAATAACGAGGGAGAGCAATAAGAATTCTTGAATTAAGTACAAACGACTTTCAAACAAGAACACCTTGCTTTCTCCCTTTTACTATCATGTCAAATATCTCGCTGCGCGGGGATAATGTATGGCCCTTGCCCCTCCCTTGCGTTATTTTTCTTGCCGTATGGGGATAACGTACACAGTTCTTATCCCTATGCGGCCATTTTTTCAAGCCACAAAAAAAGAGCTGCCACATTGTCAATGTGGCAGCTCGCGGCAATTCTTACCGTTTTACCCCAAACGTAACGGCCTGGCCGTTAATATCCCAGTCTTTGCAGTAGAAGCCCTCGCCGGCCTCCTGCTGCACATGGTCGGCCAGCGTTTCAGCCGCAATCTCGGCTTCATTCGCCTGAACAATAGCCGCGATCTTTTCATTTTCGCCATAAGCGAAGGTGATATGATCGGTTACCTCAAACCCGGCTTCCTTACGCATGGTCTGGATTTTACTAATGATCTCCCGAACAAAGCCCTCTTCAATTAGCTCTGGCGTAAGGTTCGTATCCAGCGCAACCGTAAGCGTCCCTTCTGTCTGGGCAACAAACCCGGGAACCTGCGCCGTCTCCATAAGCACGTCTTCCTGATACAGCTCCACGGTTTCGCCGTCAAAATCAAACGTAATCGGTTTACCCGCTTCCAGCGTATCATGGGCGGCGCGTCCATTCACCTCGGCCAGCGCGCTGCGGATCTTGCCCAGCAGCTTGCCGTATTTCGGTCCTACCGTACGCAGCTGCGGTTTAAAGCTATAGCTGATAAACTGGCTCGCGTCGCCGGTAAAGACAACTTCCTTCACATTCAGCTCTTCTTCTATAATTTCTTTATAATACTCTCCCAGCTCAGACGGCGACTGCACATACATTTTCGCCAGCGGCTGGCGGTTTTTAATATTTGAAGTATTGCGGCAGGCGCGGCCCAGCGTAATAATCGCCAGCACCTGATCCATATCGGACTCCAGCTTTTTGTCAACCAGCGCGGCGTCGGCCGTGGGGAACGAGCACAGGTGCACGCTTTCCGGCGCGGAAGGATCCACGCTGCGCACCAGCCCCTGGTAGATATCCTCCGTCATAAACGGAATCATGGGCGCGGCCAGCTTAGACACCGTAACCAGAGCCGTATACAGCGTCATATACGCGTTTACCTTATCTTGCTCCATACCTTTCGCCCAGTAGCGAGCACGGCAGCGGCGCACATACCAGTTACTCATATCGTCTACAAACGCCTGCAGAGCCCGCGCCGTTTCCGGCAACCGGTAGGCGCTTAAATTCGTGTCCAACTCGGTAATCAGCGAGTTCAGCTTAGAAAGCAGCCATTTGTCCATAACCGAAAGCTTCTCGTATTCCAGCGTATGCTGCGTGGGGTCAAAGGCGTCAATACTCGCATACAGTACATAAAACGCGTAGGTATTCCACAGCGGACGCAGGAATTTACGCTGACCTTCCACCACAGCCTTGCCATGGAAGCGGTTCGGCAGCCACGGCGCAGAGTTCACGTAAAAATACCAGCGGATCGCGTCCGATCCATACTGCTGCAAAGCCTCCATGGGATCCACCGCATTCCCCTTCGACTTCGACATCTTCTGGCCGTTTTCGTCCTGTACATGCCCCAGTACAATTACGTTTTTATACGGCGGCTTATTGAACAAAAGCGTCGACTCCGCCAGCAGCGAATAAAACCAGCCGCGCGTCTGATCCACACCTTCCGAAATAAAATCGGCCGGGAACTGCTGCTCAAAAAGGTCCTGATTCTCAAACGGATAGTGGTGCTGCGCAAAAGGCATAGCCCCGCTGTCAAACCAGCAATCGATCACCTCGGGCACACGCTTCATCATTTTCCCGCAGTGCGGGCAAGGAATGGTAATTTCATCGATATAGGGACGGTGCAGCTCAACGCCGCCCTCGGGATAGTTATTCGATAGCTCTTTGAGCTCCTGGCGGCTGCCGACGCAGTGGCGATGCCCGCATTCGCACTCCCAAATGTTCAGAGGCGTGCCCCAGTACCGGTTACGGGAGATGCCCCAGTCCTGAATGTTTTCTAGCCAGTCGCCAAAGCGCCCTTTGCCGATGCTCTCGGGAATCCAGTTAATCTGGTTGTTGTTGCGGATCAGATCGTCTTTGACGGCGGTCATTTTAATGAACCACGATTCGCGCGCGTAGTAGATGAGCGGCGTATCGCAGCGCCAGCAGTGCGGATAGCTGTGTTCAAACTGCGGCGCGTCAAACAGCAGGCCGCGGTCTTCCAGGTCTTGCAAAATAGGCATATCGGCTTTTTTGCAGAACGTGCCGGCCCACGGCGTTTCGGCGGTCATTTCACCTTTACCGTTGACCAGCTGCACAAATGGCAGGTCATAGCGGCGCCCTACCTGCGCGTCGTCTTCACCGAAGGCGGGAGCAATATGCACCACGCCGGTACCGTCGGTCAGCGTAACGTAATCGGCGCAGGTGACATAATGCGCTTTTTTATGCTGCCGCTCGCAAATGGGAGTCACAAAATCGTACAGCGGCTCGTATTCTTTGTATTCCAGATCCTTGCCGGTAAAGCATTCCAGAATTTCGGCGTCCTCGCCCAGTACCGTAGCGACTAAGGCTTCGGCCATATAATAGGTGTACTCGCCCGAGCGCACCTTCACATAGCTCTCTACTGGATTTACGCAGAGCGCCACGTTCGAGGGCAGCGTCCACGGCGTGGTTGTCCAGGCCAGAAAATACGCGTCTTCGCCCTTCACGTGGAAGCGCACAATGGCCGAACGCTCTTTTACGTCTTTGTAGCCCAGCGCCACCTCGTGGCTAGACAGCGGCGTGCCGCAGCGCGGGCAGTAGGGCACAATTTTAAAGCCCTTATACAAAAGCCCCTTGTCGTAAATCTGTTTCAGCGCCCACCACTCCGATTCGATATAATCGTCGGTGTAGGTAACATAAGGGTTATCCATGTCGACCCAGAAGCCCACTAAATTAGAGAAATCTTCCCACATGCCCTTATATTTCCAAACGCTTTCTTTACACTTCTGAATAAAAGGCGCCAGGCCATACTGCTCAATCTGCTCCTTGCCGTCCAGCCCCAGCTCCTTTTCAATTTCCAGCTCCACCGGCAGGCCGTGCGTGTCCCAGCCCGCCTTGCGGGGCACCATATTGCCCTTCATGGTCTGGTAACGCGGAATCATATCCTTAATCGCCCGCGTCAGCACATGGCCAATATGCGGTTTGCCATTCGCCGTCGGAGGGCCGTCATAAAACGTAAATACCGGCGCGCCCTCCCGCGCCTTCACACTTTTCTCAAAAATGTGCTCCTTCTTCCAGAAGTCGAGCACCTTCTTTTCCCGCTCCGTAAAATTCATATCGGGAGATACTTTTGGGTACATACCAATGCCTCCTTATTTTAAATACATAGCGCCAAGGGCGCCAACTAGGTGATGGAGATTGCCATAACCGGGGGATTTGAGAGGAACAATAAAAAACCTGCAGGTTCAATAACCTGCAGGGACGAATGCTATATGGTATCCGTGGTACCACCCTGATTACTTCTCTCAGCTTCCATCAAAGCCTTGGCCGATAACGGGGCTAGCCGTACGCTCTTACTGCCCGGAACGTCCGGTTTTCTGAGCAATGCTCCGGAGGGATCCGACCTTGCGCTTCACACGGCCTTACACCAACCGGCCGCTCTCTGTAGTGAGGGGTACAAGGAGCTATCTCCATCAACACAATTATAGCCATTGTAGCAATCTGTTTTCTATTTGTCAAGTGATAAGAAACAAGTTTATACAAAAAAATGTAAGATTACAATCCATGTGTGACAGTCGAGAAGAGAGAAAATTTAGAAAGTACGCCCTAGCCTGCATTGATCGTGCTCATTTTAAGAAAATACATTAAGGGCCATTGACGAAAAGAGGGCTTAATGTTACAATATGTTTAACCACTTTTAAAAATTAAGAAGGAGGACTGGGTAAGTCCAATGAATCAAGGGGATCAAGAAAAGAATCTTGCTATTGGCTCGCTGGTATGCGGAATCGTGAGCGTAGTGCTTTGCTGGGCCGGCTACTTCTCATTTGTAGCGCTGGTGCTGGGCATTGTCGCAATCGCGCTTTCCGTCAAAGCGGGTAAAATGGCGGTCGGAGGGCAGCGCTGCGGCATGGCGGTGGCAGGTTTGGTGCTGGGCATTATTGGCGTAGTACTTTCGTGCTTTGTTTTTGCGTGCACAGTAGTCGCCTGTACTTCCTTAGGCTGTTTAAGCTGCACGTTTGCCGGTATGTATTAAACAAGCATGTATCCACTGATACATATTGCGGGTAAAGAAATTCCAACGTATGCGCTCATGGCGCTAATAGGCGCGCTGGTCGCCGGCATGTTTGCCGAGCATCAGGCCGTAAAGCGAGGGGTGCACCCCTTTTATATAATAGAAGTCATGCTCTACAGCGTGATAGGCGTCGTAATTGGAGGCCATTTGCTTTATGGTTTAGTTAATTTGCGTCATTTAGACCAGGGGCTGGCATATGTATGGGGCGGACAGGTGTTTTACGGAGGACTCTTCGGCGGCTTGCTGACGGGGGCCTTAGTGATTAAGAAAAAGAAATACCCGCGATATCCGTATTATGATATAGCGGCTTGTGCCATTCCGTTGTTTCATGGTATTGCACGGATTGGCTGTTTTTTGACGGGCTGTTGTTACGGGATTCCCTCCGCTGTGGGATTTGTGTATACGGAGTCGGCGGTACCATATGCAAACGGTGTGGTTCGCTTTCCGGTGCAGCTTCTTGAGTCTGCGCTGAATCTGGCTTTGTTCGGCGTGCTTTACGGGCTGCTCCACAGAGGAAAAGGAAAAGATCACCTTTTGAGCTTATATCTTGGTAGCTATGCGCTGCTTCGCTTCGGGCTGGAGTTTTTGCGAGGCGACGACGTGCTGCGCGGCATCTGGTGGGGACTTTCCACTTCGCAATGGGTTTCGATTTCCGTTGCGCTTGCCTTACTGGTTTACTTCATAGTTTGGCGCGTACGCGCACAAAGTGGTAAAAGCTGATGCGACCTCAAAAGAGGCGTGTTAATCTTAAATATTTTTATAGGAGAATTGTATGGATACCGACCCTGGAAGTATAATCTTTCAAATTGTAATTCTTTTTGTGCTTATTTTTGTCAATGCTTTCTTTGCAATGTCAGAGATTGCCGTCATTTCCTTGAATGATAATAAAATTAAAAAAATGGCGGAAGAAGGCAACAAAAAAGCGAAACAAATTCAAAAGTTAACAGAGAGCAGTAGTGCTTTCCTCTCGACTATTCAGATCGGCGTAACGCTGGCTGGCTTTTTAACGTCTGCTTCTGCCTCGGATTCTTTTGCGGGCATGTTAGCTAACGCGCTGAGTGGTACAGTAATAGGCGACGTTATTTCGGTTAATGTAATTAGTACGGTTTCTATGGTATTAATTACGTTAATTACAGCATATTTTAACTTGGTGCTGGGTGAATTAGTGCCGAAAAAAATTGCTATGCAAAATCCGGAAAAAGTGTCCTTTTTGGCGGCGCCCGTATTGCTTTTTGTATTAAAAGTTGCAAAACCGGTAGTTAAATTACTTTCTCTTTCTACAAACGGTCTGCTCAAAGTAATAGGCATTGATCCGCATGCCGATGAGGAGACGGTGACGGAAGAAGAAATCCGCATGATGGTGGATGTTGGCGGTGAAAAAGGCGTAATTGAAGATTCTCAGCGCGAAATGATCGATAATATCTTTGAATTTGACGATATTGACGCGGCCGACATTATGACGCATCGTACAGATATGGTCTGTATCGATGTAGAAGACGACTTTTCGGAAGTGGTTAATCTTTCGATAGAACACGGATTTTCTCGCATTCCGGTTTATGAAGAAGATATTGATAACATTATTGGTGTTTTGTATATTAAAGACGTATTAAAATATGTGGGCTCTGCGCTTCCGGACAATATGACGCTGCGCGATATGATGCGGCAGGCGCATTACGTGCCGGAAACAAAACGGTGCGGCGAGCTGTTTGCCGAGCTGCAAGAAAAGCACTTGCATATGGCCATTGTAGTAGACGAATATGGTGGTACGGCTGGTTTAGTCACAATTGAAGACATTTTAGAGTCGATCGTGGGAAATATTCAGGATGAATACGATCAGGAGTCGGAAGAGGTTTCTGTGATTGACGAAAAAACCTTTACCATTGACGGAACGGCCGATATTGAAGAAGTGGAAGAGCTGATAGGCGTAACCATTCCCGAAGGCGATTACGATACGCTGGGCGGCTATATTATTAGCGTTCTGGGCTTTTTGCCCCAGGATGGCGAAATGAACGAAATATGCCTAGAAGGTTATAAATTTACGGTACTGAATGTGGAAGAGCGGCGCATTGGCAAAGTAAGAGTAGAGCACATGACGCCAAGCGTTCCCGTAGAGGCTACGGAAAGTGCCGAATAAGCCGTAACCAAGTACCTGTCCTGCCACTTGAGGCTGTCACATTCATTATGGAATGTGACAGCTTTTTTTCTAAATAAGGCTTGACATTGGTGAAAAGATTCGATATAATAATTAAGCCTAGTGAAGAAGGCATATATAGTTTCGGAATGTGGCTCAGTTTGGTAGAGCGCTGCGTTCGGGACGCAGAGGCCGCAGGTTCGAATCCTGTCATTCCGATTTCTCGAAGAATCCGCTGTTGCAGCGGGTTCTTTTTTTCTTGTGTCAAACAATTTTGCGCGGAAGCACTCATATAATGGAATCACAATACCTTGTTGTAAGGAGAGTTTATACTATGAGTTTACTTCGATTTTTTCACGGATGCCCGCAAATGGGCGAGGTTTCTGTCTTTGTAGGCGAAGGTTCCATGAGCGCGCCGATTGCTCGGGGGCTGGCGTATGGCGAAAGTACGCCGCATATTTTTATGCATGGCGGTCATACGACAATTCGAGTAGAAGAAGAGGGGAAGGTGCGTGTACAAAATCATGTAATTATACCGGAAAATCAATCGTTTACGCTTATGATCCTCTGCCGCGGCGGCGTAATGGAGCTGGTGGCCATTACCGAAGCAGCGCCGGAGCTGGAGGAAGGAAGCAGCGGCGTGCGTATTGCGTCGTTTGCGCAGGGGGAAGAACTTTTAGAATTCTGGCGCTGGTTTGGCAATGAAGAAGAGCAGCTCTTTTCGCAGATCACAGAGGGCGACGTAAGTGAATACGCGCAAATTGAGCCGGGCATGCACCGCCTAGAAATTCGGAAGGAGGGCGGAACGCTTAGTATTCTTCCGGAGCACAGGGCGGTGGAAGGGCGAATGTATACCGTATTTATTATAGGTCGCACCCACCCTGATGAAGAAGAATTTCCGGTGGCCATTCGGGTGCTGGAAGATATGAAAACGACCATTGCAACCGAGTAAAACTTATGTTAATATGACAGAAAGCAGAGAGGAGAGATACAAATGAAGTACATGATGATTTCAGACATTCATGGCGACGCGCAGTGTCTGCAACAAGCCATGGAGCGCTGGGAGGCGGAAAAAGCAGACGCCTTGCTGGTGCTGGGCGACCTTTTATACCATGGCCCGCGCAATCCCATTCCGCAGGGCTATGATCCCCAAGCCTGCGTTCAGATCTTCAATCAATATAAAGAAAAAATCATTGCCGTTAGAGGTAACTGCGATGCCGATGTCGATCAGATGCTGGTAGCCTTTGCGATTATGGCGCCGTATATGATTTTGCCGCTGGAGGGCGGCGGCCGCTTGGTACTCACACATGGGCACCACCCGGTAGAAGAGGTATACTTGCAGCCGGGCGATGTGCTGGTTAGTGGGCATACGCATGTGCTCAAAGCGGAAAAAGCACATATCAATCCCGGTTCCATTTCGCTACCCAAAGAGGGTAACCCCAAAACCTACGCCGTGCTGGAAGGCCGGCAGGTTACCATTAAAACACTAGACGGCGCTGCGTTTGCGCAGGTCAAGCTATAAAAAGGAGACGTACCATGGCCTATTCTATTGAGCAAGATGTCGATCAGATTTTATTGAGCGAGCAGCAAATCGCTCAGCGCGTAGCGGAGCTTGGCGCGCAAATTACCGCCGACTACGCCGATCGCCCCCTGATGCTGGTGGGCATTTTAAAAGGCGCAGGCATTTTTCACGCCGATCTGGCCCGGGCCATTAAAGGCCGCGTGCAGCTAGACTTTATGGTAGCCTCCAGCTATGGCAGCGGTGCGGTAAGCAGCGGCACGCTGCATATTATTAAAGATCTCGAAGGCGATGTGGCCGGCAAAGACATTCTGCTGGTAGAAGATATTGTCGATACCGGGCTAACGCTAAGCGAGCTGCAGCAATACTTACTGGGCCGCGGCGCGGCTTCTGTTAAAATCTGCGCGCTGCTCAACAAGCCGGCACGCCGGAAAGTAGACGTTACCATTGACTATCTCGGGTATACCGTCCCCGATGAATTCATTATCGGCTATGGCATTGACTACGCTGAATCCTACCGCAACCTGCCGTACATCGCTTCTTTGAAGCGGGAAATCTATGAGCGGTGATTGACTTTGCGCGCTCCGTATGATAAAATACCGATACGGAATCAAAGATCGATGAATTAGAGAGGAGAAACGGAGCGGTGGTTGCTATTATTATTTCCATTTTACTTTTTATCTGCTGCCTTCTGTTAACGATCATTATATTGATGCAGCAGGGCAAAAGCGCGGGGCTTTCCGGCGCGATCAGCGGCATGGCCGAGTCCTACTTCGGTAAGAATAAGGCGCGCACCATGGAAGGTAAATTTGAGCGCATTACAAAGATTTTAGCCACGATTTATATCGTGTTAGCCTTAGTTTTATATTTTGTGATCGCGTGACACGATAAAAGCGCGGCCTAGCTGATCTAGGCCGCTTTTTATTGTGACAGATTCGTTCGAAAGGGGGGAGCCGCATGGCAAAAGAAAAAGAAACGACGAAGCTGGTGGCGCAAAACAAAAAGGCCCGCTTCGAATATTTTTTAGAAGAACTGTTTGAAGCCGGGCTCAGTTTGAGCGGTACAGAGGTAAAATCTCTGCGGCAGGGCAAGTGCAGCTTAAAAGAAAGCTTCGTACGCATTGAAAACGGCGAGGCATTTTTATATAACATGCACATCAGCCCGTATGAGCAAGGAAACATTTTTAACAAAGATCCGCTGCGCACGCGCAAGCTGCTGCTTCATAAAGCGGAAATCCGGCGGCTCATGGGTAAGGTAAAAACGGCCGGTTATACGATTGTACCAGTCAAATTATATTTTAAGGGCAATTACGCGAAGGTACAGATCGCGCTGGCGCGCGGTAAAAAACTGTACGATAAGCGAGACGATATTGCGAAAAAGGATCAGCGGCGGGAAGCGGAGCGGTCCTATAAAATACAGAAAATGTATTAAATGGAGGCATAGATACTTGATGAAAGAAATCAGTTTAGGGCGTTCCGGTATTCGCACCGGTCAGTTAGGACTGGAATGCGGACCGCTGCTAAAGCGCAGCTTTGCCGAAAGCCGCGCGCTCATGGAGAGAGCGCTGGACGCGGGCATTCGGTTTTTAGACATTGGTCTTCCTATTGAGGAGCTGCAAAAGCGTGTAGGACATGCCATTGCCGGCAGACGCCGTCAGATTGTTCTGGCCGGCAGTTTCGCGCCGTGCGCGCCGGAGGCATTTAAGGATCAGCTAAAAATGGTGCTGAGGGCGCTGAAAACCGATTATTTGGATCTTTGCCAGATTCACGATCCGGATTATCTGCCGCGCACGGGCGATGCAGAGGGCTTTTATGACGCCATGACGGACGCGAAGAAGGCGGGCTATATTCGTAGCATTGGGATTACCACGGGCAGCGAGGATGTGGCGCTGCACGCGCTGGAGTATGGCTGGTATGATACCTTGCAGTTTCCGTGGGGCGCCGCCAGCAGCGAGGAGCTGCTAGAATATATTGGTTTTACGCATGAGGCCGATATGGGCAGCATCAGTGTGCCGCCCGAGGAATATCCGGACGATATAGCGCACGAACTGGAGGCGCTGGCGCAGTATGGCGATCATTTGTTTTTGTTTCCGCTGGAAGAGGGAGACGGACTGGACGCTTTACTGGCTATGAGCCGGGAGGAGAGACTTTGAACAAAAAGACGATTCGGTTGATACTGAATCTGCTGATTGTAGTTTTAGCTTGTGTGCTGGTTTTTGCGGTGGTCCAGCTGGTGGGCTACTGGCGGGAGTATCACGCGAACAGCGAAACGCAAAAGCAGGTGCAGCAGCTGTTTTACGGCGAAACAAATGAGCAGCAGGTTTCTGCGGTGCAAAGCGAAAGCAGCCAGGCAGCGGAGAGCTCGCCGCTGGATCCGGTTATCGCGGCCAACCCCGATACGGTGGGCTGGATCCGGATTCCAGATACGGTTATTGATTACGCCGTGGTGCAGGGGGAAGACAACGACGAATATCTCCACATGGGTTTTTATGGCGACGAAAACGCGGCCGGCACTATTTTTATGGACTACCAGAACCAAATGGGAGAGCCGCTGCAAAACTGGATTATTTACGGACACCGCATGAAAGACGGCTCTATGTTCGACGGGCTGGGCGCCTATTTAGATTATGCATTTTATCAGCAGCACCCCAGTTTTACCTTTATTACGCAAGACGGCACCTATGAGTGCCAGATTTTTGCCGTGTATCAGTGCACTACGCAAACGCATTACTGCGTGCCTTCCTTTGAAAGCGAGGAAGCCATGCTGAATTACGTGCAAACCTGCCGGATTCGTTCTGCGTACGAGACAGGCGTTGAAGTAACCGGCAAGGACACGCTCATTACCCTGTCCACCTGCGACTACGCATTAGACGACGACACGGGGCGCCTGGTGGTGCAGGCCAAATTAGTATTACAGGAAGAAGGAAGCGAAAGTGCTGCAGCATAAAAAACTCTGGATTTTAGACATGGACGGCACGGTGTATCTAGGTAACCGTTTGTTTCCTGAAACGCTGCCGTTTTTGCGGCGCATTGAACAAACCGGCGCGCGGCACCTGTTTTTCACCAACAACGCCTCGCGCGCCAAAGACACCTACGTGCGGCGGCTTAACGCCATGGGCATTCCGGCGCGGCCGGAAACCATACTCACGTCGGCCGAAACGACCATAGCGTTCTTACAGCGGCACCGGGCCGGTATGCCCGTGTATGTCGTTGGGACGCCTGATCTTGTGCGCAGCTTTGAAGCGGCGGGCATTCGCGTGGCCGATCCGGCGCCCATTGTGGTGGTGAGCTTTGATACCACGCTCACCTACGAAAAGCTGGAAAAGGCCTGCCGGTACATACGGGAAGGCGCTGAGTTCTTGTCGACGCATCCGGATTACAACTGCCCCGTGGAGGGCGGGTTTATTCCGGATTCGGGTTCCATTTGCGCGCTGGTTACGGCTTCTACCGGCAAGACGCCGCGGTATTTTGGCAAGCCGTATGAAGATACGCTGCAAATCATTGAAGAGTATACCGGTGTGAGCCGGGAGGATATGGTTGTGGTTGGAGACCGGCTATATACCGATATTGCGCTGGGAGCCCGGCATGGCGTAACGTCGGTGCTGGTGCTTTCGGGCGAAACCACACGGGAGGATCTTGCAAAAAGCGATATACAGCCTAGCGTAGTTGTCGATCACGTGGGCTGTTTATTAACCAACATAGAAGAGGAGAAACAATGAAATGAATGGGGATAGCAAAACGTTTAGGCTGGTGTTTAGCGCGTTAATGGTAGCCATTGGCACGGTGCTGAGCCTGTTTTCGTTTTCCGGGTTTTGGGTGTATGGAGGCAGTGTTACGTTTTGTTCCATGCTGCCGCTGGTTATTGTAAGCTATCGTTACGGATGGAAATGGGGCGTGTTTACTTCGCTGGTGTATGGCTTAGTGCAGATGGTGCTGGGCATGCAAAACGTCATGTACGGTCCCAACTGGTACACGGTGCTGGCGATCGCGCTGCTCGACTATATTGTAGCCTTTGGCGTGATCGGCTTTTCTTCGGTGTTTGACGGCCATGTGAAGAATGAATCGCTGGGTCTGGTTTTGGGCGTAGCCCTGGCTATGCTTTTGCGCCTGCTTTGTCATTTTATTTCCGGCTGGGTGATTTGGGACGCCATGTGGCCCAATGAAATGGGACTGGCTTCGCCGGTATATTCCATTTTGTATAATGGTTCGTTTATGCTGCCGGAGGCTATTATTACGGCTGTGGTAGCGGTAATCCTGAATAAAGCAATCAGCTTTAAACGGCTGGGTAGAAGATAAAGGAGGATGGCGTGATGGAAATTAACATGAAGTACGTGCTGCAGACGCTGGAGGAGATTATGAAGATTGACAGTCCCAGCGGCTATACGGCGGCGGTTATGGAGAAGATTGAGCAGAAGGCGCAGGAGCTGGGGTATGGCTTTGAAACAACGCATAAGGGCAACGGCGTGATTACGGTGCCTGGTGAGGACCCGGAGTACGTGGTGGGCTTTTGCGCGCATGTGGATACGCTGGGGCTCATGGTGCGCAGCATTAAAGAGAATGGCGCGCTGGCTTTTACGAAGATTGGCGGCCCTAATTTAGCAACGGTAGATTCGGAGCTGTGCCGCGTACATACCCGGGACGGACGAGTGTACGACGGTACGGTGTACTGCACTAAGCCGGCGTCGCATGTGTATAAGGAAGCGGGCGCGGAGCGCAGTGAAGAAAATTTGGAGGTGCGTCTCGACGAGGTGGTCAGCTCCAAGGAAGATGTATTAAAGCTGGGCATTCAGGTAGGCGACTACATCTGCATCGATCCGAAGTTTGTTATAACGCCGTCGGGGTTTATTAAGTCGCGTTTTTTGGACGACAAACTGTCGGTGGCAATTTTGCTGGGCGTGCTGGAGTATTTTTTCAGTCAGCACCTGACGCCGCGGCATACGGTGAAAATTCTGATCTCGACCTATGAAGAAGTGGGCCATGGCATGGCGTGGATTCCGCAGGATATTCAGGAGCTGATTGCGGTGGATATGGGCTGTATTGGCGACGATCTTTCCTGCACGGAGCAAATGGTTTCCATTTGCGCGAAGGACTCTTCGGGGCCCTACGACTATACGATTACCTCGCGTCTGGCGGAGCTGGCGAAGGAAAACGGACTGGACTATGCGCTGGATATTTATCCGTATTACGGTTCGGACGTGAGCGCGGCGTTAAAGGGCGGGCAGGATATTCAGGGCGGTTTGATTGGCCCCGGCGTTTTTGCCAGCCATGCGTATGAGCGCTCGCATGTGAAGGCTGTGGAAAACACAATGAAATTATTGATTGCCTATTGGCAGGACTAAGGAGATTGCTATGCTAACAGATTCTAAAATTCGTTTTATTGAGTTTATGATGGCGGCCGATGTGCTGCGTTTTGGTGAGTTTAAGACGAAGAGCGGCCGGCTTACGCCCTATTTTGTAAATACCGGTAACTATAGAACCGGCGCGCAGATTGCCGGTTTGGGTAAGTTTTATGCCGAGGCGGTGAAGGAGACGCTGGGCGATGCGTTTGACGCGATGTTTGGCCCGGCCTATAAAGGGATTCCGCTGGTAACAACCACGGCGGCGGCGCTGTACAATGAGTATGGCATCGATAAACCCTATTTCTTTAACCGGAAGGAAGAGAAAGATCACGGCGAGGGCGGCAGTCTGGTAGGCTATAAGCCAAAGGACGGCGACCGCGTGATTATTATTGAAGACGTCATTACCGCGGGCACCGCGGTGCGGGAAACCATGCCCATTTTGCAGGGCTGCGGCGCGGTGCGGGCCGAGCACATGTTTATTTCGGTTAATCGCTGCGAGGTAGGACAGACTCCGGGAAAGACGGCGATTATGGAAGTAAACGAGGAATTTGGCCTGCAGGTGCACGCCATTGTTACGGTGCAGGATTTGTATGAATATTTAAAGGGCAAAGAAGAGTATACCGAGATTCTTGCGCGCATGGAGGCGTATATGGATCGGTACTGTGTGTTTGAATAAGGAGGCGCTGTACGGTGAAGGTTTTGTTGGTGAACAGCAGCTCGCACCAAAACGGCTGTACGTATACGGCTTTGAGTGAGGCAGCCCGGGCGCTGCAGGAATGCGGCGTTCAGACCGAGCTGATCTGGCTGGGCAATGACGCGCTGCGCGACTGCGTCGCCTGCGGACACTGCCGAAAGGCAGGGCGCTGCGTCTTTGACGATCTGGTCAATTCTTTTGTGGACAAGGCGCGCGAGGCGGACGGTTTTGTATTTGGCTCGCCGGTATATTATGCCCACCCCACCGGTCGGCTGCTATCTTTTATGGATCGCGCTTTCTATTCCGGTGCATCGGCGTTTAAATTTAAGCCGGCAGCGGCTGTGCTGAGCGCCCGCAGAGCGGGAACAACGGCTTCGTTCGATGTAATTAATAAGTATTTTACGATTTGTTCCATGCCGGTGGTGGCCTCTACGTACTGGAACCATGTATACGGGGCCAAGGCAGAGGACGTGCAGCAAGACGCCGAGGGGCTTATGACCATGTATAATTTGGGAAAGAATATGGCGTGGATGCTGCAATGCATCGAGCTTGGAAAGCAAAACGGTATTGTTCATCCGGAGAACGAGAAGATATCTACGAATTTTATTCGTTAAAGGCATGGAATGCGGGTGTTTTGGAGGGAATTGTATTCCTTTCAAAATACCCGTTTTTTGTTGGGAACGTAAGGCTGTGCGGACGGGACGAACTATCCCTGCGCAGCGGGAAATATTTAGAAGAAGAGAGACAGGGCCGTTCGTTATCCCCGCGTAGCGGGATAATTTACGCCAAGGGGAGGCGGAGGGGACGTTATCCCTCTTTCTTTAGCTAGTTATTCTTGCGTACGGGGATAATTGGTTTGGGCTGTGTCCCTGTATTGCAAATAAAAAATGCAGCGCAGGGATAATTTGTCCCTGCCCAGAAGAATATTTGGCAGCACAGCAATAGAATGCCTCCCTGTTCGGCTATATATCTGACTCGGCAGGGACAAAAAGAGCCTCGGTTATCCCTGGCTGGCAAGAACCTTTTTTGAACAAAGAGGGTTAGCGTCATTTTCTGGTTCCTGCGCTGCTTCCTATCCCTTTGCGCAGGGATAGGAAGCGGAAATAAGATCCCGTACTATCCCTGCCCTGCTAATTATTTGGTGCAAACAGGGACAGTTCTGCCCGCTAACTATCCCTAAATAGCGCCAAACTTAGTGCTAAATAGGGATACTCCGTGTCATAGGGACGGACCTCTCCCGGTATTTCTTCCTTTCCCCTCCCTGCCGCAGGTCTGTCCCGGTGGCATTTTATCCCTGACCGTCCGGTTTCTGGTTCGGCACCGGCTGGCCGGCGGCCTCGTCCTTATCCCCGTTCGGCTTCACCTTTTGAAACGGCTTAGAGCGAATAAATAGCCGTACACTGTCCAGATTCACCGTGCCATTGTCGTCGTACGTTACAATCAGCCGTTCATTCACATATAGCCCCGCCAGCTCATAGCTGCGCAGCTTAGCGCGAAAGTTGGCGGCATACCTGGGATCCTGCATCATGCCCGCGTGCTCCCAGTATACCTGCGTTCCGTCCGGAAGATACAGCGTGAAATCCGGCTGCACACGCCCGTCTGGTAAATCCAGCGGCTTCTCATAGTCATAGCGCAGGTGGTGGCGGTTTAGCTCATTTGCGATCATCATTTCAGACTTAGACCGTACCGGCTCCAAGCGGTCGGTAAAGTGGTTGCGGGAATCGGGATAGCGTCCCTTCTGCGCGGCGGCCATAGCGGCCTGGCGCTGGGCCTCCTTTTGCTCCGCCGCCTGCCGGCGCTGTTCGTACTCCGCCACCACCGCGTCCGGGTCTAAGCGGTAGTGGCGCAAGGAGCATCGGATCGCGTGCAGGTTAAAGCGCAAATTTCGCAGCCGATCTTTCAAAGCTTTAAAGGTTTCAATAGTCTGTCGTGCCTGTGCCAGCGCCTCGCCCTTTACAAACTTATGAATATGGACGCCATTTTCATAATACTGCCAGTAGGCATAGCAGCGCCCGGGTCCTTTCATAACAATGCAGCCGGGCGAATGGGTCAGCTGCGCCTCCAGGGTGCGGATGCTCTCGAGGCAAGCGAGCAGAGACTCACAGGTCGAGCGTACGGCCTCGGCGGTTTCGTCTTCTAAGTGCCAGGGCTTTCTTACATACTTTTTTCGAGCCATAAAAACCTCCATTCCGAAGCGCTTTAGCGCGGGTTCGCGGCGCAAATTTCAAATTTGCGCCTGCGAAGAAAGCTATTTGTGGCGCTTCGGCACAAATAGCCGTGTGAACAATCAGCTATTCGAGCTGATTGTTCACATTACTTTCCTTATACTTATAACTATCGTACAAAAAAGGCGTTTTTTCGCGGTTTACAAAAAGTTCATAAAATTTTGGACAAAGTAACCTGTCGGCGTACAAACAATTTGGGTAAAATACAAAAAAGAGTGACGCTTTTAGGGGGTGCGGACAAAAGTTGGACTCTTGCACATTGTGACTAACGATGAAATACACAAAAGAACAAATAGCTACCGCATTACAGCTGCTGGGTTCTACTGGTTCCCCAAGAAGGGTTATAGACATTCTTGGTTATCCTTCCAACCCTATGCTATATCACGGGAGAAAGAAATATCCAGAGCTTTATACCTCTCCACAAATGAATCATTGGAAGCAGGCTTCTCCTGAATTCAAAAAAGAAATAATTCAGCGTTGTTTTATGGATGGAGAGAATGTAAAATCAGTATCAGAAGAAATAGGATATACGCCATCATCCATATATGGGTGGTATCGACGTTATCGCAAGAAAGGGATATTTTCTTCCATGAAAAAATCTGATAAACATATAGTAACGCCTAATACTGCAAATGCCGAAAATATCGATGATCTCAAAGCACAGATGCGGGAGATGCAAATGGAAATTGATATTCTTAAGGAAACCATCAATGTCTTAAAAAAAGACCCCGGCGTCGATCAGACAGCTCTCAAGAACCGAGAGAAGGCAGTGATAATCGACGCCCTGAAAA
>CALWPV010000097.1 GCA_944383515.1 uncultured Clostridia bacterium
TAATAGGTCGAGGGCTTGTTCAAGGACAAGACGAGAAGTGAGAAAGACGCGAGAAAGAGCCTGAGAGATCAGGGACGGCAGGAAGATCTGTTTGATATGTAGATTTGAAAGTTCAAACAGGGAGAACATCCCGGAAGTTAGGAAGTAAAGTCCAGGACAAGAGTTTAGAAGAATGTCCCGGAAGTTACGCAGTAACTTCCAAAGTTTGACGCAGTCAAACTTTTTTCCTCGATAGCTCAATGGTAGAGCATCCGGCTGTTAACCGGAGGGTTGTTGGTTCGAGCCCAACTCGGGGAGTTAAACGGTGACGATGCGCTTATGGGAAACACCCGTTTCCATTTCGAACACGACGGTTAAGCCATAAGCGGCCGATGGTACTTGGTGGGGGACCGCCTGGGAGAGTAGGTGGTCGCCGTTTTCTTTTTGCTTTTGTAAGCTAGCTAAGGCACGATTTGCCAGAGCTGGCTTTTTTTATATAAAAAAAGAGCCCCTGTTAGGCAGGCTACCTAACAGGGTACAAAATAAGGAAGTAATATAAACTTAGCCGGATATATCGGATGCCAGGAATGGTTATACATTCGATACGTGCCGACGAAGTTCCAGAGTAAGAAATTCAAGGCGCCTGGTTAGGCAGTCATCGTCTTCTGCTAAGAGATTCTGATGATTATATACTGCTAGGGCAGGACATCCTTTACCGCAATTCTCCCGGAGAAGGCAGCGATAACAGCCATAATCCGTATGAAGCCGCTGCTTGATTTGCTGAGACAGACGAGTCATTCCCTGCTCCAGTTGTTCAGGGCTATCATGGAGAATATTGCCAAACGAGTAAGTGGAATCATATAAAAGCTGACACGGTTGTAGCGTGCCGTCTGATTTTATTAAAATAGAAGCCGGTTGCGCAGTATCAGTTAGCGGGCAGATATTGGTGCTGCGCGGTAGGGCAGCTGGCTTCTCCAGTTGAAATTTTGTATTAAGCTGCTCAATGAGCTGAATCACACGCACCTTTTCCTGCGGGGATACTTTTTTGTATTCCCAGTTATCTTCCGCATTCCCACTTCGATTAATAAAAGCGAAGTCAGGACGACCGCCAGCTGACACAACCATACGGTAAAACGCTTCGACATCTGTGAGATTATTCTGCGAAATTACCATTTTAACAACAGGGCGATTTTCAGAAGTGGTTACCTGCGAGAGCAGGTGAATGGCTCGCCCAAAAGCGTTGGGACCGCGAGTTAAAGAATTAACGGCTTCGCAGGATCCGTCTAGGCTAATTTGCAGGTGAATCTGCTGCGGATAATCTTGCATTAGCTGAATAAAAGCGGGATTATGTACCGTTCCGTTTGTTACAAAACTGAAATTATAGTCAGGATGTGTCTGAACCGCTTCAGAAATGTAAGAAAGTAGAGATTGAATTTCTGTATGAAGAAACGGCTCGCCGCCCGCAAAGGCGAAGGAACGCGTTTCAAAACAGGAAGCAAGTTTATCCATGATAGTAATCATGTGTTCAAGAGTGAGTTCAACGCGTTCGTGATTTAATCCGGAGCGATTGTAGCAGCTGGTGCAGTTTAAATTGCACTGATTTGTAATCTCAAAATAGGCAGTACTTATTCGCATGGGATAATCATCCTTTGCTCTAATAGTTGTTTCAGGAATTCTTCAACATCGCGCTGAATTTCACTGGTTGGTGCTTGATACTGGGGTGCCAATACTTGGGTTACAGTTTCAGCATTGCCACTGGTTCCCAGTGCTCGAATAATCGCAACACCGATTTCATCAAGAATACAGGTATCGCCACTATCGGGATCAAATACTACCATGCTATCGTCGTTTTCGATAAATTCCATTTGTGGATTCTTTTGGTATAACATAGGAACCTCCCAAGATTCGAGTTTAACTATATTATAGCGTTTATACTACAATAATGCAAGTGACATTATGTAGATTTTTGAAATTTTTTTAAGAAAAGTTCACAGTATCAGGCTAAAAATGATTTTCCATTATTTATAAAAGATACCAGTATTATTGATTCGTCTTTATATACAAAAGTAAGCTATAATTCTATTGTTTTATTCCGAAATTTATGTGTTGGTTGTAGAAACAAACACTACGCCATACAAGTCAATAAACTAGAGGGCGGTCTGCCATTGAAACATTTCTGAAAAACGACATCGATTTTCCGTCTTGCTATGTCAGGTATAGAACCAAACCATACATACCAAGACATGGACTTTTCCTCTTTTTTTCGCTAAACTTTTTTCAAGGTCTTGCCAGCAGGCACAATGAATGGTAGTATATCAGCAAAGACAGCGATGCGTGCCAGCCGGCAGGCTAAAACCTAAACAGGGGGAGAGCCTAATGGAAAATAAGAAGCAGGAAAGTAGCGCAGAGCGGGAACGTCGATACCACATGCTTATTCGTGGTTACACACTTATGAACGATCTTTTTATGCGCAGCGTATTAAAAGATACCGATTGCACCGCTTATATTCTACAGGTCATTTTAGGGCAGAAGGATTTGCGTGTGGTAGAACAGATTATTCAGAAAGACTATGTTAATCTGTATGGTCGCAGTCTGCGGTTGGACTGCGTGGTAAAAGATGCGGCCGGGCGGTTATTCAATGTAGAGGTGCAGCGGGCCAGCAGGGGCGCAGTGCCTAGGAGGGCGCGTTACCATAGCAGCCTGCTGGATCTGGATGTGGTGAATCCGGGAGATAGTTTTGCCCAGTTGCCGGATACGTATGTTATTTTTATTACCGAGAGCGATGTGCTCCAAGGAGCTCAAATGCTTTACCATATAGAGCGGACCGTACAGGAGACAAAGCGTCCATTTCAAGACGGAACATATATTCTTTATGTCAATGCCGGATTGCAAGACGAAAGCGAGCTGGGACGGCTTATGCATGATTTTCATTGTCGTTCTGCAAGTGAAATGTACAGTCCTGTTCTGGCACAGCGGGTTTATACACTGAAAGAAACGGAAAGGGGAAGACAGAGTATGACAGGCGATATTAAGGAAATTTACGAAGCAGGAGTTATGGAAGGCAAAGCGGAGGGCGAAGCAGTGGGAAGAGCTGCAGGAAAGGTCGAAGCACTAGCCGAAGAAAGATTAAAAATGGTAATGCGGATTCGGCATCTCATGGCGCAGTTACAGAAGTCGGCGGAAGAAGCGATGGACCTGTTAGGAATCTCGCCCGAAGAACAGGAAATATATAAAAAACAATTATTGTAAAGAAATTGCGTTTAAATGCAGAGGAGACTTGACATTCAATATCCGATATGGTATGCTTATTAAAGGTTAGAAATAACTAACCAAGAAAGCGAGGGATACTATGTTAGCAACAGTTATTATCTCCATTGTATTGATTGTCATGGTTGCAGCGATTATTCGCAAACTATATAGAGATAAAAAACAGGGAGTATCCAGCTGTGGCGGTGGTTGCAGTGGTTGTCCGCATGCATCGGCGTGTCATAAAGAAACTTCTGTATAATTATATTTGTCATAGTGTGGGGTGCGTAGATAAATCTCGGCAGAATTAACATAGATTTTGCCGAGATTTTATCTTTTTTGTCTAAAGTAAATTGCATGCTTGCAAAAAAATAACGAATATGGTATGATTATCTCAATAAACAGCGGGAGGTGTATTGTATGCAAGTCTATTTTAAACAGACACCGGGTATTGTATATGATTTAGGGCAGATTCTGCTAATGAAATTAAATACACGAGAAAAATGGTTGGACCCTAATTTGGATCCGACAAGCAGAGACGAAGAGCTGTCTTATATAAATTATTGGTTAAACGAATTTAAAACGCCAAGCAAAGGGTTAAGAGTTTTCTTTTATTTAAAAAATCCTTCATCTACTACATTTTTTGAAAGCTTTATGTGCCGGGCGTTGAACACTTTTGGGCCCGACATAACGCACGAGCAAATTATAGATTTATTATCGGAACCAGAAGAAATTGCTAAGGAAGTAGCGAATTTTTATTTTAACTTCGAAAAAAATGTCAATACGTTTTCGTTAGAATCGATTGCGGAAGAACTGAGACAGCATGAAGAAATTAGCGACGACTTAAAATTCGATTTATTGTCCTTTTTTATTAACACCAATGAAGTGGTGCACGAGCTGAAAATTGTTTTCTATCAATATTATGTGCAGCTGGATAAGATCTACGAACAGCATTCACGCGAGCTGTCTCGGTGGGAAGTGAATCTTGGAATCGATGACACGCTGGTGCGTTCTGGCTTTCGCGTTTCTGGACGAAAAAACGTCCGAAAGACCGATCGGGAATTTGTCTTTTCGCCGGCTCTTTTTGCGAGGAATGATTTTTGGTTTCATGACGACCAAATTGGTTGGTATGTTTTAGGCGTGAGGTTTAAGGAAGCGCTGGAAAACGGGCGAAAAATGAGACTGGACCTTGCCGGCTTCGGTATGGCGATTAGCGAGCAAATGCGCATTACTATATTAGAGCTTCTGTTAGAACACCCCGACCTGAATCAAACGCAAATTGCTAGGGAACTGGGGTATGGTCCCAGCGCGCAAATGTATAATATCGACTGGCTGCGCAGAACCAATGTCATTTATAATCCCCCCACTAAGCGGGGAAAAAAATATCGCGCCAATGTGGAGTTGTTAAAGCGTGTCGTTGCTGAAATGGAGCGCTGGGTAAACGGCGATACACTACGAGAAGATTTGTAAGAGAGGAGGCTTATAATATGGAAGTTAAGTACGTTCGGAATCCGGGCTTTTATTTCGATTTATATCGAACCATGATTATGAAAATGAATCATCGAGCCAAATGGCTTGATAAAATCGTTAATACAGGACAGGAAAGTGAAGATATTCAATATGTAGAGACACAGCTAAAACAGTTTCCTGAGCTTCCTATTGAGTTAAGTGTGTTTTTTTATTTAAGAGGGCGCCTGGACAATAGTTTTTTTTCTGTGCTTTATATGCGCCTGCTAGATCAAAAACAAGAGCGTTTAGACATCGAGACCTTTTTTTCATATTTAGATGACACTGAGCAAGTGAAGAGTGATGTTTGTCGTTTTTATTTTGGTGATAAAATCGATCCAGAAAATTTAGCGCAAATTTCTAGTTGCTTAGACGAAGATGATCGAATAAACAACCCAAAGGTCAAAGTTCAAATTTTGAGTTTTTTCATTCGTCCGATGTATTATATTGGGATTTTACGTGAACATTTAAAGATATATGTTGAAATTTTAGGTTCAATTTATGAAGAAAGAAAAGATGAAATGCAGCAAAAAGCCGATTGTATTTTAATCGATTCGATTTGTCGTTATTTAGAAAGAATTGGAATAGATAGTAGTATTACAGCTAAAAATACTGGTGTATCTTTTACTGTTATAAGTAAAAATATTATTTATGGAAATGAGAGATCTGAATTTTTGGTATTAGGTTTGGACTATGAAAGCACTTTGAATGTTGATAATGATATTCCCGTAGATATTACTAAGTTCGGAGATGCCATAGGCGACGATAACCGGATGCGAATTATGCGGCATATTCTGGAAAATGGCGAAGATACCGCTATTAACATTGGTAAGCAGCTGGGGATGTCTTTGAGTACCATTATTTATCACGTCGATCGGATGGAAGACGCGCATCTGCTTAGTAACTATAAAAAGGGCCGGACCACGTACTACTGGCTCAATGTGCAGCACTGCGTCAAAATCATCGATCATATAAAATCATGGATTGAGATGGGAGGGGATCGCGAATGAAGACTTGGAAGAAGCCGATTTTGCAGAGAGTTTCTAATGCGCAGCTTAGTCAGATGATTAAAGCGTATGCATGTTCACCAGGTTTTTTCTGCTTGGGTGGTTATTTCCGCTAAGAAAAAAGCTTGACAGCCAGGGCAAAAGCTGATACACTATCCTACGATATGATTATCTTTTGCCTGGCTTGCCAGGCGCCAAAAGGGCCATAACCTGAGAGAAAGAGGTGTTTAGAAATGAAGAGAATTAAAACGCTTAGAACCAGAAATCTGAATGAGTCCGCGATCAAAGGCGGCTGTGGCGAATGCCAGACTTCTTGTCAGTCCGCTAGCAAAACTTCTTGCAGCGTTGCTAACCAGAAGTGTGAACAGCTGAGAAAGTAAGATCAGTGTTTACTCAAAATCGCTGTAGGGCTATACGCTTTACAGCGATTTTTTTCATAATGCATAAAATAGAGCCTTTACAATAGAGAGAAGGATGAGAACATGGTACATTGTTTTGTAAAAAATGGATATTATATTGTATTAGATGTTAATAGCGGTTGTGTGCATCAGGTCGATGAAGTGGCCTTTGATATGATTCAAATGTACGAGACGCACACGCCAGAAGAAATTAAACAGGCGATGCTGCAAAAATACGCAGACCGCCCCGATGTTACAGAGCAAGAGTTAGAAGAAACATTACAAGATATTGAAGCGCTGAAAGACGCAGGGCAGCTTTTTTCGGAAGATGTTTTTCGCGACGTAGCGTGGGATTTCAAAAAGAGGCAGTCGGTGGTTAAAGCGCTCTGCCTGCATGTGGCGCATGACTGCAATTTGTCCTGTACGTATTGCTTTGCCGGCGAGGGTGAATATCACGGCGACCGCGGTCTTATGAGCTTTGAGGTGGGTAAGCGAGCTCTTGATTTTCTGATCGAAAACTCGGGAACGCGTCATAATCTGGAAGTCGACTTTTTTGGCGGCGAGCCGCTCATGAACTGGGAGGTAGTTAAGCAGCTGGTAGCCTACGGACGTGAGCAGGAAAAATTGCATGACAAAAAATTCCGTTTTACCTTAACGACCAATGGCGTGTTATTAAATGACGAGGTTATGGATTTCTGTAATCGCGAGATGGGAAACGTAGTACTGAGTATGGACGGTCGCAAAGAGGTTAACGACCGGATGCGCAGCAGCCGAAACGGGAAAGGCAGCTATGATTTAATTGTTCCCAAATTCCAGGAAATGGTTAAGCGTCGTGGCGATCAGGAGTATTATATGCGCGGTACGTATACGCATTACAATACTGATTTTGTCAAGGATTTGCTGCATATGGCTGATTTGGGATTTAAAGAACTGTCTATTGAGCCTGTGGTAGCGCCGCCGGAAGCGGATTATGCGTTAACCGAGGAAGATCTGCCGGTGCTGCTGGAACAATACGATCAGCTGGCCATAGAAATGCTTAAACCCCATAAAGAAGGCCGCGCTTTTACGTTCTATCATTATCTGGTAGATCTGGCGGGAGGTCCCTGTGTGGTGAAGCGCATTGCCGGTTGCGGCGTGGGTACCGAATATCTGGCGGTAACGCCTAATGGCGATCTATACCCCTGCCACCAATTTGCCGGCGAAGAAAAATACCGTCTTGGCAATGTCTTTGAAGGAATTACCAACGAAGACGCGCGCGACGAGTTTAAGCTCTGTAACATTTACGCGCATCCCGAATGTAACGACTGTTTTGCGCGCATGTACTGCAGTGGAGGCTGCGCGGCGAATGCCGTTCACTCTACAGGCAGTGTAACAGGCGTATACGAGCTTGGCTGCAAACTGCAGCGCTGCCGCATTGAAAATGCTCTTATGCTTCAGGTTGCCCTGGCCGAAGAAAAGGAATAAAACGGAGGCAAAATGCCATGAATATTGCCATTGTAACGGGAGCTTCTTCCGGCATAGGCCGGGAATTTGTTCGACAAATCGCCTTTCGGGAATCGTCCATCGACGCCATATGGGTGATTGCCCGGCGGCGTGAGCGCCTGGAAAAGCTGGCGAAGCGGCTCCCGATTCCGGTTAAAGTTTTAGCGTATGATTTAACTAATACAGAAAGTCTGACGTCACTGCGCTATATTTTGCACGCAGAAAAACCGCGGGTACGGATTGTGGTGAATGCCGCGGGCTTTGGCAAGTTTGGAAGTTATAAAGACATTGCTATTCAAGATCAGGTCGACATGATGCGCTTGAATATGGAAGCGCTAGTACGCCTTACGCAAACGGTTCTTCCCTTTATGCCGCGCGGCGCACGGATTATCAATATGGCGTCTATGGCGGCGTTTCAGCCATTGCCCTATTTTGGACTCTATGCGGCTACTAAAGCTTTTGTGCTAAGCTATTCTCGTGCGCTGCATGAAGAGCTTAAGGAACGCTGTGTGGCGGTTACAGCCGTATGCCCCGGATTTGTCAATACGGAGTTTATTGGCGTGGCTCAGCGGAGCCAGCAGCCTACGGCATGTACGCATTATAAACCCTTATATGAGGCCCGGGATGTAGTGCGCCGTGCGCTGGCGGATAGCAGACATCGGCGCGATATTTCAGTATATGGCCTGAATACTAATATGAAACGATGCTTGGCCAAGATCACGCCGAATCCGATTATTATGGCAGCTTGGCAGTGGCTGCGAAAACACTAAGCAGGAGGAGATTATGGAAACGATCGCTAGTTTTACCATTGATCATATGGAGCTTTTACCCGGTATTTACGTGTCTCGAAAAGATCGGGTAGGTGCCGAAACCATTACCACTTTTGATATTCGCCTCACCAGACCTAATTTTGAACCGGTTATGAATACGGCAGAGGCGCATACGATTGAGCATCTAGGCGCTACCTTTTTGCGCAATCAGGC
>CALWPV010000098.1 GCA_944383515.1 uncultured Clostridia bacterium
GAAGCGCTTTAGCGCGAAGGTCGCGGCGCAAATTTCAAATTTGCGCCTGCGAAGGAAGCTATTTGTGACGCTTCGGCACAAATAGCCGTGTGAAAAATCAGCTATTCGAGCTGATTTTTCACACTACTCCTCCATTGGTATAACGCTCGATTTGTTTCTTATTGTATCGTATTTTGTGCTCAAGTTCAAGTGTTTGTTGCATTATTTGAACCCACATTTTGAGCTTTCCATCCCTTTAGCGACGCGGCCGCCTTACCGCCTTTAATCCATTTACTAAATGACACAAAACAGGCCCTTATCGGCGTCTATTTCAACCTGCGCGCCCAGCGGCAGGCTCATGGTCGGGCGGCTATGCCCGCAGGTGTAGCCCATAAAAGCCGGTACAGAGGTCGGAAGTAAATCGTCAAAAATCTGCCGCAGGCGCATGACACTGCTTTCTGGCTCACAATCGGTATAGTATCCCATAACAATACCGGCGCAGTGCTCTAATTTTCCTGCCAAGCGCAGGTGATTGATCATACCGTCAATACGGTACGGCGCTTCTCCTACGTCCTCTAAAAACAAAATAGTTCCCTTGGTATCCGGCTCATACGGTGTTCCTAATGAAGAAGAAACCAGAGATAAATTCCCGCCACATAGCCGCCCCTTTGCTTTACCGCTTCGCAGCGTTTCCGTAGGCCCCGCCGAGGGCAGCGGCCCTATGCAGCCACCAAACATGGCCTTTTTTAAATAGGTTTGGCTATAGGCGTCCAGTCCATTCACCAGTTCTGTTGTCGGCATGGGAGTATGGTATGTTACCATATGACAGCGCTCGTTCAGCACCATATGCAGCGCGGTAATGTCGCTATATCCCGCAAACCATTTAGGGTGTCTTGCAATAGCGTCAAAATCCAATTTGTCTAAAAGGCGCTGCACGCCATAACCACCGCGCAAACAAAAAATCCCGTCGATGGCCGGATCCAAAAAAGCGTCCATAATATCGTTAGCCCGCAGCGTATCGCTGCCTCCCAAATAACCATAACGCGCATAACAGCTAGGATACATAACGGGAATCACGCCATAGGCGCGTAGTACTTCTTCGCCGCGCGCAATGACTTCTTGCTTTTCTTCCGGCACGCAGCCGGCGGGCGCTATTACGGCAACGCGCGCCTCATGATCAGGTAAAATGGGCTGTATCATCCCCTAGGTCCTCCAATCTAAAACTTTATTTTTTACTATTGCGCCAGCCTGCCTGAGCCTCCAGCACTTCCTTTAAAGTGGGAATGGAGGTCTGCGCTCCCCGCCGGCTCACTACAAGACTAGAGACTGCCGCGGCCAGCTCCGTTGCCTCGTCTAGCGATTGCCCCTGTGCTAGGCCTACGCATAAGCCGGCCATGTAACCGTCTCCGGCCGCGGTAGTATCGACTACATTCACCGCTTGGTTAGCGTATAACCGCTTTTCCATGCCGTTTTCTTTTAACAGGTAAGAGCCGTCTCCCCCTAAGGTAACCAGCACATTTTTCACGCCTTTAGCCTGCAGGGCCTGGGCGCTTTCCCGCAAGTACTTCGGCCGATAAGGGCGGCCCGTTAAAATAGAAAGCTCTGTTTCATTCGGCTTAATTAAATCTACGCAGGAGTAGAGCTCTTCCGGCAGATCGGGCACGGCGGGCGCCGGATCCAGCACCACCATTTTTCCTCTGCGCTTTGCCTCCCGCGCGGCATAAATTACTGTAGGGAGAGGAATTTCCAGCTGCAATACAACCATATCACATTCTTCCAGCAAGTCCAAATGCGCCTGAATATACGCCGGATCCACGCCGCTGTTGGCTCCCGGAAGCACAAGAATACTGTTATCTCCCTGCGGAGTAACGCCAATTACCGCAATACTGGTAGAAGCCTGCTCCTTCCGGCAAACATGGGATACGTCTACTCCGGCGCCTGCCAAATTGGCGCAAAGCGTTTCTCCGTAGGTATCTGCTCCCACGCAGCCCAGCATGGCCACGTGCCCGCCCAGACGGCCTATGGCGCAGGCCTGGTTAGCCCCCTTCCCGCCGGGAACCAGGTCCAGACTCTGAGCCAGCATCGTCTCGCCTAAAGCAGGCAAATGGGGAACGGCCGCTACAAAATCCATATTCATGCTGCCAATCACTAAAATTTTTTTCATACTTTTCCCGAGCTCCTTCCAGCAATCGCCATATCCCGGTACAAGCAGTGGCTTCCGTTTTCTACAGACACGCCTACGCAGCCTTTTACCAAAGGCTCGGCTTCCTCAACGGCAGCTTCTAGGCAAATGCCAATTACCTCACTCAGCCACCCGGCATAAACTTTTTCAAAATAGTTTTTAGGAATTTTCATAGGGAACGTTCCTTTCTTAAACAAGGCATCCCCTACCTGAAAAGATAGGGGATGCCTGCCTTACGGCGTATTAAAATCATGTCGATAGATTTCCGTTCCGTCTTGATTTAAATAGATAACGCGAATAGAAATATCGTCTAACTGCAATTCGCTTTCCAGAGAATCGGCAACGGTCTGATAAGTTGACTCCTGCGCCTCCAAACCGCTTTGCAATGCGTCTTGTATAGACTGCATAGCCGCTTCGTCGGATAAATCCAACTGCTCGGTATATTTTGCTTCGTACACCAGCGTGTTTCCTTCTCCGTATACACGCATGGTCAGTTCATCGGTACTGAGCGAATCCATTTGGCTCTGCACCTCGGCAAATTCTTCCGGATCCGCTAAATATTCTTCAACATTCGTGTAGGCGCCGGTTGTCTCTGTTGTAGTAGTTGTCTGCCCCTCGCTCTCACCGCTGCCATTGAAGGTGTTTTGCGATGTAATATTGTCTTCGCTGTCCATGATAAATTCATGACTGTAAAGAAGCGTGCCGTCCGGATTTTTAAATACATAGCGAATCGTAAATTCAGGCGCATCTACCACTAGCCTAAACTCCATAAAATCGACGGTAAATGCATCTTCCTGTTCTTCCGTATAAGCTTCCAGATCTGCCGCCGTTTGCTTCGACACTTCAAACGGCTCGTCCATGGTCATTTCATAAACCAGTGTGTTGTCTTCTCCATAGGCAATGGCACTCATACCGCTGCCGTCCAGCCCAAATTCGTCGACAAAGCGCTGCGCCACTCCCTCTTCGGCCAGGCACTCCTCAACGCTGGCATACATTTCCGCTTCCGGAGGATTGGCATAATCGTAAATGAGCAGCTCACTGCCATCGGCATTATAATACTCTAGGCGTACCGTAACTTCTTCCAGATTTAGCTCCGAAGTAAGCTGCTGGCCAATGTCTTCATAAGTAGACTGCTCCTCCGCGCACGATTCAATCACGGAATTTACCCACATACGGCGAATCGATTCATCGGTCAGTTCCACCTGCGTATCCATGGTACAGCGATAAATTAAAACATTTTCTTCGGCTGCCACTTCAATGGAAAGCCCCGCGTCTTCGCTCACCATACTGGCCACTTCTTCATTGACTTGCTGCGCCGTTTCGGGATCGGACAAATACTCTTCCAGTGTTTGACTGCCAATACCGATTGCGCTGGCAAAGGACCGAATCGCAGAGCACCCTGTGAGCGTGATCGCAAGCATAAGCATGGCGACCAGAATCAAAGTTAGACGTTTTGCTTGTTTCATTTTTCTAACTCCTTCGTCATTTTTTTACTTTTCAAAAAGTATAGCATGGTTTATTATAAATAGCAAGCGTCGCTTCGTAAAATCCAGCGCAGGGATTGTAAAATTTATGGTCTGAATCGATAACCAGCTCCCCATTAAATACAAAACCAGAATACAGCATAAGGCACTGTAATAGTAATAAAAAAGTCTCTATACATACAGATGTGAACCATCTTACGTATAGAGACCTACTTTCATGGACCCAAAGGGATTCGAACCCTCGACCTCTCGGATGCGAACCGAACGCTCTCCCAGCTGAGCTATGGGCCCAGACGTAAAAATCCCCCAGAATGCCGGTCCTGATCTTTTGATCCCTAGCAAGTTGCTAGGTGGGTGTCCGCAGTGTATAGTCAGCCCTCCCCTGCCTGAAATTCAGGAATTAGCTTGGGGCCCGACATCCTATACTGTACATGATAGAACTCCCTTATCATCGGTGTAGGTTCAAAATAACAGGTTATCGAACATCCCAGGTAGATTTTATATATACATTATAGCGGCTTTTCCTTAGGAGTGCAAGCGTTTATACAAAATTTTATCTTGAAAATTCTTCAAAACCCCCTTGACAAATGCAAAGCGCTCGTTAATCCACTGATTTAAGCGAATCAATCATACTGATCTTCCGCAATTTAAAATGCATGACAAAATCGACCACCGCCGAAAAGGCCATAGTCATTAAAGCCGCCCATACATAATGAACTGCGTGAATCGTGCGGCCAAACATAACCATATCCACTTCCACCGTGGTAATAACAAACCGATGCATAATAACGCCTACGCCAAGCCCCAATACGCAGCCAATCAGCGTTAGCAGCGTAGTTTCGCGAAAAATATACGCGCTCACCTCAGCAGGGTGAAATCCCAGTACTTTAATGGTAGCCAGCTCTCTCTGCCGCTCCGTTATATTGATATTCGTCAGGTTATACAGCACAATAAAGGCCAGCATACCCGCCGAAACAATGAGCACCAGCACCACCAGATTCAAGCTGCTAATCATTTGCCGCACCGGCTCAATCATATCGTCCAGCACCTGCACCGTTGCAATCCCATTTTCTTCCTGTCCGGCGCGGCCGGAAAACGCTTCCTTCACCTGCTCTGGCGTATACCCATCGGCAATCGTAAACAAAATTTGATTATACGTCAGGTCAAATCCCAGAGCGTCGGTAAAGAAACGCTGCGGCATATACACATAGTTATACAGGTAGTTTTCGGTAATGCCTCCCACGGTAAACGCCGTGTCCAGCCCGTCTGCGTCTTTCAGCGTAATAATTTCTCCTACGCTCACACCCAGGCGTTCGGCCAGCTTCTCGGTAATGACAATGGTGTTTTCGTCAAAAGCAACCGGCTCTCCCCCTGTCCGGGTTTGGAAACGGATCATTTCTGTCAGTTTCTCCGCGCTTTCCGGCACGTATAAATAGGCCGATACCGTTGCCGACTCGCTTTGCACATCGGCCATTTTGCTATACACATGCAGTGTGCTCTGCAGCGCCGCGCTGTTCGCAAGCGTTTCACGGCTCTTGTCTTCGTCTTCAATGCCCAAAACGCCGTCATACGCATAAACCTTATGAAACTGATTTTCCACAATGTCCATAATGGAGTCTTTCAGACCAAAGCCCGTAAGCAAAAGGCCGGTGCACCCGGCAATGCCAATGACCGTCATGAAAAACCGCTTCTTATAGCGAAATAGATTGCGCGCCGTTACCTTGCGAATAAAGCTAAGCCGGTTCCACAGCGGCGTGATTTTTTCTAGCCAAATGCGTTTTCCGGCCTTCGGCGCCTCCGGCACCATAAGCGCGGCCGGACGGCTGCGCAGGCACCTAAGACACGCGGCCAGCGTCGCGCCCAGCGTACACAAAAGAGCCGTAACGCCGGAAAGCAGGGCCAAAGGCACATAAAACTGAACCTGCGTTTGAGGCAGCATATACATGACGCCATAGGCGGCGCATACCACACGCGGCAGTACCTGAAACCCTACGCCAATGCCTAGCGCCGCGCCAAACAAACTGGCGCTACCCGCATACACCAAATATTTACCAAGAATCTGCCGGTTACCAATGCCCAGCGCCTTATAGGTGCCAATTTGCTGGCGCTGTTCTTCTACCATACGAGTCATGGTTGTCAGCGAAACCAGAGCCGCCACTATGAAAAACATCCAGGGAAATACCGTAGCAATTTTCCCCATACGCTGCGCGTCGTTTTTAAAACTTATGAAGCTCTCGTCCATGCTACGCCCCAGCACATACCACTGCGCTTTGGGAATATCCGCCAGCTGCTGCTCTCCGCTTTCAATTGCAGCAAGAGCGCTTTCCAGCTCTTGATCCGCCTGCTGCTGACTCTGCGCAAGCAATTCCTGATTTTCCTTCAGCTCCTCGCGAGCCGTTTCCAGTGCCTGCTCGCTTTCTGTTAACAGCGCCTGCGACTCTTCCAGCTCGCTCTGCCTTTGCAGCAGCGTTTGTCGCAGGTTCTCCAACTGCTGCTCAGCGCTCTCCAGCTGCGATAATGCCTGCGCGCGTGTATTTTCGTAGTTTTGCCATTGCTCCGCAAGCTGCGCGCCGCGCGCTGTTAGCTGCGCTTGCTGCGTTTCGTAAGCCGCCGTAGCCTCACTGAGCTCTTCTTCCTGCGCCGTCAGCTCCTCTTGCCGTGCCTGCCACTCTGCCAGGCCCTGCGCCAGTTCCCGCTGCTGCGCATAGAATGCGTCGCTCTCTTCCTGCCACGCCAAAAGAGCCTTTTCATAGTCTTCCGGCGTCATGGCCGGCTTCTTCTCCTGTAACTGCTGATACGCCGCATCGAGCTCCGCCGCTGCCTGATCCAGCGCGGCGCTCTGCGCGTCAAGCTCTGCTTTTACTGTTTCCAGCTCTGTTTTTGCCGCGTCAAGCTGCTCCTTGGCCTCGGTAAGCTCGGCCCCTTTTGCCGCCAGCTGCTCACCGGCCTGGTCCAGCTCGGCCTGCGCCGCCGTAAGCTGCTCGCTTAGCTGCTGCAAATTGCTGTAGGTCTGATCCCTCCGCGCCGTAAACGCGTTGTAACTGCTTTCATACGTTTGCCAGCCCTGCGCCAGCGCTGCCGTGCCCGCCTCATATTGCTGCTGCCCCTGCTCCATCTGCTTCTGGCTATCGGCCAGCTCTTTCTCATAGCTGCTAACCTCCTGCCCGGCCTGCACCAGCTCGCTTTCTATCTTCGATTTTTCTTCCAAATACTGATCGCGCGCCTCAGAAAGCTGCTCGCCCGCTTCCAGCAGCATTTGCTCATACCGCGTCTGAATCCGCTCGCTGGCCACGCTCTCTAGCGTTTCCTGCACCTGATCCGCCGCCTCTTCATAGGCGCTTGAAAATGCGCTAACTCCTTCTAGCGCGGTAGCCTTTATGTACGCAATCGTATAATACTCCGACTCAAATTCCTCTAACGGCACATAGGCAATATAATCCAGACTGCCGCTTCCTTTCGTTGTGGTGCCCAGCGTCATGCTCAAATACTGCGCGCTATTCACCAGGCCCACCACCGTATAGGTCTTATGCGCGAGCCCTTCTTCCAGCACAGTCACCTGATCACCTACATGCACGCCGCCGCTGGAATGCTTGCCCGGATTCACCACGCACTCGCCTTCTGACTCCGGCATCCGGCCCTCCATTAGAACGAGCTGGTTCATTTTGGCCGGCAAGCCGGCAAAACGGACCACTGCTTCGCCTTCTTTACCGGTTATGTTGGTCAGAAGATCTAGCTGCTGCGACGCTTCCACAGCGCTTATGCCTTCGGTTTCTTGCAGTGCCTTTATATCTTCTTCGGTAAGCCCCAGCGTAGACTGAATTTTGAAGTCCATATACTGCGAAGCTTCCATATAGTTGCTCACCGTGGTTTCCATAACGGGGCGACAAGCCATAAGGCCGGCTAAAAATCCGGCGCCCAGCGCTACAATGCAGGCAATGGCTAAAAAGCGCCCCAGACTATGGTAAATGCTTCGTCTTACTTCCTTCCAAAATATTTTATGTTTCATGTTTGAGTTTCCCTAAATATTCGCGAATGGCCCGCTCGGTTTTGTTGTCGGCAGGCTCATAATACCGCGTGCCCACCAGCGCGTCTGGCAGGTACTGCTGCTTAACATAATGTCCCGGGTAGTCATGGGGGTACAGATACCCCTGCCCATGCCCCAGCTTAACGCTGCCGCTATAATGCGCGTCGCGCAGGTGCGGCGGTACCTCGCCCACATCGCGGGTTTGAATATCGCTTAAGGCGGCGCCAATGGCTCGAACCGCCGAATTAGACTTGGGCGCCGTGGCCAGCACTAACACGGCATGCGCCAAATTGATCTGCGCTTCCGGCAGGCCCACTTGCACAGCGGCGTCTACACAGCTTTTGACAATACTAATGGCGCTTGGGTACGCCAGACCCACGTCTTCTGAGGCAATCACAAGCAGGCGGCGGCAAATCGATTTAAGATCGGCGCCTTCAATGAGCCTGGCCAGGTAATGAATGGCCGCGTCAGGATCGCTGCCGCGAATGGATTTTTGAAAAGCGCTCAGCACGTCGTAATGGGCGTCGCCGTTTTTATCGAACCGAAACGCTTTTTTCTGTATGCATTCCTCGGCTTCGGCCAGATCGATAACCAATGTGCCGTCCGGCCGGCGAGGCGTTGTTAAAAAGCCAAGCTCCAAAGCGCTTAGCGCGCTGCGCGCGTCGCCCGCGGCGGTTTCGGCCAAAAAATGCCGCGCCTCCTGAGTGAGCGTGCCGTGCATTGCGCCTACCCCCTTCTCTTCATCGCGCACCGCGCGATCTAACAGCGTCTCAATTTCTTCTGTTGTCAGTGGTTTAAGCTGAAAAATACGCGAGCGGGAAAGCAGCGCGCTGTTCACCTCGAAATAGGGGTTTTCAGTTGTTGCGCCAATGAGCGTAATGACGCCTTCTTCCACCGCCGGAAGCAGCGCGTCTTGCTGCGCCTTATTAAAGCGGTGAATTTCGTCAATAAAAAGAATGGTGCGCCGCCCTGTCATGCCCAGCGCTGTGCGCGCTTTTTCAATAACAGATTCTATGTCCTTTTTACCTGCCGTTACCGCGTTAAGCTGATAAAACTCTGCTTTGGTTGTACCGGCAATAATGCGCGCCAGCGTTGTTTTGCCCGTGCCGGGCGGCCCATAGAAAATGACGGATCCCAGCTGATCGGCCATAATGGCCCGGTATAGTAATTTTCCTTTGCCAATAATATGCGTTTGCCCTACAAATTCGTCTAGCGTTTCCGGCCGCATGCGATATGCCAGCGGACTCGATTTTTTTAATTCATTAGCTGCGTTATACTCAAATAGATCCATACGGCCCTCCTTATCTTCGACTTTCTTAGTATACTATATTTTTAGGTTTCTGTCACCTCATGTTTTGGTGAAAAAGGTATTTACAAGTGCCTTTTTTCCTTGTATAATAAACGCGTTATGACAGCAATGGCGCTGCTAAGCAGGCCGCCGGCGCAGCAAGGCGCCAGCCGGCCTGTCTTGGCGGCGTTTCTTACTGTATACCTGGAGCGCCTGCACTTCGTGTATACAAGTTTACCAAAAGTTGAGGAAGCCTATGAAAGATACCCATTTTTTTGAAGGCCTTTCGCCTTTTGCCTTATTGGAGCAATACGGAAGCCCTTTATATGTTTATAATGAACGCGTTTTTCGGGAGCGCTGCCGAGAAATGTCGCACCTAGTAACCTACCCGCATTTTAAGGTTAATTACAGCGTTAAAGCTAATAGTAATTTAACGCTGCTGCGTATCGCGCGGGAAGAAGGCCTGCATGTCGACGCCATGTCGCCCGGCGAAATCTATTTAGAAGAGCTGGCAGGCTTTACGCCAGACGAAATTTTTTATATTAGCAACAATGTGTCTACCGAAGAAATGGCCTATGCCGTATCCCGCGGCATTATGGTAAGCATTGATTCTCTTTCGCAGCTCGAGCGCTTTGGCCGCCACTTTCCGAGCCACCCGGTGTGCATTCGCGTTAACTCCGGCGTTGGCGCAGGGCACAGCGACAAAGTGATTACCGGCGGCGAAAAAACCAAATTTGCGATTTGCCCCGCAGACTTTCCCCGCGTCCGCGAAATTTTGCAAACCTATGAGCTGCGCCTGGTGGGGCTCAATCAGCATATCGGCTCGTTCTTCTTAGAGGAAGAACCGTACTTAGAAGGCGTACGCGCGCTGCTAGCTCTGGCCATGGATTTTCCTGGCCTTGCGTTTATTGATCTGGGCGGCGGTTTTGGCATGCCCTATGAGCGCACGCAGTCGCGTCTTGATCTGGCCAGCCTGGGCGCCAAGCTTAGCGCCCTAATGGAAGACTTTGCCGCGCGCTACGGCTCTCCTGTTTTATTTAAAATTGAACCCGGGCGTTATTTAGCTGCCGAATGCTGTGTGCTGCTCGGAACCGTACAGGCCGTTAAAGAAAATTATGGGCATGTATACTGCGGTACCGACATTGGCTTCAATGTGCTGGCCCGCCCCATGCTCTACGGCTCTTACCACGAAATCGAAATTCTCAGCCGAGACGGCTCTGATCATACAGACAGTCTGCGCCCTTACACGGTAGTTGGCAACATCTGTGAATCGGGCGATATTCTGGCGCACGACCGTATGCTTCCCGCCATGCGGGAAGAAGATCTGGTCTGCATCCATGACGCCGGCGCCTATGGATACAGCATGGCTTCTAATTATAATAACCGGCTGCGCCCGGCGGAGGTACTGATTGACCAGGCCGGTACGTCCCGCCTGATTCGCCGCCGCGATACCCTGGAAGATTTGACCCGCGGATTTGAAGTATAAAAAAGCCGCTGCCTAGAAGACGAATGGTTCTTCTTCGGCAGCGGCTTTTTGCACGCCTGCTTTATTCTTTCGCGTAAGCTGCGAGTACTTCTCTGTATTTGTTTTCAGCCGCCTGCGCTCTGATATTTAGAAAGCGCATAGCGCCAAAACAAAACGCTGAGCAGCACTAACACCACAGCCGCCAGTATGGTTCCCAGCCAGTATATGGGGTTATGGCTCATACCTAAAACAAAAACAGAGGGGTAATAGCTGGTAAAGGCAAAAGGAATAACAAAGCTTAATATAATCTGCAGGAAGCGCTGATAAATGGCCGTAGGGTATTTACTAAACTCGGAAACATTTTGCAGTAGCATCATGGCGCTGCCTGTATCGGTAATCCAAAACGCCAGCGTGGCGCAGATCATGTTAATGGCGAAATAAACTAAAGTTCCGCAAACCATGGCAACAATCCAGAAAAGAAGGGTTACCAGCGTTAGCTCCAGCTGCAAATTGACGAGGGAAACCACGCAAATGACCAGGCCGAAAATAGCCGAACCAATGCCGTGCAGCGTGACATCAGCCGCCATAACAGAAAACATGGTGCTTACCGGCCGCAGCAAAAGCCGGTCTAAGCTTCCTTCCTGCACATAACCGCCCACTGCCCAGGTTCCGGCAAACAAAAATTCGTTCAGACCTAAACATATGGCGCTCATGCCGTAGACAAACATCATTTGGTCAAAAGTCCACCCGTTCATTTCGGGTACTTCACGAAATACGGCCCATATAAAGACAAAACCAAGCGCCTGCATTAACATAGAAGCCAGTACGCCCAAATTGAAATCCGCTTTATAGGTCATACGCGCCTGCACACTGCGGGAGACAAAGTACGGGTACAGTTTTACATAAAAAATCAATCGTTTCATTCTTTGTTTCTCCCTTCTCAGCCGCCGTTAATACTGATTTTCTTAATAGCCAGTCCAAAAGTAAGACGGGTTAACGCATACATAATGACAACCCACACAAGCTGCACCGCGATTTGCCCAAGGGCGCTTGCTACATCGTACTGTCCCATGTAGATCATGGTGGGCACATAGACAATGCCTTTGAAGGGAAGCACATTCATAACGCCCTGCATCCAGCCCGGCAGCATGCTGAGCGGCGCCAGCGCTCCGCTAAAAAACTGAATGATCGCGTTTTTCGCATTCCGCAGGCCCCAGTCATTCATAAGCCAAAACGTGCCCAGCCCGCTAATCAGACTGGTAAAGGTCATAATTAAATACCCAGCCACTAAACTTACGGCAAACAGCAGCGCCATGAGCGGACTCTGAGGCAGCGCCAAACTCGGCATGCACAGTTTAAACACTAAAAACATGAGCACTGCGAAAATCAGCTGCAGCGTGGTTTTCCCCACATTTTCCATGAGCCTGGCCGTGACAAAGTTAACGGGCTTGAGCAGATCGAAGCCAATAGTTCCCTGCCTGATTTTTTTAGAAATAGGCCGCTCGGCATCGTTCATAAATCCATATACATTATTCACGCTCTGCGATATAAGCAGGTACGTCAGCATCATGCTGTAGCTAAAGCCGGCCACAGTTTCCCTGCGCTGATACACTGCAATCCAAACGGCCAGCATAACCAGTGTCTTAACAATTTGCGCTAAAAAGGAAGTAAAAAACGAAAACCGGTAGGCCATGGTTTGCTCCACTTCCATTTTCAGCAGCGCCATATACCGTTTTAAAAGACCCTGCCGCGCGTTCACTGCTGATACACCTCCAATACCACGTCCTCAATCTGAGGCCCTTTAATATCGATGTCTGAAATATGATACTGCGTTACCACCGCGGTAATAATATCAGAAGCCGGAAGCGCAGCATCGTGCGTAATGGTCACATGATACCCGTCTTTTTTTAGACTGTAGTGCCCCTGCATACCTTCCGGAAGCATAATGGTTTCTACCTCGTCGTCCAGCGTAAAGCTTACCGTATGCTGGCCGCCCGCGTAACGCGCGGCCAGTTCCTTCATGGAACCGTCAAACCCAACCGTGCCATGGTTAATCACAATAATACGCTTGGCCAGCTCCTCAATGTCTTGCAGATCGTGCGTGGTCAAGATAATGGTGACGCCGCGCTCCGCGTTAATACGCTTAATAAATTCACGCATTTTAATTTTTACATTAATATCGAGCCCTATGGTTGGCTCGTCGAGATAAAGTACCTTGGGAGAATGCAGCAGCGACGCCGCAATTTCGCAGCGCATCCGCTGCCCCAAAGAAAGCTGCCGCACGGGCTGATCTACGAATCCGGTTAACTCTAAGTATTCGGTAAAGTCTTTCATGTTCTTTTGGTACACCGCATCGGGAATGGAATACATGCGTTTTAACAGCTCAAAGGTCTCGCGCACCGGAAGATCCCACCAAAGCTGTGTTTTTTGCCCAAAAACGGCGCCTACATTCAGCGCATTCTGAATGCGATTTTTAGAAGGGGTAATGCCGCAAACCGACACTGAGCCCCCTGTAGGCTGCAAAATACCACAGAGCATTTTTATAGTGGTAGACTTACCTGCGCCGTTAGGGCCAATATACCCCACCAGCTCTCCCTCGCCAATAGAAAAGTTTACATTCTGAACGGCATGGACTATTTTCTTTTCGGTATGAATGAGACTCTTAGCCATACCTTTTAGCCCCTTCTCTTTCAGCTTGACTACATAGTCTTTGCTTAGGTTTTGTACCTTAATCATGTATTACTCCTCCTACTTTTTATATATTGTTTGATCATATTTAAAAATTGTCTTTATGTCAAGGAAAGAAATATAATTTGCAATTAAATTTTGTAGGATTACAATACATGTGTTACAGCTGAAATGAGTACTTCGGAGGTGTAACCCGTATTCTGGTACCAGATAATACCACGACTGCAGTGATCCACAATAACAACTGGTACAATCAGGAGCTCAACACCATCTATCATGAAATGGTTGATCACTACAACACGGCTATCATTCCAGCCCGCGTCCGGGCACCGAAGGACAAGCCCAATGTCGAGGGTTCTGTAGGTGTCATTTCTACCTGGATCGCAGCAGCGCTCCGTAATGAGCAATTCTTTGCGCTGGCTGAGCTGAATAAGACTATTCGCAGGAAGCTGAAGGAATTCGTACACCGTCCTTTCCAAAAGAAAGAGGGTACCCGATACGAGATCTTCCGCAATGAAGAACTGCCATTACTGGCCAAGCTCCCGGCTACCCCCTATGAACTGGCGGAATGGAAAAAAGCCACCGTTCAATTCAATTATCACATATCCGTCGACGGAATGCTATACTCCGTTCCTTACGAATTTATTAAACGTAAGGTAGATGTGCGGATAACCGACACGAGTACCGAAATCTTTTACAATCACAACCGCATTGCCTCCCACCGCCGTCTGTATGGCCAAAACATCTTGGCAGCCGGGCAGGACAAGATGGAACCAGATCTGCAGGATCCCAACTCTGCATCAACTCAGAACAAGCACGCTATCACAAGTGGTGCTGACTACTACAGGAGGTAAGAACCATGACCAATCAAAGTACAATCGACAAACTTATTGAAATGCGACTGACTTCTATGTCAGATGCCTTTATCACATAAAGGGATGACCCCAAGACGAAGAATGTTCCGTTCGAGGATCGCTTCGGCCTTCTGATAGACATCGAATACAATAAC